>CAZKPE010000554.1:0-1693 GCA_964554545.1 uncultured Lewinella sp.
GTGCAGTTCCGTGGGAACGCCGAAAATGCGGCCGATACGCCAGGTGCGGAACACGAAGTGGAATTAAGCGGGCTCGTAGAAGCGGTTAATACGCGGCAACAAGAGCAGTGCCAGTAAGCCGATCAACACGTTGCAGCCGATATTGATGGTAAAAAAGCTGATGTTGGCCCAGCTGAAGCCATCCTCCCCCGGTACACCGTACAGTTCCAGAGCGCTCTGGGCCAGGTAGTGGTAGCTGCCCATGCCCCCCGGACTCGGGATCACGATGCCCCAGCCCCCCGCCACGAAGGTCGTCAGCGCCGCCTCCAGGCCCAGCCCCGCCGTGGGATCGTAGGCCAGGAACACGAAGAGCGTCATGACGTAGTACATCAGCCAAATGTTGAGGCTGTGGAAGACAAACCAGCCCGGCCGTTCGACGGTGGCGATGGTCCGTAGCCCCTCGGCAAAACCGCGTAGAATATCAGTGACCTTAGCCCCCACCCGGGTCGCCCGAATGCGATCGCGGAGGAACCAAACGGCTAGGACCCCCAATATCCCCAGAACGACCAGGGAGGTCAGTATCCACTCCAGCCCCTCCAGGCGTTCACCGATTACGGCCTTCTCCCGTAGCCACATCCAGAGCCGGTCACCCGCCACCAGTAAAGTGATCGCCGAGAGGATGAGGATGGTAATGACGTCCAACGTGCGGCCCACTACGACGGTGCCGATGACCCGCTCCAGTTTGATGCGCTCGTAGCGCGCCATGGCCGTGGGCCGGACGATCTCCCCCAGTCGCGGAAAGCCCAAGTTGGCGAAATAGGCCAGGTTGATGGTCAGAAAGGCGTTGATGAGGCGGGGGCGGTGACCGAGCGTCCGTAGCAGCATGTTCCAGCGGATGGCCCGACTCAGGTTGCTGATGCAGAAGGCGACCAGCGTCAGTCCGAGCCACCAGAAATTGGCGGTCCGGAAGTCGTAAATGACCTTGTCGATCAGGCTGCACTCACCGGCGGAGATCCCGCGCAGGGCACAATCGGCGGCGTAGGCCTCCTGCTGGTTCTGGTAGAGCAGGTAGAGGATGCCGAAACCCAGGCCGACGAAGAGGATGAATTTGAGGAGGTTAGAGAGGGGCTGCGACACGGGGGCGAAGATAGGGGGTGTGCGTATTCACCGCGGAGGTAAAGGAGGTATGCGCAGAGGTAAACGCAGAGCCGCCTCTGAGATTCCTCCGCGCATACCTTAGCGCCCTCCGCGGTGAAGCCTTACTACGGATGCACGTAAGGCGCCCGATACGCCCGCGCCAGTAGCCCCTCCTCCCCCGAAGCCAACGAACGGGTAGCCGGATCGTAACGCAAGGGCCGACCCGCCTCCAGCGCCAGATTACCCAGGATGCAGGACACGGTCGAGCAGTAGCCCGCTTTGATATCGGAGACCGGCGTACTACCGGACTCGATCGCTGTCAGCCAATCAATCATGTGGGCCCGGGTGGCGGGGGCGGCGTGGAGTTCGATATCCTTCTCCTCCAGGTCTTCCGGGAATTTCTCCCGCTCGTAGACGGCCTTTACCCGCCGGGTCTCGCCCTTCCGTGGCGTGAAGTCGTACTTGTAGGGGTCGGCCTCCAGCGTACCCTTGCTGCCGTAAAGGGTCATGGCCCAGGGGAAGTCCTTATCGGCCGCCTCCCCCCAGCTGCGGTGCTGCCAGACGACGCTCAGTTTCG
>CAZKPE010000555.1:0-1691 GCA_964554545.1 uncultured Lewinella sp.
GATCGGGACCTACGATACCCGCGTGCTGGCGGAGGACTAGCGGGCAACGATTCGGATGCCGTATTTTCACGTTATGGAACGCGCCGAAATCGTCACCGATCGCCACTACACGAAAGCGGAGTATCTGAAACTCCTCCGGGACTCGTTGCATAAGTACGAGTACCTGGACGGGGAGGTGCGGATGATGGCGGGGGGGACGCCGGCGCACGCCGATGTAGTGGATAATACCTTCGTCGCGCTGCGCACCGCCACCCATAAGTGTAGAGTGAAATCGAGCGAAACGGCCGTGGCCATCGCTTCCATCAACCGTTACTTCTTTCCCGACATCAGCGCCGTTTGTGACCTTCCCCCACGCTACGAAGACGAAGGGGCGGGAATCGCTCGGCTTATTAATCCGGCCTTGATCGTTGAGGTGCTCAGCGAAGGTACGGCCGACTACGACCGCACGGAAAAATTCTCCGCCTACCGCAAACTGGAAAGTTTCCGGGAGTACGTCCTGATCGATAGTCGCCGGCAGTACGTAGAAACCTTCTACCGCGAGCAGCGGAACCTGTGGCACATCGGGAACTACCATCGGCCGGAGCAGTCGGTGCCCTTCCGGACACTAGGGATCGAGATCGGGCTGAGCGCTTTTTACGACGGGGTTGAGTTAGTCTGACATTCTGTCGCACCTCCGAGGTCTGACAGAATGTCAGCAAAAGATTTCCGCAATACCTTCGCGCATCCAAGTAATTACTGGTCAGTCAGCAGTCTGAATAGCTGCCGTATTGTCAGACCTCGGAGGTCTGTAAATTTGTCACCCCATGCCCCGCTACGCCATCTCCGACATCCACGGCTGCGCCCAGACCTTCCTCCGTCTCCTACGGAAGATCGACCTACAGCGCACGGACGAGCTCTTCCTCCTCGGCGACTACATCGACCGGGGGCCCAGTAGCCGAGCCGTCCTCGAGTTCATCTGGCAACTGCAAGGGGAAGGGTACCGCGTTCACTGCCTGCGCGGTAACCACGAGCAAATGCTACTGGACGCCCTGACCAGCGGTGGGCGGCCCTGGGACTACTTTCCCCGCCAAAACCACATTGAGGAAACACTGGACTGGATTCGTACCCTGCCCTACTTTTTGGAGACGAAAGGATACATTCTGGTGCATGCGGGGCTCAACTTCACTACCGGATTTCCCCTCGTCGACCAAGAGGCCATGCTATGGGCGCGGGGGTGGGAGCACTTGACCGATCGGCAATGGCTGGCGGGCCGGATTATCGTCTACGGCCACACGCCGGCGACCGGAGTGGCCATCCGGCAAAATCTGGACTACCTAAACGCCGCCGGCCGAATATGCATCGACAACGGCTGCGCGCTAGCTGAAGCCGGGATGGGTCAACTAGTCGCGCTCAATCTGGACGAGCGGACGCTGACTTTCGAGCCATACTGGGAGGGGTAGATTCCTGCGTAGCATGCCAGTCTTTACTCTTCCTAAATTGCCTGCAGGATATCATACTGGGCAATCAGGTGCTTGCGCCCACTGCGGTCGGTAGCGACCACGGCGGGGTTCTCCTTAGTGATGTGCCGGCCGAGCTCGCTCAGCGTCAGATCGGAACTCACCTCGGGGAAGGGCTGCCGCATGATCCGCCGCACGGGGTGTTCGGCGTGCTCCATTGGATTGGCAAGCAGGTAGTTCAGCACATCCGTTTCG
>CAZKPE010000556.1:0-1685 GCA_964554545.1 uncultured Lewinella sp.
TGTTTTTGCTATAATCTACACAGTTTATCCTACATCAAGTTCCCGTCACACCCCACTGACAGGAACCTAGCCACTTGCGGATTCTAGATCCTAAAGCCGTAGTCATACCCCATCACGCCGCTCCCCTACTCCACCGTCCCCCCCGAAACCGTATGCCCCAATAACACCGCATTCATAAACAGCCGGTTCGTCCCGTACCAGAAGCCGCGGAAGTTGGGGTTGTCGGCGAAGTGGATCGTCCGCCCGCCGTTCATCCCACTCACTACGATGGCCGCCGAACCTGCCGCCTTCTCCGCGAAGCCGCGCGGACTGTAGCCACTCAGCAGGGGCGCCTCCATATACCGCAATGGGGTAGCGTAGGCATTGTCGGCCGGTTCGAAGAGCAAGGTACCCCGGCGGAAAACGGGAATCTCCTCCCGGTCCATGCCGAACAATAGGGGGTGCGTCAGGTCGCCGCGGGTGTTGAAGATGGAGCCGCCCAGCACCCGGCCACCGCCGTCGCGGTAAGCTTTTTCGTAGGGGCGTTCGGTGAGGGTGTCCTTATCCAACTCCCGGACTTCGATACTCGCCAGTCCCTGCTTCGCCGCCCAGCTACCGGCGTTCTTGCTGGTGATGAGCACCCGCCCCGGGCCCATCCAGTCCTTCAGCGCCTCCGCGAAGCCGTCGCCCAGTCCGTTGTAGTAGCCATTTACCAGCACGATGGTATTGTAGCGGTCCAGATTCGCGCGGGCCACGTCCTCGGTCGGTAGTTTGGTGACCGGGATGCCGAAGCGCTGATCCAGCAGGTGCCAGACTTCGCCGGCGTCCAGGCTACTCGTTCCGTCGCCTACGATCAGGGCGATCTCGGGCTTGCGCAGCGTCTCATAGGCCGAGCGGCTTCCGAGCATGGGGTCGCCCCGCCGCACGTTGCCGCTGTTGAGGGGGTGGAAGGCCACGCCCGTCTCCCGCTGTATGTCGTTGACCAGCTCGTTCAGTTCCCCCGCATCCATTTCCTGGTTCGCGACCGGGATCATCAGTACCCCCCGGTCGAAGCTCGTCCGCCCGTCGGGCAGCGTGAAGCCGCTGCTGCTCACTTTCACCCGCACGCCGGCATCGAGTAATTGATAGGCGGCCTTCGGGGCGTAGTAGTCGTCGTAGGGCAGCAGGTAGGCGTATGCAGCTCGGCGCACGTTGGGCAGTGTCCGCTCCGCCTTCGGATCGAAGGCCGACCACTCTCCCCCACCCCGCTGTCCTTCCGTGTAGTCCAGGTTGAAGGCCAGCGGCATACTGAAGGTGCTGACGTCGTAGAAGAGGCTATCCTCAAATTCCAAAATTGGCTCGAAGAAGGCTCGGCTGGCCGCCGTTTGCGGAATGAAGTAGCGGCTCACCATCCCCCCCTCCATTTGCTGCTCCACTGGCAGGTCATGTAGGTGCATAATCCGCGCCAGTTCCCGCGCCCGACTGGGGTCTTCGGTGGCGTCGATGGTGTAGCCGCTGCTTCCGGCCACGTCCTGTTCCAGCTTGAATTCCCGCTGGTAGCGCAGCAGGTCGTCGTGCAGTCCGCCCAGTGCCCGGAAACTACTCAGCGCCGTCACCACTTGGTTACGGATGGTAAAGGGGAAACTAAGTAGCCCGTTGTCACTTTCCTGCAGGTGGCCCCGGCTACTGGCCTGTTCGAAGAGTACGCCCACCGTTCCGTTGATGTC
>CAZKPE010000557.1:0-1684 GCA_964554545.1 uncultured Lewinella sp.
TCCGAAACTCGGTAGCGACCAAGGCGCTGCAAACGGCCATCAAATCTAAGCCCGCGCCACTCTACGATAAGGCCTTCGCTTCCCGGATCACCGTCGGCAACTTCACCGACGACATGGACAAGCTCGGCGACTATGACTGGATCATCGAGGTGGTCGTGGAACGGTTGGACATCAAGCAGAAAGTGCTCGGGCAGGTCGATAAGGTCCGTCGCAAGGGTAGCCTGGTGACCACCAACACCTCCGGTATCCCCATCCGCATGATCCAGGAGGGGATGAGCGAGGACTTCCGCCAACACTTCTGTGGTACCCACTTCTTCAACCCGGCCCGCTACCTGCGGCTCTTCGAGATCATTCCCGGCCCCGATACGAAGCAGGAGGTGATCGACTTTTTCATGCACTACGGCGACCTTTACCTGGGCAAGACGACCGTCCTTGCCAAAGACACCCCGGCCTTCATCGGCAACCGCATCGGCGTGTACAGCCTGAGCAAGACTTACGCCCTGACGGACGAGCTGGGCCTACGCATCGAGACCGTCGACAAACTCACCGGCCCCGCCCTCGGTCGCCCCAAAACCGGCACCTTCCGCCTCGGTGACCTGGTCGGCCACGATACCGGCGCTCACGTCATGACCGGCATCCGCGAAAATGCCCCCAACGATGAGGCTAGCGCCGTCATGGAGATTCCCCAGTACTACCAGTTTCTGCTGGACAATAACTTCCTGGGTAACAAAAGCGGGCAGGGTTTCTACAAAAAGATCACCGACGAGGAGGGCAACCGCCAAATCCTCGGCCTTAATCTGAAGACGCTGGAGTACGAGCCCAGTCAGCGGGAAGACCTGAAGTCCCTCAAGGTCGCCAAGCAAATCGACGATCCGAAGCGGCGCGTGAAGGCCCTGTTCAACGAAGAGGACAAGGGCGGACAGCTGGTCCGCAAGATGCTGGCCGGACTTTTCGCCTACTCCGCCAACCGCATTCCCGAGATCAGCGACAACCTCTACAGCATCGACGATGCCATGCGCGCCGGCTACGCCTGGAAGATGGGCCCCTTCGAATACTGGGACGCCGTCGGACTGCAGGCCGGGATCGACGCCGCCGAGACGGAAGGCGGTAGTATCGCCGACTGGGTAAAGGAAATGCAGGCCGCCGGCCATGATAGCTTCTACAAGCAGGAGGATGGAAAGCTGAAGTACTACGACATCGAGTCCAGAACGTATAAGGTCAAGCCGGGTACCGAGTCTTTCATCATCCTGGATAACCTACGGGAGCAAAAGCCTGTCTACCAGAACAGCGAAGTCACGTTGCACGACATTGGCGACGGCGTGGCCTGTCTGGAGTTCACCAGTGCCCACAACAGCATTGGCGAGGGCGTCCTGCGGGGCTACGAAGAGGCCATCACCAAACTCGAGGACGAAGGCTGGCGCGGCATGGTACTCGGCAACAACGCCGATAACTTCAGCGTCGGTGCTAACCTGATGATGATCGCCCAGCTGGCCTACCAGCAGGAGTTCGAGGAACTTAACATGGCGGTCAATCTCTTCCAGCAGAGCGTCATGCGGCTGCGCTACTCGGCCATACCGGTCATCGCCGCCACCCAGGGCTACGTCTTCGGCGGGGGCTGCGAGAGCGTCATGCACTGCGACGGGGCGGCCGTGGCGGCGGAGAGCTACATCGGACTGGTCGAGGC
>CAZKPE010000558.1:0-1682 GCA_964554545.1 uncultured Lewinella sp.
AGGACCGTGGCTACACCCAATTCGCCCTGGCCGCCGGTCACCGCGTAGCCGCCGTAATGGCCGACCATCTAAAGGCGGAAAACACCGAAAGCGGCCACTACCGGGACACTTACCTGATGAAGCAATTGCAGAACGCGGCGCCCGGCGGTCAGCAGGTGCCGCTAGAGGGTCAAGTGGACGGCATCGCACCAGAGCAGGTCGCGGAGTTGTTTCACCTGATGCAGCAGCGCAACCTCATCCGCACCCATACCCTGCGGCCCGAATTCAGCGACGTGAAGAGCTGGCTCAACGACCTGCTGACCTACTACGCCGCCATGAAGGAAGAGAATACGGTACTGGCGGAAGTCTTCTGCGATCCTGTACCGGATAAGCTGGAGCGGTATGTTTTAGCCCCCAATTTCTACGACCCGGAGGACGCGTCCATCGCGGCGGTTCGCAGTCTGGCGAACGGCCGAGTGACTGGTCCCGTGACCCTAAAGTTGAGGGCGTCTTCCGCCTACGGGCGGGCACTGGTGGCGGGACTGGAGGAGGTGCGGCGGCTGGCGGCTACGGTTGACTGAACAGGAAGAGCCTATTCACCGGTGACGATTCACCCCGGGAAACCGGGACCATACGTGCCGATACACTTACCCCGACCGCTCGTGTACCTCCGTATCCGTGTGCTTATTGTGGTTGGGGGACTGCCGCCCGGGCTTCCGTCACTGTACGCGGATTGATGGCCCCCTGATGGAGGTAGTCCGGAAGGCCCCGCAGTTTAGAAAGGTTGTAAAAAGCAAAACCCGCCTTGGACACGATGGGCAGGATGATAAACAACACCGAGGTCAGTAGTGAACCGAATATTCCTACCCCCGGCGTACCCAGCGCCCAGACGGTTGGATACAGTATCCACTGTACACTCAGATAGACGGCCGATGCCTTGTAGGCCGCCGTAAGTTCCGGACCCTGAATTTTGGCCTTCTCGTACAACTCCTTCCACATTAGCCGATACACGACGATCAGGGCTACACAGCCGGAGACGTACCAGAACCACTTGTCTTCGCTGACGGAGAGGTCGCCGATCAGTCCGGTTAGGACCATAATCACCTGCGCACCCAACAGCCCGGCCGTGATCGTACCCTCCAGTTTCAGGGTGTACTTACCGGTCAGGACTAGCGATAGCAACAATAAGGGGGTACTGACGACCCAGTCGAGATAGCGGGCGAAGTAAACCGGCTGGCCGTTGATCTCTACGGAACCCTGCCCAAGCGCGATGGCGGAATAGGCCATCCCGGACCAGATCACTACGAAGGCGTGGATGAGGTATTTGTACTGCGGCACTCCCTTCGGTCGGCGGGCCATCATTAGGATCGCAACGCCGCTCAGGGCCATAACGGCTACGTAGAACCAGTGGAGAAGTACGTCGGTGGAGTCCATAGGGGAGTGGGGAGCGGGCGACTTCCTAACTCTGGTTTGCCGTGGAAGTTCGGTAGTCCGGGAATACGGGGTGATTGAGTGCGTTTCTCGTAGTGTACGCTGAGGAATGCACCGTGTAGAACTCAGTGGCGATCGTCCCTATGCTGCCCACGGCAACACCTTCCTAACGTGTGCTATCCCACTCGGGACCCCCTACCGACTCCCCCCAACACTATACGTCCGCCCCTCCGGCCCCACCCCGGTGATCCTCAGCGAAGTCCACGCGGCCG
>CAZKPE010000559.1:0-1681 GCA_964554545.1 uncultured Lewinella sp.
CGGGTACGGTAGTAGGTCGAGGGTCCGTCGTGCTGCTTGACGATGAGGGTGTTGGGCTCCATTTGATGCCACTCGACGCCGCCGGTCTCGCACCAGATGCGGATGTTCAGACCATTTTCCTCGCCGGCCGCGATCTGGGAGCAATGCAGGACGCCTTTGGCCCCCTTTTCGAAGCGAAGCAGGATGTTGGCGTCGTCGTCCAGTCGGCGGCCCTCGACGAAGGAGGTCAGGTCGGCGCAGACTTCGGTGACTTTGAGCCCCGACATATACTCGGCCAGGTTTTCGGCGTGGGTGCCGATGTCGCCCATAGCGCCGCCCATGCCAGACTTGCTCGGATCGACCCGCCAGCCGGCCTGTTTGTTATCGGTATCTTCCTTACGGCTGGAGAGCCAGCCCTGGGGGTATTCGACCACGATCTTGCGGACCTTGCCGAAGTCGCCCCGGGCGATCATGTCGCGGCCCTGTTTGACCATGGGGTAGCCGGTATAGTTGTGGGTAAGGGCGAACACCAGACCGGTTTCCTCTACCAGGCGGACCAGCTGCTCGGCTTCGTCGACGTTGAAGGCGAGGGGTTTGTCGCAAACGACGTGAAAGCCATTTTCAAGCGCCAGCTTAGCCGGGCCGAAGTGAACGTGGTTAGGGGTGACGATCGAGACGAAATCCATGCGCACATCTTCCGGTAGCTTCTTTTCCTGTAGGATCATCTCCTCGTAGCTACCGTAGACGCGGTCGGCGGGCAGGAAAAGGTCCTCCCCCGATAAGCGGGATTTTTCCGGATTGCTGCTGAACGCACCACAGACGAGGTCGATTTGCTGGTCCAGGGCGGCGGCAAAGCGGTGTACCCCGCCGATGAAGGCCCCGCGGCCCCCGCCGACCATTCCCATTCGTAATTTTCTTGGCATGTGCTCGATCGATTTTAGTAGTTGGCAAGTATAGCGAAATCTAGCGGGCCGGGGCACGGAAGATAGCACCGGGCACTACGCAGTCCTCCGCTTGCACGGCCCACTCATCCTCCACGTAGCGCCGGCAAAGGCGGATCGTTTGGGGTGGTTGTCGGTATTGTAGGCTCTTCCATTAGCTAGATCAGGCGACTAATTTAACGTAGCGTAGGAATGACGCACTCCTTCGTAGGTTCGGCCCAACCGCCCTTTACGAAACGCCAACACTCGCCGTACACCGAGCAGTAGCAGCAGTAAAGATCCAATCGATCGGCCAGTTCGGTGACCACGCTGCGCATAGGGTTGTTTTCCTGAAACCGAAGGGTGAAAAGCGAGGTGAGGTCGGCGGGGCGCAAGATGCCATCCTCGAACCTCGAATAGTAGGTAAGCTCCGGCCTGAGCTGAGGGTAAGCGTGCTGTACGGCCGCCGCGATGGAATCGATCTCAATGCGTTCGCCATCCAGTAGCAAATAGGTTTCACTGATCAAAGCTGGGCCAACCCCATCATTGATGATGTCAAACTGGAGATCCATCGTGGTATCACTGCTCTGGCCAAACTCGAAGCTGATCGAGATGTACGGCCAGACGTTCGCGGCTTTCTGATCAAGGGCAAGCTGTTGTTGTTCCTGGGCCAGAAGTTGTTGCTCGCCTAAAATGCTGGTTTCCCGGTAGGCCAGCATCGTGCCGAGTAAACTGATCACCAGGGCAATCAGCGCAATGAGATCGCTTCGGTCGAACGCAAA
>CAZKPE010000560.1:0-1680 GCA_964554545.1 uncultured Lewinella sp.
CTTCAAAGAGGCTGCCCCGACTGCGGGGGGCGGAAGCCAGTTTGGCGGACTTCGCTTTCTCCGCCTTCTTCCGGTCCCGGATGGTCTGAAACTTGACCAGCTCGACCCCCTCCCCGTCGAAAAGCACCCGCCGGGCGGCCGGGGCCAGACGGAGCTTGTGGTAGTCTTCGTGGGCGACGTAGAGGTAGCCCAGGCTGATGAGCTGATTGAAGTACTGATTCCAGTCATAGGTCGACAGGTCCCGCCCCGCCCCGTAGGTTGGTATTCGGTCGTAGCCGTTGCGCTTGACTTCCTGTCGGGCCGAGCCGCGCAGCACGTCGATGGCCATGTTGATGCCGACTGACTGCCGCAGCCGCGCCACCACGCTCAGTGCTTTCTGGGCCAATACCGTGCCGTCGAAGCGCTCGGGCGGGTTGGCGCAGACGTCGCAGTTGCCACAATCCTCTCCGTGGTCCTCGCTGAAGTAGTTGAGCAGGATACGGCGGCGGCAGGCCAGACTCTCGGCGTACTCCTTCATCCGGTCCAGCTTGGCGAGTTGGATCTCGCTGTTCCCCCCGCCGGAGATCATGTCTTTGAGGGTGGTGTAGTCGTTGTAAGAGTAGAACAGCAGGGTGTCCGACTTAGAGCCGTCGCGGCCGGCCCGCCCGATCTCCTGGTAGTAGTTCTCCAGGTTTTTGGGCATGGTGTAATGGATCACCCAGCGCACGTTGCTCTTGTCGATGCCCATCCCGAAGGCGATGGTGGCGCAGACGATGAGCGTCTTGTCGTTGATGAAATCCGACTGCACCCGTGCCCGCCGGTCGGCACTCAGGCCGGCGTGGTAGCACTCGGCGTTGTAGCCGGCCTCCCGCAGCTTTTCGGCCAGTTGCTCGGTCTGCTTGCGGCTCAGGCAGTAAACGATGCCGGCCATATTCGGGCGATCGCGGATAAAGCGGACGATCTGCTCGCGGCGCTTCTGTCCGGGGCGGACCTCCAGACTCAGGTTCGGCCGGTTGAAGCTGGCGATGAACTGCTTGGCGTCGGGGATGCCCAGTTGCTCAGCCATATCCTTACGCGTCAGCCGGTCGGCCGTGGCGGTCAGGGCCAGCACCGGCACGTCGGCGAAGGCCGTCTTGAGTTGCTTGAGCATGGTGTACTCCGGCCGGAAGTCATGCCCCCAGGCCGAAATACAGTGGGCTTCGTCAATGGCGAAGAGGCACACCCGTCGCCGCCGCAGAAAGGTAAAAAAGCCCGGGCTGAGTAACTTTTCCGGGCTTACATACAGCAGGTGTAGTTCGCCCTGTTCGTAGGCCTGCTCTACGGCGTGGCTCTCACTGCCCCGTTGGCTACTGTTCAGGTAGGCGGCCCGGATACCGGCGGCCCGCAGCCCGTCCACCTGGTCCTTCATCAGCGAGATCAGGGGGCTGACGACGATCGCCGTACCCGTCATCGTTACGGCCGGAATCTGGAAGCACATCGACTTCCCGCCGCCGGTGGGCATGAGCACGATGGCGTCCTTACCGGCGTACACGTGCTCGATGATCCCCTGCTGCAGGGGCCGGAAGGTTTCGTATCCGAAATATTTCTTCAGCGCCGCCCGCGCCCGTTCCGCCGTCATACCGTTCTCCTTCGTGGTAAAAATCTATGCCGGGCAAATATTACAAATTGTTTTACAAATTGCAAGCCTGTTTGAAATAACTT
>CAZKPE010000561.1:0-1665 GCA_964554545.1 uncultured Lewinella sp.
AGATCGAGCACCCGGCTGTCCTCCTGCCCGTAGTACCAGTAGGTGCTCGCGTCCTGAGGACCTTGCGCCACCAACACGATGAGGCTGATCAGGGTACCGACGGCCGAGGGGACGGTCCAGTTGTAATCGGTACGCTGAAAAACGGCTAGCACGACCAGCATCAGCGACAACAGCAGCGTGGATACGGGAGCGGCAATGGCCCCCAGCAGGGTAAAGATGCCAAATGGGAGTGCCTTTTTCCGATCCTTACTGACACCGTAGAGCAGCACCGTCCACCCCATGCCGGCATGCCCCAGCAACGCCAGCGTATCGGCGGTGGCCACTTTGCCGAAGAAGGGCAGGAAGAAGGAGGCCGCCGCAGCCAGTAGGGCCAGTTCGATGGTGCGCTTGCCGAACAGCCGGCCCGCCCAGCGGTAGGTGAAAAAGGCGGTCAGCAGTAGCCACAGGGCGGAAAGCAAGCGGGGAAAAAGGAAGATGGCGTCGGTATCGGTGTCGATGGCCAGTCCCCAGGGTAGCAGCGCATGATTCAGGGCGGCGGGCAGGTAGCTCCCCCAATCCGTACCGACCGCCCGGGCCAGTGCGTACCCTTCCCCACCCGGCCAGGCGGTGATCACGTCCAGCCTGACCAGCAGGGCCGCCAGGGCGAAGAAGGCCGACATCCACACAAAAAACCGCCAACGACTGGAGGGGGGCGGGGTGACGGGGGGGACGGGCGCGTCGGTCTTGCGGCGGCGTTTTTTTCTGCTCACTTGGGGATCTTCTCGCCGTTCTTAAGCAGAAACTCCTCGGCTAAGTTTAGGAAATTCGTGGCGCCCCGGCTGCCAGCGTTGATCATCACCACGGGCATGTGCATATTCGGGGCTTCGCTGACGCGGGCGTTGCGGTGGATGATGGTGGTGAAGGCCTGGTCGCCGAAGTTTTCCCGGACCTTGTCCACCACCATATTAGCGAGACGGAGGCGCTGGTCGTACATACTCAGCAAAATGCCCTCCAGTTCGAGCCGGGGATTGAGTTGCTGCTGCACCAACTGAATGGTATTCTGCAATTTCGCCAGTCCTTCGAGCGCGAAATACTCGCACTGCACCGGTACGAGCACCGAATCGGCGGCGGTAAGGGCATTGATAGTGAGCAAGCCCAAACTGGGCAGGCAGTCGATCAGGATGTAGTCGTAGTGCTTGCGCAGGGGCTCGATGACGCTGTTCTTCAATACGTCTTCGCGCCGGAAGCGGTTGATGAGCTCGACCTCGGCCCCCACCAGGTTAATGCTGCTGGGCACGATGTGGAGGTTGGGGGTCTCGGTCTCGTAGATGACCTCCTGCACGTCCATCCCGTTG
Source organism: uncultured Lewinella sp. (assembly GCA_964554545.1). Classification (GTDB taxonomy): domain Bacteria; phylum Bacteroidota; class Bacteroidia; order Chitinophagales; family Saprospiraceae; genus Neolewinella. Next base: position 1,335 of record CAZKPE010000561.1, read on the forward strand.
ATCAGCACGTCGTAGATACTGGCTTCCAGCTCCTCCTGGGGGATGCCCACTCCGCTGCTCGCATTGGCCTGGGGGTCGGCATCCACGATCAGGACACGCCGCTCCAGGATCGCCAGGGAGGCCCCGAGATTGATGGTCGTCGTGGTCTTGCCCACCCCGCCCTTCTGGTTCGCGATTGCGACGACTTTTGCCATGGGGGCGAAGGTACGTATTAGAGGGGCTTCGCCCTGGGGTAGACGGACTTCGTCCGGGGATGGACGGAATCGCCGGGGATGGACGGGCGGCTCAGGGGGGCGGCGGCGCGCGGGTGCAAGGGGGGATGGTAACATTT
>CAZKPE010000562.1:0-1662 GCA_964554545.1 uncultured Lewinella sp.
GCTCGCTTGTATCATTGCCCGTAGTTGAAGTTAGCTAGTTTAGCCGGGAGAGCAGGCTCTTTGCTCGCTGGTCCGAGAGACCGTAGCGCAGTTTTTGCCCTCGGCTAGACTTACGCTCGTAGTATAACTAGGCCCCCGAGGCCGTATTCACAAGCTTGAGCTTGGCTAGCTATTCCCTCACTTCTAAAATTGCTGTTTATGTCTACCCCTCTGGTACTGGCCCTCGATGTCAGTAAGGGCTACGGGGACTTCATTCTGCTTAACGCCGCCACGCAGCAGGTCCTCGAAGACCGCTTTCGCCTGGACGATACGGCGGCCGGTCATGCGGTGCTGAGCCGGCAGTTGGCTCACTGGCACCGCCAGTACCGGCCGAGCCACATTTTGCTGGTTGCCGAGAGTACGGGAGGCTACGAAGACAATTGGTTGCGCCTGGCCCGAACCGGGAAGCTATCCGTTTTCGTGCGGGCCTACCGGATCAACCCCAAGATCATCTTCCACGAGTATGAAGCCCAACGTCGCTCCAGTATTGATGATGGCGTCAGTGCCCTGACCATTGCCCGCCACGTGGCCAAGAACCTGGACCACTTCCCCTTTCAGCCCGCCTACGAAAGCGATCCGGGCTTTGCCGCGGCGCGCACCCTGGTCACGCAGCGGGCCCGGCTACAGCAGGAGGCTACGGGTCACAAGAATGCCCTGCTGAAGTTGTTGTACCGCTACCTGCCTTCTGTGGAAGCGACCAAATCCGAAGGCTGGCCCCAGTACTTTCTCCAGATGCTGAGCCAGTACGGCTCGCGCCAAAGCATGCTGCGGGCCTCCCGCCAGGGGTTCAAAAAGCTCAAGCGAGTACCCGCAGGCAAGGCTGAGCAAATCCACCAGGCCCTGAAGCAGGGCGTGGACGAGCCCCGTACCCCACCGGCCGTGGTACGAGCCATCCAGTCCCACGCCCGTCAGATTCTTCATCTTCAGGGCGAGATCAAAGTCGTAGAGGCCGATCTGCTCGAACTGGCTCCCGTGCCCCCTGAGTCGGTGGAGCTGCTGTGCTCCATCAAGGGTATGGGCCGGGTGAGCGCGGTGATCCTACTCTGCTACATCGAGGACGTCAAACGCTTTGCCGGGGCCAAACAAATGGCCGCCTTCTTCGGCGTACAGCCCCGTATGAAGCAAAGCGGGGACGGGATGGCCTACCGGCCCAGAATGTCCAAGCAGGGGGCCAGCCTGGTGCGACGCGAGTTGTACCTGCTGGCCTTTCGCTGTCTGCAGACCGAGCCCTATCTCAAAGCAATCTATGTCAAACAGCGTAAGCGAGGTAAGACCCACGACGCTGCCCTGGGGGTGCTGATGCATAAGCTGGTGCGCATCCTCTTCGGCATGTTGAAGCATAACACCCCCTTTTGCGCCGGAGTGGATCAGTTGAACCAGCACCAATCGGAGCCGGAGTCCGCCAGAGCAACGGCTAAGGAAGCAAAAACTAAGTCGGTTAACCGATACCAGCCCTGCGATCGTGCCGATGCCCCCGTGAGTAAGCAGCAGCGCAAAGCGCGCAGCAGGGCAAAGGAAGACTACGGGTCCCAAGCGGCAAACCTGGCCGAAAAAGCGGGATCACCGTAGTCCGGTCAAAGGTAAAAATTACGGGCGTGAAAGTTGCTTAGTCCGAGTATAACT
>CAZKPE010000563.1:0-1662 GCA_964554545.1 uncultured Lewinella sp.
ACAGCCCCGTCTACCACGACCCCGGCCCGCCCCCCTACTGGCAGGAAAGCGATACCGCCGAGCTCAACTTCTTCCGCTGGAACTTCGAGCTGGTCCTGAAGTGGTCCAGCCACCTCGATCCCTCCGATGGCGTACTGTGGAACATCAGCCCGGGTGCCCGCGGAAATCGCACCACCCCCCTGCCCACTACGCCCGCCGAGTACCGCACCTTTTACGATGAGCTGGACGGTGGACAGCCCGGCGACGGCCGCCCCCGCAACCCCGTCACCGGCCAGCCCTACGCCGATAATTTCGTCCCCCGCGGCGATTACACCCGGGTGCTGGCCGAGTTCTGGGCCGACGGGCCCGCCTCGGAAACCCCGCCCGGCCACTGGTTCACCATTTTCAATAAAGCGATGGACCACCCCCTTTTCGAGCGCCGGCTCTGGGGGGAAACGGAAGAATTGCCCGCCCTGGAGTATGACGTGAAGGCCTACCTGACCCTGGGCGGTACCATGCACGACGCGGCGGTGACCGCCTGGAGCATCAAGGGGAAGTACGACTACGCCCGGCCCATCACGGTCATCCGGTACCTGAGCCTGGGGCGGCCGAATGATGATGGCGTGTTTGGCATAGACCCCCTGGGTATCCGGCCCGACCCGCCGCTCATCACCCCCTTCGAGGCGGGGGATACCGTTTACCTTAGCAGTGGCTTCACGGTGCTGAAGGCGCGGGCCTGGAAAGGCAATGTGGCCATCGATGACCCCGAAACCGACCGCGCCGGCGTCGGCTGGATCGACCCCGTACTCTGGGAACCCTACCAGCGGCCCAACTTCGTCACCCCCAACTTCGCCGGCTACGTATCGGGGCATTCGACCTTCAGTAGCGCGGCGGCCACCACGCTGGAACGGCTGACCGGCACCCCCTATTTTCCCGGCGGACTGGGCGAGTTCGTCGCGAAGAAGAATGAATTCCTGGTCTTCGAGGAGGGGCCGAGCCAGGATGTGGTACTACAGTGGGCGACCTACCACGACGCGGCCGCCGAAACCAGTCTGAGCCGTATCTGGGGCGGCATCCACCCCCCTATCGATGACATTCCCGGCCGGAAGATCGGCCCCCGGGTGGCGGAGGATGCCGTGGAGCGCGCCCGAGCTATTTTCCGGGGGGAGATCACCAGCGTGGCTCCCGTTCCGGCCGCTCCGACCGCCCTCTCCGTTTTCCCCAACCCAGTCGGTCGGAATGGTTCGGTAAGCCTGGCCGCCCCCGCCGGCCGATCGCTGACCACCCCTATACTGGTCTATTCCGCCCTGGGGCAACGGGTAGGTGAAATCACCCTGAGGCATTCCCGGGGCCACTGGGAAGTAGGTGGTTTACCAGCGGGCATCTATTTCCTGCGTAGCGCGGACGGAGCCTTTACTGCCCGGGTGCGGGTCCGCTAGACCGGGGCGACGGACGGACTCGTTACCGGTATCTGAAAGATGAAGCTGGTCCCCTCCCGCAGCCGACTCTGAATGTGAATGTGCTGGTCGTGCAGTTCGAGGATCTTTTTGACGATGGCCAGTCCGAGGCCGGCACCTGCGTTGGCGCCCCTCGCCGCGGCATCCCCCTTGCGGTAGCGGTCGAACAGATGGGGGATATCCGCTTCGGCGATTCCGGGGCCGGTATCCGTCACCCGCACTTCTA
>CAZKPE010000564.1:0-1661 GCA_964554545.1 uncultured Lewinella sp.
AAGCCGCCGTAGGTCGCCGTCACGCCCCCGGAGTAACGATCTTCGTTGATGTTGTAGAGCCCGTCCAGGGTAAGCTCGGCGGTATTGAGGGCATTGGCGAACTCCACCTCGACCCCCGGCGTGACGTAATTCCCATTGAAGGACCAACTGTGCAGTTTGATGCCACCCAGGGTGTTGCTGAAATTCCGCACCGGATAATCCTTATCCTCGACACTGGCCGTCAGATCGATCGCCTCCGCGGCGAAGGAAGCCGGTCGCTGAAAGTAGCCGGCGGTGGCGGAACGGGGAGCTATCCCCGGCGTTTCCCCCGGCGTGAGCGTCAGGAGATGCAACCGTTCCCCCCGGGGCGTAGGCGCGGCGTAGTGCAAGGTGGAACCCTCCAGGCGGGGATAATAGGCCCCGACCGCTACGTTCGTCAACTGCCGTTCGCTGCCCGTAGCCGGGTCCAGACGGATTACGTTATCCACCCCGCTCCGCCCGTTGGTAAAGAGCAATTGCCCCGTAGCGGTCACGCTGAGCATGTCGATGGGCTCCCGGCCGGTCGGTCGGATGGTGCGTAGCTCATCCGTTTCCGTATTCCACTCCTCGATGCTGACCCCGGCGCGGGTTTGGCCAAAGAAATAAATGCGATTGCCATCCGGAGCAAAGCGGGGCCAGCTCAGGGTGGTGTTTGCGGAAAATGTCCGGGTGAATAGCCGCTCGCCGTTCGCCGAGTTGATTACGTGGAGCTCGGGACCCGCGGCCAGTGGATCGTAGTAGACGGCCACGATCCGCCGCTCGTCCGGACTGAGACTTGCCGACAGGTAGTGCCCCCCCTGGGTCAAAACCTCCCTTCGCCCGGTCCGCAGTTCGTAGCGGACGATCTCGGAGTAGCTCTGATTGGTGTAGCGGGGGTGCTGCCGATATTCAGTCCAGAGAACGAAGCGGCCGCTACCGTCCAGCCAGGGTTCCCGCTGAATGCCAATCTGGGTAATGATCCGATCGGGGTCCCCGACCTCGACCAGGGCGGGCAGTTCGCGGTAGCTGGTCCGCAGGGCCAGTAGCCGCCCCTCCCCGTCTTCGAAGGGGAAACGGTAATCGCGAATGTCGCGGTCGCCCTGGGTTACCGGCAGGCCGGCCAGGAGGGGGGAAAGGGAAGCACGCAAGCTGTCCTGCTGCTGTTCCAGGTCGGCCATGACGGTGTAGTACAGTTCTTTGGTCGTATAACCCGTCTCCCGCTTCAGGGCCCGGCTGAAGGAGTAGAACGGACTCCGGTAGGCCGCCCCCTCGTGTAGCACCCGCCGCCAGACGTCGTTACCGAAGCGCTCCCGGGCGTAGGTCAGCAGCGCGTACCCGTAGCGGTAATGGTCGGGAACGAGGTCACGGAAGCTACCGTTGCGGGCCTTGCTGTAGCGGTAGATGCGGTTGCGGCCGAGCAAAGCCCGAAAATCCCCGCTGAAGGCCGGCGTCCGCCCCCGCCCCGCGGCACTGAAGGCCGTTTCGGCGATGACCGCGTCTCCCTCGGCGAACCAGTTGGGGGTGGCGATGTTGGAGAGCACCGCCCAGCCCAGCTGCCCCTGCAGGATACTGGCCAGGTTCGTAATGCCCCGCCGCTCATTGCTCGTCTGCTGCACGTGGCGGAACTCGTGGATGGTCAGCAGGTCCACCCACTCGGTCTGACT
>CAZKPE010000565.1:0-1660 GCA_964554545.1 uncultured Lewinella sp.
CCCAGTACCCCCGCAGATGCAAAGGGCTTACTACTGGCCGCCCTCGCCGACCCGAATCCGGTCCTCTACTTCGAGCATAAGGCGCTTTACCGTTCGCTGACGGGCCCGGTGTCAAAAGATGGCGTGCATACCCCGATCGGCAGGGCGCGGATTGCCCGCTCCGGTAGTCGCCTTAGCATCATCACCTACGGTATGGGCGTCCACTGGGCCGAACGGGCCGCCGGGGAGTACGGAGATGCCGTCGAGATTGTTGACCTGCGCAGTCTGGCACCGCTGGATTACGATGCAATCCGCGAATCGGTTAGTGAAACCAATCGAGCGCTTGTTTTACATGAAGCCTCCCTCACCGGCGGCTTCGGTGGGGAACTGGCCGCCTGGATCGGGGAGCACTGCTTCGAACAGCTCGATGCACCGGTGCGCCGGCTGGGCAGTCTGGATACGCCGGTGCCCTTTGCCGCCGCGCTCGAGGAACAATACTTACCGGCCGGGCGACTGGATGCGGCCATCCGGGAATTACTGGCCTACTAATTCCGTCTGCCCCCTACCTTCGCGGCATGAAATTCAGCGAAATCCTGGCCGTGAGCGGCCTGCCCGGTTTATACAGTTTGGTTAAGGAGCGCAAAGGTGGCCTGATCGTGGAAGACCTGGCTACGCAAAAGCGCCGCTTCGCCCCCGCCCGCAAGCATCAATTCGCCCCCCTGGAAAGCATGGCCGTCTACACCGAAGATGGGGATGCCGAACCCCTGCGCAAGGTCTTCGACCGAATGCTCGAACAGCAGGAAGATAACCCCGCCCCCGCCCCCAATGCCGGCAACGAGCGGTTGCTCGATTACCTGGAGGACGTCCTGCCGACCTACGATAAGGAACGGGTATACCCCTCCGACGTCAAACGACTACTAAAGTGGTACCACTTCATGAAGGACCACCAGCTATTCGACGATTTGGGTGAGGAGGAGTAGTTCTCCTTAATCGTAACGGAACAGCTGGTAGCGGTCGATCGTCGCGATTAGTTCCGCAGCCAGCCCGGGTCGGTCCAGCAGTCCCAGCTCTTCCAGTCCGGCGGCCCACTTGCGGTAATCGCTGCTGCCCAGTGCCCGCAGTTGGCGGTAGGGCTGCGCGTCGAGGTAGAGACTGAAGTCGCGGAAGCTGGTCCAGGCGGTCTCGTAGGATCGCAAACTGCGGCCGCCGTGCTTCGTATGCTCGCCCGACCAGTCGGCGGTAACGGGTAGATTAAAATAGGTATTGGCCGTTTGGCAAGTTTCCGAAGTGCCGGCTTCGCTGCCCAGTAAACCGGCCGCGAGTACAATACTGGCCGGCACCCCGAATTTCTGCTGCTCGGCCTGGGCTACGTGGGCGAAGCGGGTCAGAAAAGCGTCGACGGGGAGGTCGGCCAGCCGATCCACTCGCTCAAGATCGCGGGTAGCCTCCGACCCACCAAAGAAATCAACCAGCGAGAGTAAACTGCCGACTCCAGCCTGTCGATGCCCCTCCTCGGCTACCTCCGCCGGAGCGCCCCCACCCAACTGAACGTGAAATCGGAGTTGCTGCCGCGACAGCAGAACCAAGGCGAGGGCAGCCAGACCAATACGCAGCCAGTGCCGGATGGCGAAGGCCACCAGAGGGAGAAGAATACGTTTCATTTTTTGCAACCTTTTGCGGC
>CAZKPE010000566.1:0-1654 GCA_964554545.1 uncultured Lewinella sp.
TTTGCTGGCCCTATTCCTGGTTACGGCCGGACTGCTTCGGGGCCAGGACTTCTTTATGCCCGTATCCTCCGATTCCCCCAAGGCGGTAGCAGCGTACCAGAAAGCGAGCCAGCTGGGCTCCAACGTCCGGATGAGCCTGGCCAGGGAGGAGATCGAGCGGGCCCTGGAAGCGGACCCCGATTTTTTCATGGCCCATGCCTACCTGATCCAGGTCCTTTCCTCCAATGAAGAGAAGCCGGAGCTGATCGACCGGGCCCTGGCAATCGATACCCCTGATTTCACCAAGGCGGAAAAGATCATGCGCCGCTACCTGGAGGACCTCAAGGAGGATCCCAAGGCGATGCCGACGAAGATGACGAAGGCACTGGTGAAGGCTTATCCCCGTACCCCGGAAGCCTACGAATGGGCCTACCTGCACGCCGCCTACACGGAGAAAAACCTGGACGCCGCGTTCAAGTACGCTCGCCAGATGGTCGACTTGAAGCCGGACTACGCTCCCGTCTACAATAATCTCGGCTACTTCTACATGCAACGGGAGGAAATGGAGCAGGCGAAGGCCAGCTTTGAAAAGTACATTGCCCTGGCCCCCGAGGAGGCGAACGCCTACGATAGCATGGGGGAATTTTATATGATCAACGGAGACTATGTCGCATCGGCCAAGTACTACCGCGAGGCGGACGGGCGCGGCATGCCGGGTGCGGCGGAAAAGGCGCAAAAAGCGACGGCCAGTATGAACGAAGCGGCCCCGGGCCAGCAGAATACGGCGGTCGTGCAAAGCATTTATGACGACTTCTCGGAGGGGGACATTCCCGCCGTCCTCAACGCACTGCACAAGGAAGTCGTCTGGAACGAAGCGGAAGGCAACGACCTGGCCGACGGCAACCCGTACGTCGGTCCCGATGCCGTACTGCAGGGGGTTTTCGCCCGGCTCGGCGAGCAGTACGAATACTTTCGTCTGAAGGACATCGAACTGCACCCGATGATCGGCAACGAGGTACTGGCCACCCTGCGCTACGACGCCAAACTAAAGGAAAACGGCATGGCGATCGACGCTCAGGCCGCCCACCTCTGGACCGTTGAAAACGGAAAGGTGACCGCCTTCCAACAGTACGTGGATACCCGACAGCTTGCTGAGAAGGCGGCTAAGAAGTAAGGCGATAATTACTTGTTCTGTTAACGGAGTGCTGCCGAAAGGCGGGGCTCCGTTCGTTTACTGGTTAGTGCGACTCAGGGGTGCCGATCCGTAGATATACCTGTTTTTCTTTTTACGGTCACCTGCAAGCATCCCTTGAGCGGCGCCCTCGTCCTTACCGTATGAATTCGTTGGTCCATATACTCCTTCCTTTGATTCTTTGCACCTGCGTTCCCGCACTCGTCCGTGGACAAGCTACCGCCGAGCCTTTCCACTTTACTGTCGGAGGCGACACCCTGCGGGGGCTGATCGAACGACCGGCGAACGATACATCGACGGCGGCGATCGTACTCATTCCGGGCTACGGACCCACGGACTTCGTCAACGGAGGCTGGTTCGCTGAGCTCCGTAACGAGCTGGTCGCTTCCGGACTGACGGTCTGCTTCTGGGATAAACCCGGCTGCGGAAACAGTACGGGGACCTTCGATGCCCAGCAGCCGGTGGAAGCGTCCGCGGAGGAGG
>CAZKPE010000567.1:0-1633 GCA_964554545.1 uncultured Lewinella sp.
TGTTGGGTTGTTGGGTTGTTGGGTTGTTGGGTTGTTGGGTTGTTGGGTTGTTGGGAACATATTTTGGCAATAAACTGTTCATTTGCCAAATTATCGCGTCATGACGGTTACCATCGATAAGTTTGGGAGGGTGTTAATTCCGAAGAAGGCCCGGGAGCTGATTGGCCTTCGGGAAGGTGATCAAATGGATCTTCGTGTTTCGGAACATGACCGCAGTATTGATCTCCAACTCAAACCTACCGTGGGAAGTAAAACACGCATCCATACTACTGATGGGGGTTGGCCGGTCATTCAGTACCTGGATGGTAAAGCGCGCGATTACGATGCGGTCAACCTGATTAAGGAGGGAAGGGAGGAACGCGATCGAAAGGTGTCAGGGCTATGACCACCTACCTGGATACGTCGGTTATTCTTCCCGCATTGACTGAAAGCCACCCTCTGCACAATACTTGCCGCACTATCATACAGCAGGCTGGCGAAGCCGGTGATGTGTTCACTACTACCCTACACACATTCGCGGAACTGTACACCCATCTAAGTAAGCCAACCAAGTACAATATTCACCTTCCCGTTTCCCAAATCGAAGAGGTGCTGTTCAATCGGCTGCCGAAGGTTCTCAATTTCATCGAACTGGATTTTACTGACTACCAATTAGCCGTTCAGCGCTGCGTTCGGGCCAATTTGGTCAGTGCTATCATCTATGACACGCTGCATTTTCAGGCCGCACGGAAATGCGGGGCAAATAGAATCCTGACCGATAACGAAAAAGATTTTCACCGCCTACTCACCCCGGAAGATCCCCTAACCATCCAAGGCATCCGTTAGTCCGTATCATTGCGGCCGTGGATGTGGCCTACTGGTGGTTTCGCCTGACTTCTTCTCTGCGCTGGTACCTCACCGCCCGCACCCGCTACGACATTCACTCCCCTCATTTGTGCGAATTCATCACGGAAGTTTACCGCGATGACCGCCACTACCACGCCTTTTCCCGCATCGCCGCCCTCCGGGATTTTTGGCGCGGGCGCAGGTGCAAGGTTCAACTAAAAACCTTAGGCGCTCCCAGCCGCACCACCCGCAAGCAGCAGCGCTCGGCCGGCAGTCTGGTCGCTTCCAATGCCATCGGCGACCGGAGTGGACGCCTGCTTTTCCGTCTGGCTCTCTGGCACCGTCCGGAGCGCATCATCGAATTCGGCACCAACGCCGGCATCTCCACCAGCTACCTCCACCTGGCCGATACCCGCACCCCCCTGGATACAGTAGAGGGCAATGGGGAAGTAGCCGCACTGGCCCGTGAAAGCTTTGACTTCATTTCATCAAGCCGGCATCTGCGCCCCGCCGCCCAGCGCTTTTCCGACTGGCTGGCCGACCAAACTCTCCCCGCCGCCCCCCAACGCATCCTATTCTTTCTGGATGGGGACCACCGCTACCGGCCGACCCTGGACTATGTAGAACACATCTTAAACTGGTGCGACGACGGGAGTATTCTAGTGATTGCCGACATCCATTGGTCTGAAGGAATGGAACGCGCATGGACCGAGCTGAAGGACCACCCCCGCGTCACCGCTTCCCTCGATCTCTACCACTTCGGTCTGCTGTTTCTGCGGCCGGGGATGCGGGGGCCGCACCTTGCCCT
>CAZKPE010000568.1:0-1632 GCA_964554545.1 uncultured Lewinella sp.
GTAAAAGATTTAATTAACCAAGCTGCCTGATCGCGAATGCGTGAAATGCACCCGTGACCAACTACGTACGGATGTACCAGGACGGCGGTTTGGAAGCAGTTATGACGACGGCCTACCAGCGAAACGATCATCCCCTGGCGGATCGCTTCGATGAGGTACGTCAGGGTTTGGTGGATGCCTGTATTCACACCCTGGACCAAGCCCGCACTTGGCTGGCCGAGCGGTTCGACTACTTAGTCAGCCGGGAGTCGGTGCGCAAACTCCTTCATCGACTCGGACTCAAGCGACGCAAGGTCAACCCCTTTCCCGGCAAGCCCCAAGACATCGACGCCTGGATGGAGGCCCAGCGGTGCTGGATCGACCACCTGCATGATTTGCACCACCGGGCCGCTACCGAAGAATTGGACCTGCTGTTCTGCGATGCGGCCCACTTCGTGTACGGTAAGTTCGACAACTACCTGTGGAGCGACGGGCCACGCTTTCAGCCCAGCGGTCATGGTCGCCACCGCCTCAACGTCTACGGAGCCTATGATGTGGTCAGGGGGCAGGTGCTCACTATGTACGATGAAGACAACGTGGACGCTGAGTACATCGTCGGTTACCTGGACTGGCTCAGACAGAAGCATTACCCCGACCGGGAACGCCCGCTTCATCTGGTGATGGACAACGCCCGCTACCAGCACTGCGCTTACGTGCGCCAGCACGCCGCCAGTCTCAACATCGTACTCGAGTTCCAGCCCGGCTATTCACCGAACCTGAACCTCATCGAGCGGCTCTGGAAGTACCTCAAAAAGATCATGGGCCGGCACTACTTCGCCAGCAAGGAGGAATTTCACCAAGCCCTGGTCCAGCTATTGGAGCGGCTGAATAATCCGGAACACCGTACCAAATTGAGTGCCCTCATGACCATGAAGTTTCAGCAATATGAAAAATCACAAATCCTGGGTTGTTGATCTATAGCTACTTGTCTAATATTTAACCTATTTATTTGGTCTAAAACCCAGTATTTTCTAGTTGATCCATCGTGCACAAAGGGAAATCCAAGATTATTGAAGAATTTTGTTAGTTCATATCCCTTTCTATATGGATAAAAATGATTCTCATCATCTTGTCCACAGATTATTTCACTAATTCTCTCATTAAAATCTGGATTTAACTCTCTTGCTTTCTAAAGTTTTAACAACTTAATGTCATTGTCTTCGATCAATTGCTTTTTGATTAGAAAGTCTTTTAACTTACAAGCTACAGCAAGAGAATTAGCAGCATCACGTTTATAAATTATTTCCATCAGAATGGTAAGTCAAAAGGTTCTTCAGGCTTAATTTCAACTTTAGAATATAATAATTTGCTATTTATGAAGTCAGCATAGTCATCATCGATTACTGGTAATACTTCCTTTTTCAGTTGATCAATCTCATCGATTTCTTCTAAAGAATATGTATCAACGTCCCTTATTAAAATATCGATCAACCTCTTTATTTTTTGATTTTCTTCCATTTTTTATCTTTTGTTTTCGCAGAACGAGGGCGCCCACGCAGCCGGGGCTTCTTTCATGCGAAGTAATCAACCTCAATCCACCAGCGAGGGGGCGGCGCGGCGGCATGGACCGAAACCGACCGACCAGCGGGAGGG
>CAZKPE010000569.1:0-1632 GCA_964554545.1 uncultured Lewinella sp.
CTTCGGTCCCGTAAATATGACTGGTTACCGCCGAGGTCATATAAATCCACATGGCGAAGAGGGCGAACCAGCTGAAGAACTGAACGGCCGAAAGCTGCACCATGGGCCGGGGCATGCGGAAGATGCCGAGGAAAGATTCTTTGATGCCCCCGAAGATGCCCTGAGCGGCGTTTTCTTCACGGAGCTGCTCGATGTCGTCGGGTGGGTACTCCTTGGTATTGAAGACGGTCCACATCACGGCCGAGAAGTAGGCGATCCCGCCAAGGTAGAACGACCATTTCACCGAAGTGGGAATGGCCCCCTCTCCGGCGGTATTTTCCAGTCCGAACCAATTGGTGAACATCCAGGGTAGGGCCGATGCGATGACCGCCCCGACTCCGATGAAGAAACTCTGGGTAGCAAAGCCCGTCGTCCGCTGCTCGTCGGGAAGCATATCCCCCACGAAGGCCCGGAAAGGTTCCATGCTGATGTTGATGCTGGCGTCTAGTAACCAGAGCATGATGACGGCCATCCAGAGGGCGCTGGAGTTGGGCATCAGGAATAGGGCGATGGTCGCCAGGATGGCTCCGACTGCGAAGAAGGGGCGGCGGCGGCCCCAGGTGTCGCTCCAGGTCCGGTCGCTGTAGTAGCCGATGATGGGTTGCACGAGCAGGCCGGTCACCGGGGCGGCCAGCCAGAGGATCGGGAGTTCATCCTTAGAGGCCCCGAGAGTTTCAAAAATCCGGCTGACGTTGGCGTTCTGTAGCGCGAAGCCGAACTGGATGCCGAGAAAGCCGAAGCTCATATTCCAGATTTGCCAAAAACTGAGGCGGGGTTTGGCGGACCCGATGGAGACTGCTGACATGATCGATACGTTGAGCGGAATATCTTAGGAATTCCACTTCGCCGCTAAATTAGCCCAAGTCGGGGATTGTCGCTGCCACCCCCCTTTGTACCTTGGTCGCGGAATTCGAACATCCCGACTTAATTTCAATAATTCATTCGCTAACATGCCCACGACCCTCACCGACCGCCTTTCCAACCGGGTGCGCACTATGGAAGAATCCGCCACTCTCCGCATGGCCCAGCTCGGCCGCGAGGTAAAGGCCCGGGGGCACGACGTGATCAGCCTGAGCCTGGGCGAGCCCGACTTTGATACTCCCGAGCACATCAAGGAGGCCGCCAAACGGGCGCTGGATCGGGGAGAGACAAAGTACACCCCCGTACCCGGAACCGCTGAACTTCGCAAGGCGATCGTAGATAAGTTCCGGCGTGAAAACGGCCTGGACTACCGGGAATCCCAAATCGTCGTTAGCACCGGCGCCAAACAGAGCATCGCCAACGTCTGCTACGCCCTGCTGAACGAAGGGGACGAAGCCATCATCCTGGCCCCTTACTGGGTCAGCTACTCGGCGATGGTGGAAGTGGCCGGAGGTAAGGCGGTACTAGTCGGCGCGGGGATCGACCAGGACTACAAGGTGACCCCCGAATCCATCGAGGCGGCCATCACGCCCCGGACGAAGTTCATCTTATTCTCGTCGCCCTGCAATCCCACCGGCTCGGTCTACACCCACGACGAACTGGCAGCCATTGCCCGAATGCTGAAGAGCTACCCGGACATCTACGTGGTCGCCGACGAAATCTACGAGCACA
>CAZKPE010000570.1:0-1626 GCA_964554545.1 uncultured Lewinella sp.
CCGGCCGTGCCAGTTCGAGCATGACCTTCAGCCACTACGCCGAGGCCCCCTCGGGAGTAGCGAAGGACATCATCGATAAGGCCCGCGGCGAAGCCTAACTAACGTAACTGCCCCGGAAAGAACGCTTTCCGGGGCTAACTTTTGAAATACACAAACTGGCATGAATCAGAAAATTCGCATAAAGCTGCGTTCTTACGATCATAATCTGGTGGACAAGTCTACCGAGAAGATCGTCAAGACCGTCAAGAACAGCGGCGCCATTGTAACCGGCCCGATTCCGCTGCCCACCGAGAAAGATATTTACACCGTTCTGCGCTCGCCGCACGTAAATAAGAAATCCCGGGAGCAGTTTCAGTTGCGCACCCACAAGCGGCTGATCGAGATTTACACCCCCAACCAGAAGACGGTGGACGCCCTGGCCAAGCTGGAGCTTCCGAGTGGGGTGGATATCCAGGTCAAGCTTACCTAGTGTACCTACCCCGGTAGGTCGCGCTTCATCTATTCCTTAACTGCTCTCCGTCCCGCCGGGACACGGGAGTACCCCGCCCGCTCCCCACGCAGGGGAAGGCGGATAAATAAAGACCAATGAACGGTATTATTGGTAAAAAAGTCGGGATGACCTCCATCTTCGACGACGCGGGCCGCAACGTCGCCTGCACGGTGATCGAAGCCGGACCCTGTGTAGTGACGCAGGTCAAAACGGACGACACCGATCAGTATAATTCCCTACAGCTCGCCTACGGCGACAAGAAGGAGAAGTCCGTTAGCCAGCAGCTCGTCGGCCACTTCAAGGCGGCCGGCACCGGCCCGAAGTCGGACGTGATCGAGTTCCGCGACATGAATCTGACGAAGTCGCTTGGCGATATGGTTACCGTAGACGAAGTGTTCGTTGAAGGTGATAAGATCGCCGCCGTCGGTACCAGCAAGGGTAAGGGCTTTCAGGGTGTCGTCAAGCGGCACAACTTCCGCGGTGTCAACGATGCCACCCACGGACAGCACAACCGCCAGCGGGCCCCCGGTTCGATCGGAGCGGCCAGCTACCCCGCCCGGGTATTCAAAGGTATGCGGATGGCCGGACGTGACGGCGGAGGCCGCGTGACGGTGAAGAACCTCAGCGTGCTGAAGGTTTTTCCCGACCGCAACCTCATCCTCGTAAAGGGGGCCGTACCCGGACCGAAGGGTGGAACCGTAATTCTGCACAAGTAAGGCTTCCCGCCACTAAAAACGATAAGTCATGAAACTACCAGTTTATAGCGCATCGGGAGCCGAAACCGGCCGTGAGGTCGAGCTACCCGAGAATGTCTTCGGCGTAACGCCGAACGAGCATACGGTCTACCTGGCCGTGAAGGCCTACCTGGCCGCCCAGCGTCAGGGTACACACAAGACGAAGGAGCGCGGCGAGATCGCCGGTTCCACCAAGAAGCTTCACCGCCAGAAGGGTACCGGTGGATCGCGGAAGGGGGACATCAAGAACCCGCTATTCCGCAGTGGTGGCCGCATCTTCGGCCCCCGCCCCCGCACCTACGGCATCAAGCTGAACAAGAAGGTCAAGATGACCGCCCGCGCTTCGGCCTTTTCCGCTAAAGCGCAGGAGAACCAGGTGAAGGTGGTCGAAGATTTGCAGTT
>CAZKPE010000571.1:0-1613 GCA_964554545.1 uncultured Lewinella sp.
TGTTGTGGAATACGAAGCGGACGTTCTCCCCCCGCTCGATCATGATCTTGTCCGCCTGCGATAGTGGTTCATTGTTGATCATCCAGACGTAACGCAGCATGTTACCGCCCAGGTAGAGGTGTACCACTCTTTCGGGACGCTCCTCGTGCAGGGTGGTTGGCGCAGTGGCGCGCAGCATATTGTAATCGAAGATCTTGTCATCTGGAAAGCGGTTGCGGAGCCCCTGGTAGCCGGTCAGCTGTACGCCCATCGGCCCGTCCATGCCCATCATATTCATTTCGCCCGCTTCGTTGGTGGCGGGGTCCATCTGCATACCGTCCACTTCGCTGGCCCGGATGGTCTTACCGTGGTCCATACCCTGGGGTGACGGAGCCATAGTGTCGGCGGCCATATTCATTTCCTGGTGGTTCATTCCGTCCATTGCCATGCCCATCTTGCGCATCGACTGCATCTGGATGTCTGCGTAGGAAGGGGCTTCGCCGGCGTCATACACGCGGGGCTCGGGGATGTCGGCGGGGGCCTTACCCATGACCATGTCGGGCATCATCTTCATCATTTCCCGCATCTCCCCGGTCAGGGCGTAATAATCGATGGGGCCGAGGGCGGGAGCCGGATGATCTTTTCCCTCGCCGATCCAGATGCTCGTATGCTTGTAGCGGTCCCAGGAGGTGGCACGGAATTCGTAGCGCCCGCCGCCGGCGGGTACGGTGACCTCCACGTCGTAGGTTTCGGCGGTGGCGATAAGCATTTTATCTACATCCACCGGTTCCACATCGATCCCGTCGGCGGCGACCACGGTCATTTCTCCCCCGGCGTAGTGCAACCAGAAGTGAGAAGAGGCCGAGCCGTTTACGATCCTTAGGCGGACGCGCTCACCTGGGGCCACCCCGGCAAAGTTGGTGGCGATCTCGCCGTTGGCTAGGAAGGCATCGTAGTAAAGGTCGGCCAGGTCCATGCCCGGCATACGGTTCCATTCCATCCACAACTGCTTCCCCAGGTTGCCAGTCACTAATGCTTTACCGTAGCTCTGCACTGCCCCGCGATTGATGGCGTACCAGTCGGTGTGCTTCTTCACCTGCCGGAGTACCTCATGGGGCCGCTGGGTGGTGAAGTCGGATAGCACCACGGCCTTCTCTTTGGTCGGGGTGCCGGCACGGGGCTGAATTACGATGGCTCCGTAAAGGCCCTTCTGTTCCTGAAGCTCAGTGTGGGAGTGGTACCAGTACGTACCGTGCTGCACGATGGGGAAGGAGGCCACGTAGGTGTCACCCGGGCGAATCAGACTCGTATTCAGGAGTGGTACCCCGTCGTATTCATTGGGCAGCAGCAGACCGTGCCAGTGGAAGGATACGGTACCTTCCGTATGGTTAGTGACGTAGATGCGTGCCGAATCGCCCTCGGTAAAGCGCAGGGTGGGGGCGGGGATGCTACCATTGGTGGCCAGGGCCGGGGTAGGCTTGCCCGTAAAGGCTACCGTGGTGTCAGCCACATTCAGGTGGTAGGTGACGGTCTGCCCGTCGCGGGTATCGGTAGACTGCCCCGGGATAAGACGGTAGGCACCCCGGTCCCCGCCGCCGGAATGCTGCCCGTATCCGAGCACCGGAAGTAGTAGC
>CAZKPE010000572.1:0-1608 GCA_964554545.1 uncultured Lewinella sp.
GAGCTGACCGACAAACTCACCGGCATGACCCCCGGCAGTTGGATTGGCTACATCGAGGTATCGCCCAGCAACGCCGGCGAGGCCTTCGTGGTCGTGAACGACTACCGCCGCGGCGACGACCGCCCGACGGTGTACCACACCACCAACTACGGCGATAGCTTCGAACTGCTCGTCGACGAAAGCAGGGTCAGCGGCCACGCCCAGGCCATCGTGCAGGACCCGGTGCAGGAGAACCTGCTCTTCCTGGGCACCGACCAGGGGCTGTGGTTCAGCCTCGACTACGGCGAAACCTGGACGCGGCACGACGCCGACTTCCCCCACGTCTCCACCATCGACCTCAAGATCCACCCCCGGGAACACGACCTCATCGTGGGTACCTTCGGGCGGGCAGCCTACATCCTTGATGACATTCGCCCCTTCCGCGCCCTGGCTAAGGAGGGAATGGAAGCGTTGCAGGATAGCTTCAAGCTCTTCCCCGCCCCCGATGCCTACCAGTGGGAGTACCGCAGCTACCAGGGCACCCGCTTCTACGCCCAGGGGCAGTTTCAGGGGGAGGACCGGCCCTCCGGTGCCCTGCTCACCTACTGGGTACGCCCCGGCGGCCCCTCCGCGAAGCCGGATACCTTCGACGTGCGCCAGCTCACGAAGTACACCTACATTGATCCCGAAATCAAGGAGGACATTCCCGCCCGGGAAACCGGTAGCCCCGAAGCCGCCTACGCCAATCAGGACGAGGAGATCGACCCCATCGACGCCCCCAAGGACAAGGTGAAAATCCAGGTCGTGGACGTACAGACCGGCGATACCATCCGCACCTACTCCGTCAAGCCGCAGTGGGGAATGAATCGCAGCACTTGGAATATGCGCCGCGACGGCGTCGACTTCCCCAGCCGCCGCGAACGCAAGGAGGACGACGATGCCCCGAGTGGTATGAGCGTCTTACCGGGTACTTACAAGATCGTAATGACCTACGGCAACCACCGCGACGAGACTACCCTGACCGTAGCCGCCGACCCCCGCGACAACACCCCCCGTACGGGCCGCTACGGCGAGCGCGACGGCCTCTACGCCCGGTACGAAGCCAAGGTGACCGAAGTGACCGAAACCTTCGAGCGCCTACAGGAGGCCGGGCGCAGTCTGGGCCGGGTCGAGGCCGCCGCCAAGAACGCCGATGAGGCGGTCCGTGACTCCCTCACCGCCGACATCAAGGACCTGCGTAAAGAGATCGCCCACCTGGAGGAAATTCTGATGGAACCCGAAGACCTCAAGGGCATCCAGCGCAACCCTACCAATCTCCGCGCTCGCATGTACGCGGCCCGCAGCTACATCAGCCAGACCGAAGGCCAGCCCAGCCAGATGGCCCGGCTGACGATGCGGCAGTTTGCCGATATGGCGGATAATTTCATCGAGGAGGCAGAGGCGTTTATGGAGGGGGCGTTTCAGGACTTTCGGGAAGAGGTGGAGGCAGCTGAGGTTTCGTTGTTTGGGAAGTAGTTATTGTGTTGTTGCGTTGTTGGCAGCAC
Source organism: uncultured Lewinella sp. (assembly GCA_964554545.1). GTDB lineage: Bacteria > Bacteroidota > Bacteroidia > Chitinophagales > Saprospiraceae > Neolewinella. Next base: position 1,524 of record CAZKPE010000572.1, read on the forward strand.
AACTACCCAACAAATCAACTACCCAACAACTGAATGAACCCCCGCTACCTCACCTTCGGCTTCCTCCACTTCTTCTTCTCCTCGG
>CAZKPE010000573.1:0-1599 GCA_964554545.1 uncultured Lewinella sp.
CCCGCCACCTTCAGCGTGGACGACGGTAAGATAGCGGTCCACGGACCCCGGGCCCACCTTTTCTACGTCGGCGAGGTCATGGATCACGACTTCAGGAATTTCGAGTTCAAAGCGCAGGTGATGACGACCCCCGGCTCCAATTCAGGCATCTTCTTCCACACCACCTACCAGGAAGAGGGCTGGCCCGCCCAGGGCTACGAGGTTCAGGTGAACAATACCCAATCGGACTGGCGGCGCACCGGAAGCATCTATGCCTACGATGACGTGAGGGAAGTGCATGTCCCTGACAACGAATGGTTCACCCAGCACATCATGGTGCAAGGAAACACGGTCACGGTAAAGCTGAACGGGAAAACGGTCGTTGAATACACGGAACCCGATGAGGTGGAACGAGCCGCCAACGAGAAAGGCAGAACTCTTTCCAGTGGTACCTTTGCGCTGCAGGGTCACGACCCCGATAGTAAGGTCTACTTCAAGGACATTATGGTCAGACCTCTTCCCTAAACCGCCCCCCCCTACTCTACCGGCCCCGTCCGCCTTTCCTGTTCCCCCTTGCACCTGCGGCCCCGCCATCATCCGGATGCAAGCAATACAGCGTAGTCGTACCTTCTCATCGTGGGCGAGCCCTAAGTGCATCACCGATAGTAACCATCACGAATAGTTTGCTGGCAATAAACGGAGGGGCACCTCTCGACTCCTTGAATCGGGTAACCCGGGTTCCTGAAGGGGTATGTTAGGCAAAACAAGAATCTAAAGTTAGAATTATCTTACTTTTGTCACTCATTCTTTCCGTATGCAGCCCATTATTAACTACCTCGGTTCCATCGACCCCGTGCTGGCGGCCTTCTACGCCTCGCTATTCACCTGGGTGCTGACGGCGGCCGGTGCCGCCCTGGTCTTTCTGTTCCGGGGCATGAACCGGACGCTGCTTGACGGCGCCCTGGGCTTCACCGGCGGGGTGATGATCGCGGCCAGCTTCTGGAGTTTACTGGCGCCCGGCATTGAGATGAGCCCCGGGGAAGGCTTCGTACGGGTAATCCCCTCGGCGGTCGGTTTCGCGCTGGGCGCGCTATTCATCTTCGGCCTGGATAAGGTGCTGCCCCACCTGCACCTCAACAACCCCATGAGCGAGGCCGAGGGGCCGGATACGACCTGGCGCCGTACTACCCTGCTCGTGATGGCTATTACGCTGCACAACATCCCCGAAGGACTGGCCGTCGGCGTGCTTTTCGGCGGGGTGGCGGCCGGACTACCAGAGGCCAGCATTGGGGCGGCCGTGGCCCTGGCCATCGGCATCGGCATCCAGAATTTCCCGGAGGGATTGGCCGTTTCCATGCCGCTGCGGCGGTCGGGGCAGAGCGCCCTCAAAAGCTGGTGGTACGGACAGCTCTCCGCCGCCGTGGAGCCCGTGGCCGCCGTGGCCGGTGCGCTGGCGGTGACCTTCTTTACGCCGGTGCTGCCCTATGCTTTGGCTTTCGCGGCCGGGGCGATGATCTTCGTGGTCATCGAGGAAGTGGTGCCGGAGACGCAGCAGGAAAGCAATACGGATATCGCAACGCTGGGCTTCGTGCTGGGCTTTATCGTGATGATGACGTTGGA
>CAZKPE010000574.1:0-1599 GCA_964554545.1 uncultured Lewinella sp.
AGTCGGAAGTCTGAAAGTCGGAAGTCATGGGTTGCCATACTTCCTACTTCCTACTTCCTACTACCTACTACCTACTACCGGACTCCCAACTTCCTACTTCCAAAACCACGCACCTGCGCCCCGCCGCCCAACTTACACTAACTGTACCAGCGAATTTGATAAGCTGGAATATACTTCATACTTCATACTTCATACTTCATACTTCATACTAAAAACACCCCACCATGGCCGACGACAACTACGAAGAAAAGTACACCAAACCCGATCTGCGCCGCGAGATCAAGGAGGAATTGATGCAGTCCGACAAAGGGGGCGAGCCCGGACAGTGGAGTGCCCGCAAGAGCCAGATGCTCGTGAAAGAGTATGAAAAGCGGGGAGGAGGCTATAAGAATGAAGAAAAGGATGAAGCCGCCAAAAGCCTGGAACAGTGGACCGAAAACGACTGGCAGACCAGCGAAGGCACCGCCGAAGCCGAAGGAGCCGAAGGCATGGCCCGCTACCTGCCCCGCGACGCCTGGGCCCTGCTGACCGAAGACGCCCGCAAGAAAGCCAATAGGACCAAGGAGAAAACCAACGACGACGGTGAGCAATACGCCGACTGGCCCGACCGCGTGCGCCGCACCATGGTCGAAATCGGGGCCATTGACGGCGACGACGGGCTGACCAAAAACGAGCTCATGGAACGCGCCCGGGAACTGGACGTCGAGGGCCGCAGCTCCATGAATAAGGACGAGCTGAAGGAAGCCATCATCGACGCCTACGACACCTCCGCCGACGGCCTGAAGGGAAAGACGAAGGAAGAGCTCTACGAAATGGCGAAGGATGCCGACATCGAGGGGCGTAGTGATATGAGCAAGGAGGAGTTGGCGGAGGCGCTAAGCAAGAAAAAAGACTAAGGCCTCCTACCAATTCCACAACTACCCACCAACCCTACACTCCGACGACTACTTATCATACAGCGTAATCGCCTCCCCCCCCTTCCCGGCGCGGCCCGTACGACCGACGCGGTGGATGTAGGTATCGTAGTCGGTCGGCGCCTCGAAGTTGATGACGTGGGTGATGTCGTCGATGTCCAGTCCGCGGGCGGCAACGTCGGTAGCGCAGAGGGCCTTGATGCGGCCGTTCTTGAAGGCGGTTAGGGCCTTTTGGCGGTAGTTCTGGCTCTTGTTGCCGTGAATCTCGTCGGCGCTGACACCGGCCTGATTGAGCTTCTTGGTAATCTTTTTAACCCGGTGCTTGGTTTCGGCAAAGACCAGGACACGCTTCATCTCCGGCTCCTTGAGCATATCGATGAGGGTGTCGAACTTCTCGTCGGGGGATACGAAGCGGACCGTCTGGTTAATGTGCTCGGCCGAGGCCTGCCCGCTACTGACAGCCACCGTGACCGGGTCGGTCAAAAAGTGGTCGATGAGTTTTTTCTGGCTCTTGTCCAGGGTGGCGCTGAAGAGCAGGGTCTGGTCGCGCTCGCCCATCTTGTCGGTCAGGAACATCACGTCCTTCTGAAAGCCCATATCGAGCATGCGGTCGAACTCGTCGAGCACCAACACGCTGGCTTCCTGCAGGTCGATCTTGCCCTGCTGGTAAAGGTCCTTGAGGCGT
>CAZKPE010000575.1:0-1591 GCA_964554545.1 uncultured Lewinella sp.
GTCGGGTGTCGGGTGTCGGGTGCGGGGTGCGGGGTTCGCCTACCGGTCCTGAAGGGACCATCTCATTTGCGGGGGGTGAAGGGAGGGCGCCAGCCCGGCGAAGCCCCCCGCCATTAAAAAAGTCCTTCAAAAAGGTTAGGGAGTGATCGAAGTTCGGGATGCAGTCCTGAAGGGACCATTTCATTTGCGGAGGGTGAAGCGAGGGCGCCAGCCCGGCGAAGCCCTCCGCCGCTATAAAATCACCGACCACTAAAATTTCCGGAATGAACGGCCAAATCGCCAAGCTTAACGATTCCATAGGAAAGCGGCGGGGGAGTGGTCTCTATCTTTGTTACAATCCTCTGACCTATGCCGCAATCCATCATCTTCCTATGTGGTCTGCTACTGACCGGGCCATTGGCAGCGCAGGAATACGGCCACCTCAACTTCGCCAACCTGCTTTCCGAGATGCCGGGCACGAAGGCGGCTGAAGCGGAACTGCAGGCCTATAACGTACAGCTAACGAAAAAAGGAGAGGAGATGGTCGCCGCCCTCCAGGCCCGGGTGCGGGAAGTGGAGGCGCAGCGGGACGATCTGACCCCGCGCCGAATGGAAGAACTCCGCGCCGAACTGACGGAGCAACGGGACGAGATTGCCCAGTACGAGCGACAAATGGGCGTCGACATAGAAAAGAAGCGGCAGGAATTGCTCGGCCCCCTAATTCAGCAAGCCCGGGATGCGATCACGGCCGTCGCCGAGGAGCAGGGGCTGCTGATGGTTTTCGACACCTCTCAATTCAATTCGGTGCTCTACGCCCGCGACAGCGAAGACCTGATGGCGGCCGTGAAGGCTAAGCTCGGGATGTGAAACGCCGGTAGAACCGCCGCGGACTGCGATCAAGCAGGGTGATGACGTCCTCGGTCAGCACGAAGCCGACCAACTGGCCACCGTCGAAAACTGCCGCCCCGTATACGTCGGCCGCGACGATGGCTTCCGTTAGTTCCAGTAAGTTCGCCTCCGGGCTGGCCGTCAAAAACTCCGCCTCGTAGTAGCGCCGGACGAGGTCTTCCGGTTGGGCTTCCCGCAGTAAGACTTCCCGCTCGACGAAGCCGGAGAGCGCGTTGTAATTATCGTATACAGCCAACACCTTAGCATCCGTAGCGGCAAATATCTCCCGGGCCGTAGCCACCCGGTCGCTGGCATAGATGCGGCGATTCCGCGGGCGGCGGATCACGTCAGTCAGTTCGGTACGGGCTAGCTGCCGCCGCTGCCACCCCCGGTTGAGCTCGATGGCCGAGAAGGCGATGATGAACAGGGCACTAATGGCTAGCAACGGGTCAGACAGCCGGAGGGAAAGGATTAGCAATAGCGTCCCGATCCCCACCCCGAGCAGGGTTGCGACTACCGTAGCCGACCGCTCCCCAAATGCCCCGCGCAAAACGGCCCGGAGAATGCGGCCCCCGTCGAGCGGATAGGCGGGCAGCAGATTACCGACGGCCAGTACGGCATTCACGGCCACCGTGATCCAGAGCAGCTGCTCCAGGCGGGAGGGGATGACGATGAGGTTGCTGGTGGGGTCGAGGTAGTAGCGGATGAGGTAGTTCCCGCCGGG
>CAZKPE010000576.1:0-1589 GCA_964554545.1 uncultured Lewinella sp.
CGTAGACGATGGCATTGACCCCATCAAGTTCCGCCAATGCCGCCTCGATAAGGGGACGCACGTCTTGCCAGTCGAGGCCACCATTACCACAACCAAGCGGGGGGATCGCAATCGAATGAATGTCCTTCTCGCGAATTACCCGGACCAGGTCCTTCAATCCATCTTCGACCCATTCAATTTTGGTCTTCACCCGCCAGTGGGTCTTCGTCGGGAAGTTAATAATCCAACGCGGCCCGAAGAGTTCCTTGTTCTCTGTGACGAACATCTTGCCAATGCGTACTTCGTCAGCATCGCAAGCGCGCGAATAGGCTTCGAAGTTGCGCGGGAATTGTTCCTTGAACATCAAGGCAATTCCTTTGCCCATAATTCCGACCGTGTTCACGGTGTTCACGACCGCGTCAACGTCGGCTTCCAGTAGATTACCTTTCGCGTACGTTATCATCGGAAATACCAGCCCGGTTGCGCCACGATCTTGAGTTCGAGCCCAACCTCCTCCCGTTGCCGTTCGAGTGTTCCTTTTTCGTTCTCACTCAGGCAGACTATGCCTGCAAGTTGCTCGACAGGCAAGTGCCTGTGTATAAGGGCTTCGGCTTGGTAGCGGTCCGTCTTCTCGGGGTCATCGACGTCACGCTTGAAGTCCCTTCGCTGCAGGATACCCCAGTCGATCTTGTCGAGGTCGTCGAGCGAGGTGAAGAACTGTGCGGTCTGGAGGTAAGCGTGACGATCCGAAAACACGGTTGCCACCCCACGATCAGCAAGCCCCCGAAGTGATGATACCATGATCACGATCTCCCTGTTCGGGAACTGGCGTATCCCACCGTAGCCAGTCTTGATGTTGTACATCATCATTGAAAAAGGCGTGAAGTAAAACGGGATATAATCCGACAACGTCCCACCAGGCGGTACAGGAACGTTTCGAGCTGTCCGGCGCTGGATCAATTCAAGATTCCCGATTCGAACAAAATTGGGATCCTGCACGTCAGAATTCTTACAGCGAAGCCCATTTGTAAGGATCCACGGCACATTGTTGATGTGCGTGATCCTGAAAATCAGAGCTTTTTCGGCAGTCAAGTTGTTGGCCATGTCTCGTTATGGATACAGATCGGCTCGATCTCCCTCAAGATGCTGTATAGCGCTCAGCGCCCTCTATCACGAAGTTGATCGAGCGGTTCTGCGGCACCCGTCTCCCGTTCAATCGCCACACGATCACCGCGATGCCGTACTGCCAGCGCCGGTTCGCCGTTGCCCGACTGATCCCGAGTTCCCAGCAGATCGGCTTCCACGGCGTGCCATTCGCCCGAAGCCAGACGAGCCTAGCATCGTCCTTCTCCAGCCAGCGGAGCCAGAGCATCGCTTCCTCGGCCTGCGTGATCTGTCGCGGGCTGGGCCTCGGGCTACGCATCTGCGGCTGCTGACCAACCTTGTCGGCGAAGCTGTGGAAATACTCGGGCCATGCGTTGAAGTAGCCCTGTGGCATCACGCCCGGCATCTGCCGCATCACGCCCGCCGCAAGCTCCAGACGTTCCTGCACTTGTGCTGTGGTCCACTCACCCATGACGCGCTTCCCGTTCCCGCTTGCCATAGAGACG
>CAZKPE010000577.1:0-1583 GCA_964554545.1 uncultured Lewinella sp.
ATCGGTACGATGGTGGGCTGGATCAGGGAGTACACGCCCTGCACGGCCTCGGCGTCGCCCCAGCTCTCCAGGTAGTGGTGGTTGGGGGTGATATACTCGCAGAGGGTGCTGGTCTCGGTCGGGATACCGCTCATACTGATGGTCAGCATCCGCCGGAATCCTTCCCGCACGGGGTCGTTGATCATGCGGGCGTCGATGCCGGGATCGTTCTCATCCTTAGCGTCGGCTTGTTCGCTCTTGTCGTCGATCTCGCCGGGGACGAGGGCATTGGTGTTTTCGTAGTCGGGATCGTTCGCGCCCAGGGCGGCGGCGATGCGGTCGGCGAAGACGTTGTCGTAGGCGGGATTGGCCCCGTCCAGTACGATGACCGCGTCCACCCGGTCGTTCTCGAGCTCATTGACGAAGCGGGCCAGATCCTGGTCGCTTCCCTGCCGCTGTAGGCTCCAGCGGTTAGTCTCGATGGTGGAGCCATAGCTGCCGAGTTGGCGGTTGATGGCGATGACGAGCTGCTGCTCGTAGAGGTCGTTGCTACCGCTGACTACGAGGGCGTTGCCGCGGGCGGCGCGGAGTTCTTCGGCTACCGCTTCCATCTGCCGCTGGACGGCGGCAGGAAGTTGAGCGGAATTGCCCCCGGCACCTACGATGGCATCGTAGAGGGCCAGGATGGCCTGACCCTGCTGGCTGGGCTTAACGAGGATGCGGTTGTCGGCGTTCGAGCCGGTTAGACTCATATGGCTCTCCACCTGGATGTGGCGCGACATCTGGCGGTTGGTCGTCCGGCGACCGGCGGCGTACTGACGCGCATACTCGACGGGCGAGATCCAGGTACCGAGGAAGTCGGCGTTGAAGCTCACGATGGTCCGGGCATTATCGAAACGGTAGTGGGGCACGGCGCGTACGCCGAAAGCCGACTGGTGGGCATCCAGCAGGGCCGAGGCACTTACCGGATCGTACTGCACCAATACGGTATTGCCCGGCATGTTCCGTTTGAAGTCGCGGATGGCGCGCTTCAGTGTTGGGCTGAGGATCGTGTGGGACACGATACGGATCTCACGGGCCTCGCGGAGGCGGTCACTGATCTCGGCGTCGAAAACTTCCCAGCCGGGGTTGTCGCGGTAGACCCGGGCGCGCTGCACGATCCCACCCTTCACGCGGAAGGGACCGTCGAAGCGGCTGGTGTCGTACATGCCCAGTACGCTGGCCTGGGCGCGGGCGCTGGTACCGCCTTCGGTAATGGGGCTCATGCTATTGCCCTCGATCTTAATGGGCCGGCCCTCCCGGGTTTTTACGAGTACGGGTACGTAGTCACCGCCCTGCACGAAGGTGGACGCGAAATAGGTGGCTACCCCCGGCACGATGGTATCGGGCTTGCTGACGTAGGGGATGGCCTTGCGCACCGGAATCTCACAGGAGGCGATGGTGGCGGCCGTCATACCAAAACCGAGGTACTTCAGGAAGTCGCGGCGGGTAGCCTCCAGGCGGGGGTTGTCGGTCGCGTGCTGCTGGGCGACTTCCCCGTCGGTAGCTTCCCGGTAGGCGGGGCTGTTTTCGAGTTGATCGGTACCGATCCAGACGTTATTTGC
>CAZKPE010000578.1:0-1582 GCA_964554545.1 uncultured Lewinella sp.
CAAAGATTGTTGGTAAAGGTTGATTGCTTGTTCGACTTCACCACGGCTCGCGTAAATTATGGCAATTTCGTGTAGAGAAGCAGCTTTTCCTTTTACGTCACCAATTTTTTCTTGTAATTCCAAAGATTTTTGGTAAAGCTTGATTGCTTGTTCGACTTCACCACGGCTCGCGTAAATTATGGCAAGACACCGTAGAGAAGCAGCTTTTCCTTGTACGTCACCAATTCTTTCTTGTAATTCCAAAGATTGTTGGTAAAGGTTGATTGTTTGTTCAATTTCACCTTGTTGAGCGTAAATTGTGGCAAGTTGGTTTAGAGAAGCAGCTTTTCCTTGTACGTTACCAATTCTTTCTTGTAATTCCAAAGATTGTTGGTAAAGGTTAATTGCTTGTTCGACTTCACCTTGTTGAGCGTAAATTGTGGCAAGTTGGTGTAAGGAACCAGCTTTTCCTTTTACGTTACCAATTCTTTTATTTAATTCCAAAGATTGTTGGTAAAGTGCGATCGCATTATCGACATTACCTTGTTGAGCTTCCAGCATTCCTAAATGATGACAAATAGATGCTGTCTCTGTTTCATCTTCCAACGGACAAAGTTGTTTGGCTTGCTGATAATTCTTTAATGCTTGTTCAACTTCACCCAATTGTTGTTGACAATAAGCCATTTCCTTGAGAATGCCATAGTCTTCTACAATATTTAAAGTTGATTTGCAAAGTTTCACAGCTTCGCGAAACCGGCTTTTATTTATCCAACGAATTCCTAAAAAATCTGCAATTTCCGCTGCAATTTCTCCTTCTCTCCCCAACAAAGCCAAGCGATGAATTTCTAATACTTGCTCTTCTATATAAGTTTCTTTATCTTCCCACCACAACCGATACAAAACCTTTGCTGCTATTTTAAATATTTCGCGATCGCTTTCTGTCGTGGTTTTCTCTAAAGGCAAAATCCTCGGCACCCGCAACGACTTATCCGGGCTAACTTCCAATAACCCTAGCGCTATAGCTTTATCTATATAGTTACCCAAATCCGCAATATTTTCACAAACGATTTCTAATGCTTCCCTGGGTACTGGTAACTCAAACACTAAACCAAGTTGCAGCATTTCTCGCATGGTATCATCCATCTGCTGCAACAATTCTTCAGCTAAAACCTGCTCCCGCAATTCTACAGAATCAACTTCCAATTGATTTAAAATTGCCGCAACATCAACTTTAGACTGCAATAATTTATCCAACCATTCCAACAACCGGGGATTACCATCTGCTAACTGTTGCGCTTTTGCTTGTAACGTCTCGTCTACTTGGGATTTTTGTTTATTATCTTGATTAAAAGCAGCGAGACGATTAAGCTTTTTTCGCAAGTCTGCACCATGCATTCCTTCCAAAGGCTGTTTGTAGAATTGCTGTAAATAACTTGATTCAAAGTCATAGCGACAGGTAATTATAATTCTGTCAGATGCGTAAATGTCACGAATTGCCCAAACTAATGCTGATAATACTTTTGCGGCTTGCGGTTGCAATATATAACTGTCGTTGCGGGGTTCTAAGTTGGCTTCAAAGTCGTCTAAAACTAGTAAAAAAGGA
>CAZKPE010000579.1:0-1581 GCA_964554545.1 uncultured Lewinella sp.
TTGTCCGGAAGCGGAACACGAGGCGGCTTTCTACTGGGCGGGGACGCAGGTGCAAGCGCTACTGGAAACGGAAAGAAGCGTGACCGAGACGGCCTTGCTAGTTTTTCCGGGGGGGCTGGATGACTTTTCCGAGTTCATGGGCTTTGTAGGCGCACTGGAAGAATTTCTTATGGATAGCGGAGCCGATTACTACCTGCAACTGGCCCATTTTCACCCCGACTACGTTTTTGCGGATGCCGACGAAGACGATCCGGCCAACGCCACCAACCGCAGCCCCTACCCTACCGTTCAACTCCTGCGCACCCAGAGCGTGAGTGAGGCGGTGGCCGGCTACGGCGACACCTCCCGCATCCACGAACGAAACGTAGCCCTGTACCGCGGCAAACTATCCGAATGACCCTCAACGAACGAATTGACGTACTGGCCCGACTGGGCGACTACCTCGCCGGCCCCGAAGACGAGTTTCTGACCGCCCTCATGAAGCGGACCGAGTTCAACAACGGCTGGTTCACCCTGGAAAATCAGGACCGGGCCCTGCAGGCGATACGGGAGCAGTATCTGGACCGGGAGCGCTTGCAGGCCTGGATTTCCGGGTATTCCATTGCACCTGCGTCCGCGCCCAAAACGGTTGGCCTGGTGCTGGCCGGCAACATCCCCCTGGTGGGCATCCACGATATCCTACCCGTATTCCTGGCGGGCCACCGAGCACAGATCAAGTTGAGTAGTAAGGACCCCTACGTCCTGCCCTACCTGCTCAAACTGCTTGGAAAATTCGATCAGCGGGCGACTGACTACCTTTCCATCGTGGAGCACCTCAAAGGCTTCAATGCGATCATCGCGACGGGGAGCAACAACAGTGCGCGCTACTTCGAGGCCTACTTCGGGAAGTACCCCCACATCATTCGCCGCAACCGCAACGCCGTGGCCGTGCTGACGGGGGAGGAAACGGAAGCGCAACTGCGGGCGCTGGGGGACGACGTATTCTCCTACTTCGGGCTGGGCTGCCGCAACGTAAGCAAGCTGTACGTGCCCCGGGACTACGACTTCACTCCCCTGCTGGAAGTCTTTCACGAGTGGAAAACGCTACAGAACCACGTGAAGTGGAAGAATAACTTCGACTACAACTTCGCATTGCTGACGCTGAATAAGGAGTCGTTCTACCACAATGGGGCCATCATTCTGCGGGAGGACGAGGGCATGGCGAGTCACATTACGGGGCTGTACTACGCACCCTACGACGACCTGGCGTCGGTGGCGGCCGAGCTGGAGCGCCGGGAGGACGAAATACAACTGGTAGTAGCGCGTGAGGGGCTACTGCGGCGGGACACCTTCCATTTCGGGCAGGCCCAGCTGCCCAAGCTGACGGACTACGCGGACGGGGTGGATACCATGGCCTTTTTGACGGAGCTGTAGGGGGCTACCAGTAGCGGCGTACTATATTGGCGGTCACAAAAATTGCCCATGCCCACCGTTGAGCTTCCCCTCCAAATCACCAGTTTCGAGCAGTACCGACAAGTCTATAACCGCAGCGTCAGCGACCCCGAAGGATTCTGGGCGGAGCAGGCCAAAACCTTCGTCTGG
>CAZKPE010000580.1:0-1580 GCA_964554545.1 uncultured Lewinella sp.
CCGCCCTGCTCGTAGGTCATGCCGATGGCCCCGTTGAAGGTGGGGTAGGTATCGCCGTAGCTGGGGTAGAGCAGGTCGAAGCGCTCGCGGGTGAAGTAGAGCCAGCCGTTCCGGTCGAAGTAGCGGGCGTGGTTCTGCCCGATCTCGGTCTGGAAGTCCCCCTGCCAGTCGGTGATGTACTCATGGTAGGGCCTGGCGGCCGGCGCGAAGTAGTAGGGGGAGGTGTAGCCCTGCTCGTGGAGGTCGGCGTGAATGTGCGGCATCCACTGCTGGTACAGCACGAGGCGCTGCCGGCTTTCCTTCTGGGTCTGCCAGGCCCAGTCGCGGTTCAGGTCGAACATATAGTGGTTCGTACGCCCCCCCGGCCAGGGCTCCTGATGCTCGCGGGTGGCGATGTCGACGTCCAGGTGGCGGGTGGCCTGCTGGCGGTACCAGTTGGTGTAGCGGTTGTAGCCGTCGGGGTTCTCGCTGGGGTCGAGCAGGACGACGGTGTTGTTCAGCCACTCGCCGGTGCGCTCGTTGGTGGGGTCGGCCAGATCGTAAAGCACGCCCATGCTGGCTTCGGAGCCGGTAGCCTCGTTGCCGTGCACGCTGAAGCTGAGCCAGACGATGGCGATGTCGTCCAAGGCGGGGTCGGTATCGCCGGGGAGGAGTCCGGCGCGGCGCAGGTTGTTTTCCCGAATTTCCTCAATGCGGGCCAGGTTTTCGGGGGTGGTGACGGTGGCGAGCAGCAGGGGGCGGTCCTCATTGGTGGTGCCGTACTGCTCCAGGGTCACGCGGGGGCTCTGCTGGGCGACGAGTTGGTAGTAGTCGACCAGCAGGTGGTGGGGGGTGAAGGTCTGCCCAAGCTGGTGGGGCAGGAAGTCGCTGGGCGGAGTAAGCTGCTGAGCGAAGAGGAGGGCGGGGACGCAGGTGCAGAGGAGGATGAGGATACGCATCGGGCAAAGGTAGCACAAGCGTACAAGGCGGATTCCATCCGCGCTGTCCCCGGCGGTCTCCGACTGCGCGCGACCGCAAGTCGCGTCAGAGGGACCACGCCCGCCCCCCCGTCGCACTCAAGGGAATATCCCCATCGTACTCCCCCGGAATGGGATCGTACACCAGCACCTCCGTCCCGATCCGCTCCGAGCTCAGGTAGGCCCACAGCGCCATCGACTTCAGCGAGCGGTAAAAGCCGATCGGCGGCTGCTCGCCCACGGCGGTGCCCCAGACGGCCGGTTGGTAGCGGGGTGACTTCTCAGCCTCACTAAAGAGCTGCTCCCGCTGCCCGGCCTCCAGTTGGTAGAATACCTTTCCGAAGCGGGTTCGCGCATCCTCGTCGAACTGTAGGATGCCCTCCCGCATGGGGTTGCGCTCTTCGTCGGCCCGCGTCGTGGCGGCCATGACCTTGTCGATGAAGCGGTCCACGCCCACGTCCAGCCCGCCGGGTGTTGCGGTGCGGGGCAGCAGGGTATCGACGTAGGAGGTCAGGAAGCGGGCCTCCTCCTCGCTGAAATAGTCCGGCGTCCAGCCCAGATCGGGCTCATCGGGGGTGCAGGATTGCAGGATGCCCAGCAGCGTTGGGGCGGTGACCGCTCCTC
>CAZKPE010000581.1:0-1576 GCA_964554545.1 uncultured Lewinella sp.
GGGGATATGCTGCCGGATAAGGTCTTCCGGCGGAGCGGCAGGCTGCAGTACCGGGCCAATAACGGGGCGGGCGGCTTCGGGGAACTGCGGACGATCACGGGGATCAGCGACTTCAGCATCACGACGACCAAGGAATTCAACTTCGGCTTCGAGGCGAACCTGGCGCCCGTTTTCGCCGGCTACGAAGACAGCAATTCCACCTCTACCACCTCGACCTACTTTTTGGACTACAACGGCGACGAGCTGGTCGACATCGTGCACAAGGGAAAAGTGTACTTCAACCACCTGAGCCCGGAGGGAGACCCCGTCTTCACCCTCAACAGCGGCGACACGCCCAGCCCGATCCAGAGCGGGGCGGCCCCCGACCCCGACCTGGTGACCGTAGACCCCGAAGAGCAGGAAGAACTGATCGATTCGGCACCCCTGCACGACGTGGTGAGGAACTGGACGGCCCCCTATGATGGTACGATAAGCATCGAGGGAGAAGTGGCGCTGGTAGAAGGGGAGGAAAACACCCGGGCGGACGGGGTCATCGTGAGCGTGCAGCACACCGGCAACGTCCGCTGGCGACAAAGCATCCCGGCCGGGGACTATGCGCCCCGCCGCCCGCTGAACGTCACCGACATTCCGGTGCGAGCGGGGCAGCGGATGTACTTCCGGGTACAGTCCGTCTTCAACGGGGCCAGCGACCGGGTGAACTGGGACCCCCTGATCTACTACAGCGATCAAGATACGAGCCTACTGGATGCCAACGGACTACCTATCTACCGCTTCCGGGCCTCGGAAGACTTCCTGCTGGCCAGTACCCAAACGGTGCGGATGCCGGTCAATGGCACGGTTGCCATCACGGGAGGCTTCAGCAAACCCGCTACGACGGACACCCTCGTCGTGCAGAGTATCCGCATCCGGGGTGGTCGGGAAACTATGCTACGTAGCGACACCTTCCCCCCCGACAGCCTGACCGGCGATCTGCAACTGAGTCTGCCGTCGGTGGCCGTGACCGATACCGATGACCTGAAGTTCCGTATCCGTTCAAAGAGCGACGTGGACTGGACCGCGATCAGTTGGACGCCGACCATCGTATACACCGCGGCGGACGACGGGACGGCGGTCGTATCCACTACCGGGGAGCCGCTTTACCGTTACTGTCCGGCCATTGCCTACGATATGCAGGCCCGGGAAGAGCGGGCCGGGCGGGCCTGGGCGGCGGCCGGCAACAGCACATATACCATGAGCGTAAGCGGGCTACCGAACTGGCCGGTGTTCGACGTTGGGGTACTTACGCTGACCGTGAAGAGCCGGGACAGCCTCTACGTCCAACGCACTCTACCTACCCTAACTGTAGGCCCGCAACTGCAGGTGGAGGTAGTGACCGTGGATGACGATAGCCTCTACGTTGAAGTAGACTGCACATCCCCCTTAGGGAATTTGAGCGGCGTGACCGGCACCGCCACTACCCAGGGGGGCGGCACGGTAGCGATCGAAGTATTCGCCGGGCGACGGCTGTCGGAGCGGGAGACCCACTTCGGCAACGGCTACCGGGGCTGGGGGCAGTTCGTCTACAACGGCAACCGGG
>CAZKPE010000582.1:0-1574 GCA_964554545.1 uncultured Lewinella sp.
CCCCCTCACCGTAGGAGTGGCGCAGGACGGCGGGCAGTCCGGTATCGAAGGTTTCCACCACCTCGGCGTCGCCGACTTTCAATTCGCCGTAGAGGGAGTAAACCTCTTGCTCCAGCAGCCGCAGCGGCCGGTTGAAGCTGTGCTGGTAATCGCCTACCTGCAAGCCGAACAACTGGTGAAAGTCGCTGCCCGTCCGCTGTTTATTCAGCCGCCCGTTGGTATCGAGCATGAAGACCGGGAAGTCGGCCACCAGTCGGCCCCCCTTGGCTACGTATTCCCGTAAAATCTCCTGGTGTTCCTCGCTCAGCGTCAGCATGTAGGGTAGGTAGATGACCGGGTAGCGGTCGGCGAGGCCAGCGGCCAGGTCGCGCTCGGTCAGGTACTCGAAGGGGATGTGGTGGTTCATCAGGGCCCGGGAGAGACCGAGTTTGCCCTGACTGTGGTACTGCCGGTACTGGGCGTCGTGGTCGGTTTCGTAGACCGGGGTGTTGAGTTCGTACTGCCCCAGCGACATCCGCCCCAGGGCCGCGTCGTTCTCCCAGCTGTAGAGGATGCCGACCACCGGTTCGTCCAGGGCTTCCCAGAGTTCGAAGCGGTGCTCCTGTAGTCGCTTGGAGAACGTACCGGCCACCACGGCGCGGTCGGCGGGCTCCCCCTGCACGTCGGTCAGGGCGTATTCCCCCACCTCCCAGCCCTCGCCGCGGCTGTTCCACATCCAGATGCCAATACCCTTCAGTCCGGCCGCCAGGTAGGCCGTGAAGAGCTGCGACATCGTCTCGCCGGTTACCGTATTCTGCTGGTAGCCGCTGAAGGCCGAGGGCCCGCCAGTGCTCTCCCAGACGGCCGCCCAGCCCCCCTTGAACATATCGGCAATGGTGCGGGCCTGCCAGTAGACCGGCCGCATGATTTCGTTGTCGGTCAGGAAGAGGTGGTGCGTCAGGTGGATGCTGGAGTAAAAAGAACCCCCGATGCTGGCCGTTTTGGCCTGCCCCTCCAGGTCCCAGGTATTGAGCGCCTGGTTTTCGAACAGCTGGTGGCCACCGGTTCGCTCGGGCTCGTCGGGGTCCCAGTCGTAGTAGAGGTCCATGGTCTCCTGGTAGTTCGCTACGATCAGCTCCGACTGAAATTTCATCGCGTCGCGGTAGCGCCGGAAGTCCTTGCTTTTTTTGCCGGTCCCGTTGCCGTAGACGTCGAAGTCGCTACCCTGTAGTTCCCGGGCCGCTGCGGTGAAGTCGGCGAAGTCGCAGCTCCCGATAAAGCCGCAGTTCCAGGCCCGTTCCAGGCTGTCGACGCTGCCGTAGTGCTCGGCCAGCCAATCGGCGAAGGGCTCGATCAGCCGGGGGGGCATCCAGGGGCTGTTCCGTCCGGGCTCCCCCATTCCTTCGGGTTTGGGGGGCTTCTCGTCCATCCGCTCCACCCGCCGCAGCCACACTTCCCGCTGGTGGGCCATCATGGTCGGGTGGGACTGGATGGCGGGCATATTCTCGGGGGTGGGGGCCAGGTCGATACCGAGCTCGGTCAGCAGCTCGGGGGTGATGTCGGCCCAACCTCCCTTGCCGTAGTACCAGGGCGAG
>CAZKPE010000583.1:0-1570 GCA_964554545.1 uncultured Lewinella sp.
CGCCGCCAGTCGAACCGCCCCGTCAGCCGCAGAATGTAGAGGTACAGCAGGGGGATACTGAGGTAAAAAAAGTACAGCGGAAGGAAAATAACCACCGACTTGGCCTCCACATCCGGAAGGCGAAAGAGGAGTCCCGGGACGGCCCGGGCCGCAATGGTGAAGAGGAAGGCTGCCAGAAAGCGCGTCGGCCGATCGTCACGGTGGGCCAGCCAAACGACCCCGCTCAGGGTGACCCCAATAAGAATACCAAGAATGCTAAAGTAATCGGCAAAGTTCATAGCCGGGGGGGCGATCGGTGCAACGCTCAATATACCAAAACAAGCCAGGCATACTGCTTAGCGGCAGTACGGCTGGCTTGCATCCGCAGATGGAAATCCGGGTGTTTCTGGATTTTATCTGCTACAATAGACACTATGAACAAACACAGCGGCAAAATTACATACACCTGTAGATAATTGCAACGGTATGTCGGAAAGTTATACAGTTTTCTGTTTCCTCCGCACCCGCGCCCCGCCGCCCCATCCTCCCTAAAAGTCCATTGCTAACCGTAAATTGACCCGCCGCCCGGTGAGCCGGTTAGGCACGGCGAACTGCTGCTGGAAGATGGTCTTGATCCAGGTGTTGCCCGCCTGATTGCCCACGTTCATGAGGTTGAAGACCTCCAGGCTCAGGTGGGTGGAGCGGGTGAAGCGCAGGGGGGAAGTGGCCCGGTTGCGGGAGTCTTCCCGGTCGAAGAGCCGCCAGCTGAAGCCGATGTCGATGCGGTGGTAAGTGTCGAAACGCAGGGTGTTGCGGAAGACTTCGTTATTGCCCTGAATACCGAAAGGCAGGCCGCCACCGACCGTCAATTGTACGTGGGTGCGAAAGTTGGGGTTGTTGCGCAGGTAGTCCTGAAAGAAGAGGGACAGCTGAAAGATTTGGTCGGTAGGGCGGGGCACGTAACTCACGGTGTCGGCCAGGGTGTTGCCCTCTGCGTCGCGGCCGGTAGCCCGCAGGTGGTTGACGCCGAGCAGGGTCTCCCGCGCCCGGAGGAAGCTGAGATTGAGCCAGCTTTCGGCACCCGGTACGAACTCCCCGTTCAGGCGGAAGTCCAGCCCCGCCACGTAACCGCTGGCGTCGTTCTCCCCGCTGTATTGAATGCGGACGTTCTCGATCTCGTAGCTGACCAGGTCCCAGAGCGATTTGTAGTAGGCCTCGGTGATGAGGCGGAACTTTTTGGGGTTGCGCTTGCCGTAGTAGAAGTCGCTGGTCAGCCCGCCGACGAGGTGGATGGATTTCTGGCTACGCAGGTCGGTATTCACCGTACCGTCGGGCCGCCGCATTTCCCGGTAGAAGGGCTGCTGGACGTAGAGCCCGCCCGCCAGTTTGTAGGTGATGTCGCGCCGCCCGCCGAGGGGTTTATAGAGGAGCTGAGCGCGGGGGCTGATGTCCAGGTCGTTATTGAGCGTCCAGGCTACGGCCCGCACCCCGGCGCTGAGGCGGATGTCGGCCCGGTCTTCCCGCCGCCAGGTATAGGTGTCCTGGAAAAAACCGCTGAAGCGGGTGCTGTTGATCTGGTTTTCCGTCTTCA
>CAZKPE010000584.1:0-1568 GCA_964554545.1 uncultured Lewinella sp.
CACGAACGGGCCCTGGCCGCTCTGGACCGGCTGGAAGAACGCCGTCTTTGGCAGCAGGGGCAGACCGATGCCTACTACGTCGAACTCACGCGTATCCTGCGTACCTACCTGCAAGATCGCTTCGGCATTTCTGCCCGGGAGATGACGAGCCGACAGATCACCGCCAGTCTGCAGCGTCACGATGAACTGAACCGGGAGCGGCTGGCGGAGCTTTCCGAACTGCTGCAGCTTTCCGACCTGGTGAAGTTCGCCCGGGCTACCCCGGCTGAAGAGCTACATCCGGCCGGGCTGGAGCGGGTGCGGGCGTTTATCCGAGAAACTATTCCCTCACCCCCAGCCCCTCTCCAGGGGAGAGGGGAGCCAAGCCCGTTGAGCTGATGAGCTGGTTCAGTCAATTCACCTTCGTGTATCCCTGGTTGCTGCCGCTGGCCGTATTGCCGGTGCTGCTGTACCTGTACAACCGGCGCAGGGCGGGGCAGCGACTGGTGAGTCTGCGACTGCCGACGACCCGTTCGGTGGATGGGCTGACCAGCTGGCGCAGCACTCTGCGGCCCTTTCTGCCCCTGGTGAGGGTAGCCGCCCTGGTGCTGATGATCGTGGCCCTGGCCCGTCCGCGGCTGGACCTGAGCGAAGAGTCGGTCACCGCCGAGGGCATCGACATCGTACTGACCATGGACCTGAGTACGAGTATGGGTGCCCAGGACTTCGACCCTAACCGGTTGGAAGTGGCTAAGCAGGTGGCCCGCGATTTCGTTAGCCGCCGGGAGTTCGACCGCATCGGACTGGTCGCCTACGCCGGTGAGGCCTACACCAAAGCTCCCCTGACCGTAGACAAAGAGATCATTGACCGCTTCATCGGCGAGCTGCAGATGGGGGAGATCACCGACGGGACGGCCATCGGGCTCGGGCTGGAAACGGCCATCAACCGCCTCAAGGAATCGGAGGCCGCCTCCAAGATCATCATTCTACTCACCGACGGGGAGAACAACGCCGGCGACCGCCACAAACCGGAAACCGCCGCCGAGATCGCCCGGCAGTTCGGCATCCGGGTCTACACCATCGGGGTGGGCAGCGGCGAGGAAACCCTGATGCCCTCGGCCCCCATCGGCGGCGGGCGCTACCGCTTCAAGCCGACCCGCGGCACGGTCGATGATAAGCTACTCTCCTTCATCGCCGAAGAAACCAACGGCCGCTACTTCCGGGCCCGCGACACCGAGGAACTGGAAAGCATCTACGACTACATCGACGAGCTGGAGAAAACGGAGATCGAAACGACCGTCTTTAAGCGGTACGAGGAGCGCTTCGGGGTTTTTCTCTGGGTCGGCTTCCTGCTATTGTTACTCGAAACCGGGATGCGGTATACGGTGTTGAAAACTATCCCATAATGTGAGGTCTTGCCCACAGAGTGCCCTTCGGGCGAGCGTAGAGGGGGGCACGGAGTAGCACAGAGATGCGGTGCATATCGGGTACAGGATTAGAGTTGAACGTAATTATCTATGCCTAACATGCTATCTGATCTCCGCAAGAAATTGCGGCAGGTCTACGACCTGATGTTCATCGAGGGGCAG
>CAZKPE010000585.1:0-1538 GCA_964554545.1 uncultured Lewinella sp.
GGGGATTCCGCTTGGCGAGGTGCTCGGCCAGCAGCCAGAGGGGAAGGTGGGGCAGCAGAAGCACCGTAGCGGGTATGATTTGCCAGGGCCATTCCGCACGGGCGGAGGCGGATACGGCGCGGTCGCAGGTGCGGTGGAACGCGAGGGCGGCGGCGTAAGCTTCAGCATCGCGGGAATCTATGCCGGTGCCGGTAGCCACGGCAAGTTCGGCGTTGAGTTGGGCGCCGCGATGGGTAAGGCCAGGCAAATCGATCTGGTCTAGATCGTTTCTCGTTCGTTCCAGGCGCAACTCCTGGGAGGTTTCCCATTCGGGAGCCAGTTGTACGATGAGGGGGGAAAGTACCCTGCGTAGATCGTCCGTGAGCTCGCGCAGACCGATGTTTTGGTTATCGCGGTAGCGGTCGAGGTAGTCAGAGGCCCGGAGCGGCTCCCCGCAGCGGATCATGACCGTTGAGCGAACGGTTTCCGCGGCAACGAAATTGACGCCCACCGGAACAATGTAGACTTCCGGTAGCGTGGCGTCGGCCTCCAACGCGCCCAGTGCGACCCGGGCGGTGCCCTTGCGGAGGGG
Source organism: uncultured Lewinella sp. (assembly GCA_964554545.1). Classification (GTDB taxonomy): domain Bacteria; phylum Bacteroidota; class Bacteroidia; order Chitinophagales; family Saprospiraceae; genus Neolewinella. The sequence continues at coordinate 572 of CAZKPE010000585.1, forward strand.
ACGCAGTCGCTTTTCGTGGATACAGCGCCCCTCGGCCAGGATCATGATCGCGCGGCGGCGGCTCAGAACGGCATGGCAGGCCTCGAAGGTGTCGTAGTTCTCGGTTAGTTTGCCGTAGCCCCCGTCCTCCATACGGTAGACCGGCAGGATATGAAGGGCGCGGAGTACCCAGTCAGCCAGCTTGTTCTTGTACAGGTCCCCGCGGGCTAGGAAGTGAAGGGGGCGGGGCTGGAAGCAAGCCAGCAAACAAGGCTCGATGAAGGCAGTTGGGTGATTAGCGGCCAGAATGACGGCGGCGTCACGGGGGATGTGCTCCAGTCCGGTGATGTCGATGCGGCGGTAGTAGTAGCGCAGTACGTAGCGGGCCAGCGGGCGAACCAGATAGTACAACATCAGCTATCCTTCCGCCGCGCCGCCAGCAAATACAGTACGGCCATACGCACCGCGACCCCGTTCTCGACCTGCTCCAGGATAATGCTCTGGTCGGAATCCGCTACGGTGGTGTCGATCTCCACCCCCCGGTTGATGGGCCCCGGGTGCATGATCGTGATCCGTTTGTCCAGACGGGCGATGCGCTCCTCGGTGATGCCGAAGTGGCGGTTGTACTCACGCAAACTGGGAATGAATTTGGTGTCCTGCCGTTCCAACTGGATGCGCAGCACGTTGGCTACGTCGCACCACTGCAAGCTGTCCTGCACGTCGTAACTGACCTCCACGCCCAAACTCCCGATGTGCTTCGGAATCAGGGTGGGGGGGCCGCAGACGCGCACCTTCGCTCCCAGCCGCTGCAGGCAGAAGATATTGGACAGGGCCACACGCGAGTGAGTGATGTCGCCGAAGATGCAGATGTGCCGGCCCTCCAGACTACCGCCGAGGGCGTCCCGCATCGAATAGGCATCGAGCAGGGCCTGGGTCGGGTGCTCGTGGGTACCGTCGCCGGCGTTGACGATACTGGCGTCGATCTTTC
>CAZKPE010000586.1:0-1529 GCA_964554545.1 uncultured Lewinella sp.
CAGCATTTAACGGCAACCTATTATGATGGCGCTCCGCCAGCAACCGCCCGCAGGAACACCACGGCCGTACTCAATAGATTAAAGTCAAGAAATTTCGCTTCGATCGAATTCAAATAAAGGTGAAAATGATTACCACGCCGATGAAGTTAAATGAAAGAAAGAATGCACACAACACCGTGCCCACGTCAACCCGGCAGTAGTCTTTTTTGGGGTCGATTAAGTTTACCCTCGGGGCGAAAGAAAGCTGGTGGTCCGAAAGTTGGTCCAGGTGCCGGGCTGCGTGCGCACACTCGTTGGGCGCAACCGATAAAAAGATGAATAAAGAAGACCTACCCACTCGCTGGAAGCAAAGAATTAAGGATTATCTGATCAGTAAAGGTGAAGGTCATAGAATCGAGTTGAACTCAAGCGACTTCAATCTTAAACAACTAGTAAGTCTGGAATTTGACGACGGTTCTTATGCAGAATTCAATTACCCACTTCTCATCGAAGACCCTGACGATGTAGAAATTGGTATATTCACAGAGCACTGCGGCTACCATATTTTCAATCTTAATTCAGTTGAGGTTAAACTTAGGCCAAGACACCAAGAATATGAACCGAATAGCGACATGTGCCCACACTTTCCGTACACTACAACCACCCGCCAATAAAGGCAGATCAACAATCACGAATTATTTTATATCCAACGTTGAAGGTCATACACATTTCACTCCTACCAAAGCGAATTACACCAACAGAAAATAAATTGATGGGTGTGACGGATTTTTGATGTAGTAATTTAGGCTGCATAGCGCATTCGTTTGGCCCAGTATTGATCGCTTCTTTGTGCCGTGAGCACCATACTGCGCGTCAGCAGCATATCATCGGCGTGCACTCCTAACCAGCGCATGCCGCTACCCCCCAGGCGGTGTTTGACCAGGGTTTTACAGCCCGCCTCGACGGGACCCGAACCGATGGGTAGCTGTTGCCGGCGCAGGGCGTAGTAGTTCATTCGCTCTTGCTGGTTGGTCAGGTAGGTGACTTGCTCGCTGGCGATCAACTTACGGGTCGCCGTTTTAACCTCTTCATCCACTACCCGCCGGGCTTCCCGAACCACGAGGACCGCTCCGTTTTCTTCTTCCAACAGGCGGCGCTTCTGCTCCCGCAGCCAGTTCATGCGCCGCTGCTTACCCCCAGATAGGACCGCGGCCAGTTTGTGTAGTCGCTGGCTCACGTGATAGTAGTCCGTAACCTGTACGGTCGTCAGCCGGTTTAGTTGCTCCCAGTTGTCAACCGCCCCATCGGCTACCCCTACGTACTGGGCAGTCACGCCCGCACCGTTCAGGGCAGCCTTGAGGCGGCTCACTTCCTCGTCCAGGATATCGGTGAAGGCCCCCTTGCCTTTCTGGGGACCAACGCCTACATAGATGGTGTGCAGTAGGGTTTGCTCCTCATCGTACAGACAAATTACCCCGCACATACACTCGCGGTAACTGTAGCCTTCCCAATTAGCGTTCCCACGGTTTAGTAGAAACGTCACCGGTTTT
>CAZKPE010000587.1:0-1523 GCA_964554545.1 uncultured Lewinella sp.
CCTCGACGTTGAAGACCACTTTATTTCCGTTGGGCACGAAGTCGTCGGACCAGTTCTCCGCCTCGGTCCACAGCCCGGTCGAGTTTGGATTGTTGGCAGGATCCCATACCGTCGTTTCGGCACGGGAAGCCGCTGCGGTGATAGTCGTTACGCCGTTCTCGAAGACGACGTTCAGCATCCCGCCGTCCATGCCGCGGATCTTGCTGGCTGCGATATAGGCATTGACCGACCCTTGCTGATCACCCTGAATAGTGACTACTCCACCGCCGACCTGGATGAAGGACTCGGGGCCGATGGATTGCGTGGGGTGAAGCTCGTTCAGATTGAGGGTTCCACCGTTCACATACACCTGACCGATACCGGCGGTGGTCTTGTTGGGGTCCGTCCAGCCGAGACCGGTCTGGGCCCCTACATTTAGCGTTCCGCCATTGACTTCGACGATACCCAGCCCGCCGGGTAGCCAACCGACCCACATGTGCAAGCCCAGGCTGACCGTACCGCCGGTCTCCACCACTAGCCGGGAGGTATCACTCCAGCCAATGGCCGACCAAATGTCGGAACTCGTGTTCAGGGTGCCCCCGTCCTGAACGAAGAGCGCCTCGCCGCGGGCCCCGTCTCCGAGCACGAATTGAAATATCGTACTGCTGGAGTTCAGTCGGGCATTCTGCGCGCCGGGCACGTTGAAGACCACCTTGGAGTCGCTGCCCGGAACGGTGTTCGTCGTCCAGTTTGCCGCCGTTGTCCATAGCCCCTCGGAGCCTTCGTTCGCGGCGGGATTCCAGACGGTGGTCGTTTGCGCCAGTAGCAGGCCGGTAAATAGCAAGCTAAGCGTAGTAAATAGCTGTTTCATCATTTGAGGATTTGCATGAGGAAAGGGAGTGGGGGTTAGCGTTCGGAGAGCATCATCTTCCTGGTGCGGATCGTGGATTTCGTGCGGAGCAGGAGGAAGTAGGTCCCGCCGGGAAGGCCGTAGGCATTCCAGGTGACCAAGTGTTCTCCGGCCGCCCGTTGCTCGTTCAGCAGACTAGTGACCCGGCGGCCATTCACGTCGTACACCTGCAGGCTGACGGGGGTCGTCTCCGGGAGGTAGAATTCGATGGTCGTGCTCTCTCCGAAGGGGTTCGGGTAGTTCGGCCGCAGCACCGTATGGTCGCGGCTGAACGAGAGGGGATCCCGGGTAGATACGGGTAGCTCCTTCTCGGTGAGGAGCTGGACGTGGTCGATGTCGATGACCCCGGCCCGGAATTCGGTGTTGGCCTCGTCCTTCCAGCGGAACGAGATCCAACCCTTTTCGGTCCCTTCGGGGGGCGTGAAGTTGAAGTTGTACTGCTGGTAGGTATCGGTGATGACGTAGGATTCCGTTCCCTCGCCCAGCACGTTCCGGTCGGCGTCGAAGTAGCCGAAGGTCACCCGGAGCACGCCGTTGGCAAAGTCGGGGGATTTGGCCCAGAACGACCCGAAGTAGTCCGCGCCCGCCTTCAGCGGTACGTTGGAATCCCAGCTATCCAGGGAGCGGTCTACCA
>CAZKPE010000588.1:0-1518 GCA_964554545.1 uncultured Lewinella sp.
TGGCCCGAAAGCTCCCTACGGTCGGTTTCGGTCCATGCCGCCGCGCCGCCCCCTTATGGGTGGGTTGAAGTTGGTTGGGTTCTATGAAGAAAGCCCCGGCTGCGTGGGCGCACACGTTGTGTGCAACCAGTCAGACTAGAGCGCTGTTTAGTACTTAAAATCTAGGAAAATGGATATACTGAAAACAAAGAAATACCACCTCATGGAATGGATTATGTCCATTGCAGACGAAAATGTCATAGATAGACTGCAAGCGATTAAGTTAAGTTTTGAAAATTCTGCAAATAAGCTAGAACTAAACTCACTCTCTTACACAGTATCAACATACGATGAAATTAAATCTAGGAAGGTGGATGTTAGTCAATTAAAGGAAGATCAAAATTACAAGGCCACTACCAGTCAAGAGTTAAGTTCGATTGCGCACCAAGCGGGTATCCAAGAATCCATTGAAGATTTACTGACTGATTTAAAGGAAATGGGTTGATGAATTATGTGCTTGATACAAATGTCATTCTCTTTTATTTAAAAGATAACGAAACCAAAGAATTCATTGAGCAATCATATGGTCCGTTCAGGGAAGGAAATACAGCCATCATCTCAGTTGTAACAATAGGAGAGATCGGTGTTTTAGCTAGAAAAAATAATTGGGGCAGAAGGAGAGTGAAAATTGTCGAAAAGCTTTATGACAAATTACTGATTGTGGATATTAGCTCACAAGACTTAATCGATGCCTACATAGATTTAGACTCTTACAGTCAGGATATTCATCCCACAAAAGCCTTCAAGAACTCATCGAGAAATATGGGTAAGAATGATATTTGGATTGCTGCAACAGCACTTGTAACAGATTCTGAATTAATTACATCCGATAAAGATTTTGAGCATCTAGACGGAGAATTCTTTAAAGTTAATTTGGTTGAACAATAATGTTGAATGTCTATCAATCAGAAGAAGTTAAACCAAATCAGCCAAGAGATTCAGGCAGGAAAAATTTCTAAGGCCATCTCAAGATTAGAAGGATTGATACGATTCAATCCAAATGAACAGATTTACAGAGAAAAGCTAGGAGAAATCTACTATTCAGTAAAATGGCTTGAGAGAGCTGGTAAATATTGGTTTTTAACCGAGAGAGAGTTTCGAAAAGAAAAGGCGATTAAGATATTTGAAAATCAGCACGGAAATTCATCGACTCAGATTTTGACGGCACTTAAATTTAGAGGTGATGTAGATAAACTACCCCAAGAAGTAAGGAGCATATATAGAAGATTAGAGCAGGAGAGCCTGAGTGTAAATCGATACATACCAAAATACTCCACGAATGAAAAAAGGCCAAGATTAGAATATTCCGAGACGATGATCGATAAGCTATGGTCATTTGGATGCTTATTGGTTTTCGTGATTATTATAGGATTAGCAATCATTGGAACCATTGATGTTTTTAGATGGATATTTTAAAATGCACACAACACCGCGCCCAGCGTCAACCGGGGCTAGTGAATTTGAGGTTGGTTGGTGCTA
>CAZKPE010000589.1:0-1514 GCA_964554545.1 uncultured Lewinella sp.
TGGTATGGGGCAAAGGTGAGGGCGGCGGGGCGCAGGGTGCAAAGATATGGACGAACCTTTTGGGGGGATAGACGAAGGAGTCGCCAGGAAGGATTCACCGCAGAGGTAGGGGAGGTATGCGCAGAGGAAATCGCAGAGGTGGTAGTGGATGCTCCGCGAAACCTCCGCGCATACCTCAGCGTCCTCCGCGTTGAACCCCTACAACGTCACCCCCAAGCTCAGCAAAAAATTCCGCCCCGCCTGTGGGTACACCCCCCGCAGCGTCGTCGGCTCCCCGTCGAAGCGGAAGCGGTAGCCCCAGCCGTTGCTGTTGTAGAGTTGGTCGGTCACGTTGCGCAGCAGGAAGGTGAGGCGGTACTTCCGGTCGAGGGAGTAGCTCAGTCGCAGGTCGCTGTAATAAAAGGCGTCGAGCCGGCTTTCGGGGGCCCCGCTGTTGTCGACGTAGCGCTCGCCGACGTACTTGGTCTGCAGGGCGGCACCCAGCTGGTGGCGGTCCTCCAGCGTGCGGTCGTAGGCCAGTTCGAGGGCGGCGGTGAGGTCGGGGCTGAAGCTGAGCGGCTTATCTTCACGTACAATTTCTATCTGCCCAAGATAGGTTTCGTCTTCAGCGAAGTCATCCAGCACCTCGGTGAAGGAGCCCACCCGGTTGCGGCTCACGGTCACGTTCCCACCCAAGGTCAGGTAATCCACTAACTGCACCCCGCCCTGGAGTTCCAGGCCCAGCCGGTAGCTTTCGGGCACGTTGGTACGGATGTACTCGCCGACGTCGTTGAGCCGGCCGGTCAGCACGAGCTGGTCGCGGTACAGCATGTGGTAGACATTCGCACCGTAGTTGAAGCGGCTGCCGCTACGGGCGTAGCCGATCTCGGTATTAAAAAGCTTTTCCGGAATGGGGCGGGTGCTGACGGGGTTATCCACGAAGTCGTTCCGATTCGGCTCCCGCTGGGCCACCCCGAAGCTGGCGTAGGCGCGGGTGCCGGGGCGGGGCTGGTAGACCAGTCCGGCCTTCGGGTTGAAGAAGGTGTGGCTGGCGTCCTGCTCCAGGAGGTTGAAGTTCTCGTCGTTGCCGAGGAATTCGTAGTGGACGTAGCGGAGCTGCCCGTCCAGGTACAAGCTCAGCTCGTCGGTAGCGGCGTAGTTGGCGCGCAGGTAGTTGTTGATGTCCTGCTTCGTGGCATCGTTATCGTAGTAGCGGTCGCGGATCTCGCTGTCGCCGGCGAAGCGGGCCCAGATGACCTCCCCGTAGTGCCCCCCCCGGTATTCGTTGGCCGAGCCGCCGAAGGTTATGTCCCAGCGGTTTTGCTGGTAGCGCAGGCTGTAGACGGTGCCGTAGAAGTGGTTGTCGAGCCAGCGGCGGCGGATGAGGTCGCTAGTTTCCACCGCAGCGCTGATGCCGTAATCATCGAGCTCCTCGTCCGCTTTATACTGCTCGAAGTAGCCTAATCCGCGGGTGTAGTGGCCCTTCAGACTCAGGTCGAGCTGGGGGGTGAGGGAGGTGGTGTAGTGAAGCTGAT
>CAZKPE010000590.1:0-1513 GCA_964554545.1 uncultured Lewinella sp.
CTGGCTCCTTCTAAATTTGATCAAGTATACAGATTTGTAAAATAATTAGGGATTGAGCCGGGTATAAATACTTTCAAAAAATCTTTATTTTTTAGTATTCCTTTACTTTTCAGTCTGTAAAAATCAGTGAATGATCTGTAAATCAATAAATATGAAAAGAAATAGATGATTATCCATGTTGTTCCGATTAATTCGGTTCGCACCAAATAAACAAATGGAACAAGAGGAACGATAATCAATAAATAATACAAAAATGTGTTTTTCATATTTTTTATTTTTATATGCTAGCAGCCAACGACAGATGTAGCGGCTGGCGAAGGCTTTAGCCGAAGCAATAGCCGATACATTTTGTTAGCGGGCGTTTAGATTTTAGTTTAACTTCATTTTTTTCAATTCCCATTCACTCTGGCTCTTCTCAACTTCAATTTGAATATCTCCATTTTTCAACGATCCAAAGACTGTGAGAAAAAAACTGGCTTTTTGATCCGAAACAGATCCAGAAATTAAATGTCCAATTCCTGTGATTTCACCAAATTCAGATTTTACTGTTTCATCCTGATTCATTAGAATTTTTGCACTTTTGAATCCTTCAGACTGACTAAAAAGTAATTTGCCAGCAAGAACACCAATTACTAACAGGTAGCTCCAGCCTGCCCAAAATTCTAGTAGGAAATTATTGAATAAATATGCGATTACAGCATCAGCAACAGATTTATATTCCTTAGGTGAATATGGATGAAGAATAGGAGACTTTATTCTTTTCGGAATCCACATGAAGATGCCAATAGTAAATACTAAAGGCGCTACTATCAATCCATGATAGAGATAGTTAATTGCTTTAATTTCTCCAACTATACCTATGGTGAAAATTAACAAGGCAGACCAAATAACTATTTTATACCTTTTCATTCTTCTATGCCCGCTAACGACAAGTGCAGGCGCCGGCTCTGCTGGCAGCCTGAACGGTGTTATGTGGCGCTTTTTATACTTATCTTCCAATCATTTGTGTTCAACTCCATTTCTAAGTGTCTATCCCAATTTGTGAATTCATCACATGTAAAATTAAGCTTATCACCATTCCAATCTTTGAACTTGATCATATCCATCTGAATCGGACTATCAAGGGTTTCAATCTCTTCTAGTGAATCTCCAATTTTGGATATATGGTAGTAGTAGCCTAAAATAAATTCACCGCTTGGAGCTACTTTTAAACTATTGTAGCCATCGTTTTTTCCCACTTCTAGCAGTTGAGCATCTTTTATGTCCAGCAAAAACAAATAATCAGATGTTAAAACTAATATTTGATGTTTCTTATTAGATAATCCTACTTCTTGAGGAAAGCCTCTAAACTGGCCAACCCACTCATAATAATCACTATCAGTAAATTTTACCCATGACCAAGATTGAGAATTCCAAACATCTTCATGATCGTATATCTTTTCCTCATATTCACCTGAATAAGGTGGATTTATTATTTCCGCGTTTTTGATCATTTTTTTAGTGCCACATAACG
>CAZKPE010000591.1:0-1507 GCA_964554545.1 uncultured Lewinella sp.
CGGACAGGTTGCCCGTCCACGTCTGCCGCAGGGCCGTGCTCAGGTTGTACTTCTGACTGCTGTGGTGTACCACGTGGCTGGCCCAGAAGTAGCGGATCGAGTGGCTACCCCGGTGAAAGCAGTAGTAGGCCAGGTCTTCGGCCAGGAAGCAGAACACCCACACCCACCAGGCAGCACCGAGATCGAATAGCCGAAACTGGTAAAGGAAGAAAAACACCCCCAGGGTAATGAACTTCGTGAACAGCCGGATGACGGCATTGCCAATTCCCATGGCCAGCGAGCTCAAGGTGTCGGGGGTATCGTACCAGTCCCGCTGGTGGTAGACCGCCACGCCAATCTCGACGAGCAGCAGCACCACGAACAGCGGGATCGCGTAGTGGATCGCCAGGGGGTTATCGGTGAAGATGAAGTCGGGCATGGTCGGCTTAGGGAACTTCCGAAGGTACTGATTTTAACTGGTTTGCTTTGCACCTGCGCCCCGCCGCCCTCATTGACAGACGCTTATCGTAACGAGGGTTACGGTAACAGGAGTTACAGTAATGCCCTTACCTTTACAGTATGAGATTCATTGGACGCCAATCGGAGATCGCCCACTTGCATCGCATTCGCCAAAGCAGTTTCACCCGCGGTCAAATGACGGTCGTTACTGGAAGGCGGCGTATCGGCAAGACCCGCCTGATTAGAGAGAGCTTCGGAACGGAAAGTTACCTCTACTTCTTCGTCGCCCGGCTAGATGAAGCCCTACTGTGTGCGGGCTTTCTGGACCGGGTGGAGGAGGTATACGGTGGGCGGCCGGTCGGGGCCATCACCCGCTTCATCGATATTTTCCGCTACGTGATCGAAATCGCCCGGCAGCAACAGGTCAATTTAGTCATCGACGAGTTTCAGGAATTTTTGCGGATCAATCCATCGGTGTACAGCGAAATGCAGAACCACTGGGATGCCAACCGGGAGCAGATTCAGCTGAACCTGATTTTGAGTGGCTCGGTGTACTCTCTCATGCACAAGATTTTCCAGGACTACAACGAGCCGTTATTCGGACGGGCGACTGCGCGGATGCACATTCAGCCCTTTCAGATCGCAACCCTGCGTGAGCTCTTGTGGGAGTATGCTCCTCAATCCGGGGCAGAGGATCTGCTCACTCTCTACGCACTCTCCGGTGGAGTGCCGAAGTACGTGGAAGTGTTTGTTGATGAGCGGGCGTTGACCAAACAAAACATGTTGGACCTCTTCCTGCACCCCGATGCCATCTTCCTGGAGGAAGGCAAGGATGTACTGATCCAGGAGTTTGGTAAGGAATACACCACCTACTTTTCCATTCTCACGCTGATCGCCGCCGGAAAAACAAGTCGCACGGCCATCGAAAGCGTGATCCAAAAGGACGTGGGTGGCTTCCTACAGCGGCTCGAGGAGGACTACCTGATTATCCAGCGCCAACGTCCCTTATTCAGTAAGCCGGGTACCCGTACACTCAAGTATACCATTCAGGACGAGTTTCTTCGCTTCT
>CAZKPE010000592.1:0-1506 GCA_964554545.1 uncultured Lewinella sp.
CGCAGCAGCATATTCCAGCGGATGGCCCGGCTGAGGTTGCTGACGCAGAAGGCGATCAGGGTCAGCCCCAGCCACCAAAAGTTAGCCTCCCGGAAGTCGCGCCACACTTTGTCGACGAGGCTGCAGTCTTCGGCGGCAATTCCCCGCAGGGCGCAGTCGGCGGCGTAGGCGGTTTGCTGGTTGCGGTAGACGAGGTACAGGATCCCGAAGCCCAGACCGACGAAGACGATGAATTTGAGGAAGTTGGAGAGGGGCTGCGGCACGGGGGCGAAGATAACCCGTGGGGGTTACGCACGGATTGCATCCGTACTACACCCCCGGGCAAAAGATGCTCCCTTCAGGAGCAGTACATCATAAGCCGGGATGGAAGTAGGGTGAACGGTACGTCCGGGCAAGCAAGTCCTGATCATCTTCGAGGAGACTGCGCGTAGCGGGATTGTAGCTGAGTGCTTGGCCCGCCTTTAGCGCCAGATTGCCGAGGATGCAGGATACAGTGGAGCAGTAGCCCTCCTCAATACCGGAGACCGGCTTCCCCCCGGATTCGATTGCCGCCAGCCAGTCGCGCATATGGGCCCGGGTGGCGGGGGCGGCGTGAAGCTCGATGTTCTTTTCTTCCAGGTCTTCGGGGAATTTTTCGCGCTCGTAGACCGCTTTCACCCGCCGGGTCTCTCCCTTTCGCGGGGTGAACTCATACTTATAGGGGTCGGCCTTCAGCGTGCCCTTGCTCCCGTAGAGCGTCATGGCCCAGGGAAAATCCTTATCGGCCGCCTCCCCCCAGCTGCGGTGCTGCCAGACGACGCTCAGTTTCGGGTACTGGAAGGTCACCGTCTGGGTATCGGTGGTGGTGGCGTCGGCCTCGGTTTGTACGTAGATGCCACCCAGACTGCTGATTTCAGTAGGCCAGCCGAGCCCGAGCATCCAGCGGGTCATGTCGAGCATGTGGACGCACATATCGCCCACGATCCCATTGCCGTATTCCTGGAAGGCGCGCCAGCGGCGGTGGGGCAGTCCGCGGTAGGGGAGTAGGGGGGCGGGGCCGGTCCAGCGGTCGTAGTCGAAGAAGGCGGGCACCTCCTCTATCTCCCGTTGGGCGGTGTCCCGCATGTGGTAATAGCAACAGATGCCGACGTGGCCGATCTCGCCGAGCAGTCCGGTATCGACAATTTCTTTTTTAGCTTCAATCAGGTGGGGGGTGCTGCGTCTTTGCATACCCACCTGCACCACGCGTTTGTACTTCCGGGCGGCGTCCAGTACGGCCTCGCACTCCCGCACGTCGACGCCGATGGGCTTTTGTAGGTAGAGGTGGGCGCCGGCTTCCACAGCGTCGATGGCCTGCAGGGCGTGCCAGTGGTCGGGGGTGGCGATGAGGACGAGTTCCGGGCGGGTTTTGCGCAGCATTTCCCGGTGGCCGGTGAAGAGCCGGGGCCGGGCGGCGGGGTGGCGCTGGCGGATCAATTCATCGGCCTCGTCGAGCATCCGGCGGTCGACGTCGCAGAGACCGACCAA
>CAZKPE010000593.1:0-1499 GCA_964554545.1 uncultured Lewinella sp.
GACCCCCTTGGCGCGGCCAAGCACATCCGCGAAACCTTCGGCCGCATGGCCATGAACGACGAGGAAACCGTCGCCCTCATCGCCGGCGGCCACACCTTCGGTAAGACCCACGGCGCGGCCGACCCCAACGAGCACGTCGGAGCCGAACCCGCCGGTGCCCCCATCGCCGAAATGAGTATGGGCTGGAAGAACAACTACGGCACCGGCAACGCCCAGTACACCATCACCAGCGGACTGGAAGGCGCCTGGACCACCAAACCCGCCGAGTGGACCCACGACTACTTCAAGCACTTGTTCGACTACGAGTGGGAGCTGACCCAAAGCCCCGCCGGTGCCTACCAGTGGAAGCCGATGGGCAGCATGGGAGCTGGTACCGTACCCGATGCCCACGACCCCGAGAAGAAGCATCAGCCCATGATGCTGACCACCGACCTGGCGCTGAAGTACGACTCCAACTACCGCGTGATCTCGGAGCGTTTCCGTGATAACCCCGAGCAGTTCGAGGACGCTTTCGCCCGCGCCTGGTTCAAGCTCATGCACCGGGATATGGGCCCCATCGAGCGCTTCCTCGGCCCCGAGGTGCCGCAGGAGGAACTGATCTGGATGGACCCCGTCCCGAAAGCCGACTACAGTCTCATCGACGAGGCCGACATCGTCAGCCTGAAAGACCGCATCAAGGGAAGCGGACTCTCCGATACCGAGCTGGTCTCCGTAGCCTGGGCGTCGGCCTCCACCTACCGCGACAGCGACAAGCGGGGCGGGGCCAACGGTGCCCGCGTACGCCTCCTGCCCCAGCGCAACTGGCGGGTGAATAATCCACCGCAGCTGCAGAAAGTTCTGAAGGTACTGGAAGACATTCAGCAGGACTTCAATGGCAAGCAATCGGGTAACAAGGCCGTTTCCCTGGCCGACCTGATCGTACTGGCCGGTAATGTCGGTATCGAGAATGCTGCCGGTAAGGCCGGTCACGCCGTAACCATCCCCTTCACCCCGGGACGCACCGATGCCAAGCAGGACCAAACCGACGTCGAAAGCTTCAACGCCCTCGAACCGGTGGCCGACGGCTTCCGCAACTACGTAGCCGCCGGACAGACCACCCCGGCCGAGCGCATCCTGGTCGACCGTGCCAACCTGCTGATGCTCAGCCCCCCCGAGATGACCGCCTTGGTGGGTGGCTTACGGGTGCTGGGTGCCAACTACGACGGTAGCGATCACGGGGTATTCACCGACCGGGTGGGTACGCTGTCGACCGATTTCTTCACCAACGTAGTTGACCTGGGCATCAAGTGGGCCGCTACGGATGAGTCGGAAACGACCTTCGTAGGCACCGACCGCCGTACTGGGGAGCAGAAGTGGACCGGCACCCGCGTCGACCTCATCTTCGGCTCGAACTCGGAACTGCGGGCCATCGCCGAGGTCTACGCCGCCAGCGACGGAGAGCGCCGCTTCATCGACACCTTCGTCCGCGCCTGGAACAAGATCATGATGGCGGATCGCTT
>CAZKPE010000594.1:0-1498 GCA_964554545.1 uncultured Lewinella sp.
GGCCGTCGAGCACGACCTCGTGGCCGAGGCTCGTCGTGTTCATGCCGGTCTGCGCGAGGCCCGGACCAGCGGCCACGGCCAGCATGGCCGCAAGCGACGCGGACCAGAGCGCCCGGGGGCGGCGTGAGTGATGATGCATCGATGTTCCCTCCCTTGTCCTCCGGTGAGCCCGGCCTCGGCCGTCATGGCCCGTCCCACAAGACCGCCCCCACTGAAACACCACCCTAGGTCCGCACGCCGCGCCGCATCAACACCTTTCCCGCGTGCCCGACCGAGGCCAGGGGGGCTCAGCTTCGCCGGGCCGTGTTTGCCCTGGCATCGGTCGGCAGCGCGGCGTGAGCCGTCCGGGCGCCTGCCCGCGGGTGGGCGCCGCTACGGTCGGGCGGGTGCAATTTATGGCAGCCAGATGCCTCTTTTGCCCGAGGTCAGCGCGCGGGTGAAGGAGCGGCTCCCCGGGTTGAGGAGGGACCGTCGCGCTAGATGGCGCGGCGTAAGCCCGACGAACGGCAGGCGCTCGCCCGGCGCCTCCGGCGCTGTTCGGCCAGGGTGACGCGTGGAGGCAAAACCGGCTTTGATCCCTCGTTCGCATGCTCGATCAGGTCGATCGCAATGGGGGCGACGATGGGACCAAGCGCTATCGAACGCGGATCAGACGCTCCCGGAACCATTCCACAAGTTCGGCCTCGGAAATTGCGTGGTTGACGACATCCAAGATGACATCGTCAAACTGCTCGCTATCACGCAATACCAAGTCGAAACCACTTCGATCAATCAGCAGGTAGGTCAGAAGCAGTGCGGTTCGCTTATTGCCATCGATGAAGGCGTGGCTCGTCGCAATGCCATGCAGGAGTGCGGCGGCCTTCTGATGAATGAACCGATGGTACCCGTGATACGGTCGCGCGATCGCCCCTTCGAGCCCGTCCAGTCGCGCGATACCTCTCGCGCCGCCAAGCTGCAGCGCATCCTCGTGTGCTTCCAGAGCGTCGGCGAGGGTGAGCCGGTAGTGACGCCTACTTATCGGCCAATCGCTTGAGCGCGTCCCCGTACTTCTCGGACCCTTTCTTGATCGAGCCCTTGGATCGCTCCGAGACAGTGTGCACCGACGACTTGCCGTACGACTTGACCACGAAGGTCCCGGTCTTCCCGCTGCGCGATACCGTGGCCGAAGTCTTCTTGCCCATGGCGGCAAATCTGGACGCGAATTTCGCCTCGATCAAGTGCGTCTAGGACCGAACGGTACTTCTGGAGGTCGCACCCAGCGGACACTTCATGGACGAACGCGACTATGCGCCCGCAGTGTGGCCGCCGCGAGCGCAACAGGCAAGTGCTCAACTACATCCGCTCGTCCCGCCGCAGGTGTTGCACTTCATGCAGGTGCCGTTCCTCACCAGCGTGTAGTTGCCACATTCGCCGCAGGGGTCGCCCTCGTAGCCCTGCATGCGCGCCTTCTGGGCGGGATCGACGGCGCGGGCGAAGGTGGCGGCGGTCTCGGCGAAGC
>CAZKPE010000595.1:0-1495 GCA_964554545.1 uncultured Lewinella sp.
CGGTCAGCTGCACCGTGCCGAGGGGGTAGGGGTGGTCGGGGCCGCCGTTGTAAAAGTCGTGTACGCCGAGCGTCTTTTGGAAGACGACATCGTTCGGCTTGTCGTAGTCCATGGCCGAGATGCCGCTCTGGTTGTGTTTGGTGAAGTTGCGGCCCACCTGGTCGGAGGAGTTGGCGACGCGGGAGCGCAGGAGCAGGGCCGCCGTATTGATGGCTCCGCAGGACACCACCACGAGGTCAGCGCTTAATTCCATGGGGCGGCCAGCGCAGGTGCCGACAATACGGGTAATTTTACCGTTCTCCTCCACGAGCGTTTCCACCCGGGCGTCGGTCCACAGGCTCACGTTGTCGTGCTGGAGGGCCGGACGGACGAGGGCGGTCTCCGCGTCCGACTTGGCGTGGAGCATACACGGGAAGGGGTCGCAGGTGTTGCAGGCGATGCAGGGCCGCCGCCAGGGCTGGTCGATGTCGCGGTTGAGGGCCAGGTTGGAGTGGTGGGGGTTCAGCCCCAGTTCTTTCAGCTTGTCGGCTACCTCCTGGATACGGCCCTCGTGGGGGAAGGCCGGAAAGGGAAAGGGACCGCTGGCCGGGCCTGCACTCGGATCCTCGCCACGGTTTCCGTGGACCTTCATGACGTGCTCGGCCATCATGTAGTAGGGCTCGAACTCATCGTAGCTCACGGGCCAGCCGGGGCTGATACCTCCCTTGTGTTGTTGCTCCTCGAAGTCTTCCAGCCGCTGCCGGTGAAGGAGGGCGCCGTACATCTTGGTGTTGCCGCCGACGCGGTGGTACACGATCGGATGGATTGCCTCGCCGTCCGGTCCCTCCCAGGTAACTTTCGCTTTGTAGCCATCCTCCCCGAAAATGAAAGCCGGGTCCCAGTTCCGCTTTTCCCGCGGCAGGAAGTTGCCCTGCTCGAGGATCAAAATGCGCTTGCCGGTATCGGCCAGGGTGTAGGCCAGGGCGCCACCGCCGGCCCCGGAGCCGATGATGATCACATCGTAGTCATTTGCCATCTGAAACGTTTGCCACCAAAGCCCGCGGGGGGCGGAATGGTTCAATGATCACGCACCCATTCCCATACTGCGCAGGGCCACCCGCGTCAAGGCCCGTACCCGGCGGGCCGGCCGCATTTCTCCGTAGGCCGGCGCGGTATTCCACCAGCGGGCGAAGACGTAAGCGGAATAAAGGCGGAAGTAAGTGTACGCTCCCCCGTATTCCGCCGCCGCCCACAGTCCGATCTCCTCTTCGTAGTGGCCGCAGGGCAGGGGAGACAAACCGGTGTCGCAGAGGCGGGCCACCTCGCCTTTCCGCATATTGGGTCGGATGGACAGGCTGAAGGGGCTGCCGCTGAAGCGCTTGAAGTAGTGCAACCACTCGCGGTAGGGGATGTCGTCGGCCGCCTCCCCCGGCAGACTGGCCGCCCGGTAACAAATGTACAGTCCCGTAGCGGCGGCGCTGGGCTCGATGCGGCACCGATTGGTGACCGTAAAGGC
>CAZKPE010000596.1:0-1494 GCA_964554545.1 uncultured Lewinella sp.
ACCTGGGTAAGATCGGACTGGCCATCAGCCCCCAGCAACCCGACGTGGTCTACGCCACCATCACCCTCGACCGCACCAAGGGCGGGGTGTTCCGCTCGGCCGACCAGGGCAGTAGCTGGACCAAAATGAGCGATGCCGTCCCCGGCGGTACTGGCCCTCACTATTACCAGGAGTTGTACGCCAGCCCCCATGCCTTCGACCGCCTCTACCTGATGGCCGTCCGCGTACTGGTGAGCGACGACGGTGGCAAGAATTTCCGCGAGCTCACCGAGGAGCGCAAGCACAGCGATAACCACGCCCTGATCTTCCGGGAAGACGATCCCGACTACCTCCTCATCGGTACCGACGCCGGGCTATACGAAAGCTTCGACCTAGCCGAAAACTGGCGCTTCATCGATAATATGCCGATCACCCAGTACTATAAGGTGGCCGTGGATGACCGCGAACCCTTCTACCACATCTTCGGCGGCACCCAGGACAATGGTAGCCACGGTGGGCCCAGCCGGACCGACTCCGAGGCCGGTATCCGCAACGGCGACTGGTACAAGACCCTCTTCGCCGACGGCCACCAGTCGGCCACCGAACCCGGCAACCCGGATATCATCTACGCCGAAACCCAGCAGGGCGGCCTCCACCGCGTCGACCTCAAGACCGGCGAGCCCGTCATGGTGCAGCCCCAGGCCCGGGAGGGCGAGCCCCACGAGCGCTTCAACTGGGACGCGCCCATCGTGGTCAGCCCCCACGACCCGGCCCGCCTCTACTTCGCCAGCTACCGCGTCTGGCGCAGCGATAACCGCGGCGACGACTGGACGCCCATCAGCGGCGACCTCACCCGCAACGAGGAGCGACTGGCCCTGCCCATCATGGGCGGCGTGCAGAGCTGGGACAACCCCTGGGACGTCCGCGCCATGTCGAACTATAACACCGTCACCTCCCTTTCCGAGTCACCCGTCCAGGAAGGACTCATCTACGCCGGCACCGACGACGGTATCCTGCAGGTCACCGAAGACGGCGGCGACAACTGGCGCAAGATCATGGTCGGCAGCATGCCCGGCGTACCCGAGCGGGCCTTCATCAATGATGTCAAGGCCGATCTGCACGATGCCGGTACCGTATACCTCTCCCTGGATAACCATAAGGAGGGCGACTACAAACCCTACCTACTCAAGAGCACCGATAGGGGCCGCAGCTGGACCAACCTGGCCGGCAACCTGCAAGACCGCACCCTCGTGTGGCGACTGGTGCAGGACCACGAAGATCCCGAATTACTCTTCATCGGTACCGAAAACGGCATCTACACCTCCCTCGACGGGGGAGGGGAGTGGGAAAAACTCGCCGGTACGCCCACCATCCCCTTCCGCGATCTGGCCATCCAGAAGCGGGAAAATGACCTAGTTGGTGCCAGCTTCGGCCGCAGTTTTTGGGTGGTCGACGATTACAGCCCCCTCCGCGAACTCGACGAGGTGCGGGAGCGGGAAGTCGCCCACCTCTTCA
>CAZKPE010000597.1:0-1490 GCA_964554545.1 uncultured Lewinella sp.
TGCCGCCCTGCCGCGTATGCGTATCCCAGCCGGGGCTTTCCGCGAAGGCGATCTCGAGGCCCACGTCCGCCTTGATCAGCTGGGCAATTTGCCGCAGCCCCCTACCCAGCGAAGAATTCGGGTAGCGAACACCGGCGGCGGGACGGTAGGCCTCCAGTTCGGCGGCGGAAAGCATATTGGCGGCATCCAGTCCGGTCGAGCCCGCCTGCCGGAGTAGCTGCTCGCTCGTCTGCCGGTACAGTGCCTCGAAGCCTCCAGCCCCCGAGCCGCCCGCCCCGTGCCCCGCACCCCTCACCCCGAGATCCGTCAGTTGCTCTACCGCGATCGCATACTGTTCACCGTACATTGCCCGGGGCAGGGCGGGGGTGAGACTGACCGTCCGCAACGGCGTGCCTTCTCCCTCCAGCTGGGCGGCCGCCCGGTTGAGCCAGCCGTCGGGGGTGCTCTTGCGGCCGGGGGTGCCGGTCTCGACGTAGTCCTGGGCGTCGAAATGGGAGCGGGTAGCGGTTGGTAAGCCTACGCCGTGCACGATCCGTAGCCGTCCCTCCCCGTAGAGCCGGCCCAGTGCCCTGAAGCTGGGATGGAGGCCGAAGCGGCCGTCCAGATCGAGCAGTTCATCGGTGCCCTTACCGGCGGATAGCGTAAGGGCGGGCCGCAACTGCCGTAGGTTCGGATCACGGAGGGGCTGCACGGCGGCAATCCCGTCCATGGCGCCCCGCTGGAAGATGCAGACCAGGGTCCGCTTGTTATCAGATGCGGCCTGACCGAGGGCCCGTAAGGGAAGGCTGGTGAAGCCCCCGCCAATGGCGAGCATACTCAAAGCTCCGTTGCGTATGAAGGCGCGGCGTTGCATGGCGGTCAGGTTTTACTGGCGTTGAAATTCCGGGGAGCCGACGATGAGGCCGACGACCTGTCCGAGGTCCCCCTGAAGGTTTGGTAGTAGGAGTTCGTAAGTCTCTTCGGTATCGCGCTCGGGCAGCAGCAGCGGCAGGTAGGTCGCCAGGGCGTCGCGGGCGCTGGCGGGTTCGTGGTTGCGGTTGAGGGCGAGCAGATCGACCTCGACGCCCTCAATGCGATTGTGCGCCAGGTCGAGCCCGAAGTTCATCCGGTTCAACAGGGCGGCCCCGTTGGTCCAGTGACTGGCCTGCTCCGGGTAGCCGGTGGGGGCCTGGTAGGCGTAGAGGGGCTGGCCCATGCGCGTGAGCCACCGCAACAGGGCGCGCGTATCGTCCACGTCGGCCCCGAGCGCCCGCACGCTGCTGGCGACGTACTCCAGTGGGGTCTTGATCTTTTGGGTGCGGCTGGCCCAGAATTCGGGGTGTCCGATCAGGGCGATCACCGTTTGCCGCAGATCACCCCGTGATTGGGTGAAGGCCGCCGCTACCGCGTCCACAATTTCCTCTCCGGCTTCATCGCTCACGAAGCGTTCGCACAACTTCCGGGCCAGGTGGCGGGCGGTCGAGGGGTGAGTGGCCAGCATATCCAGGATG
>CAZKPE010000598.1:0-1483 GCA_964554545.1 uncultured Lewinella sp.
ACTTCCTACTTCCTACTTCCTACTTCCTACTTCCTACTTCCTACTTCCTACTCCCAAACCCCCTACTCCCTACTCCCTACTCCCTACTCCCTACTCCCAAACCTCCTACCTTACCCCAAAACAACCCTCCCCCCATGCCCACCTACTTCGATCGTATTCCCACCATTCCCTACGAAGGTCCTGACAGCGACAACCCCCTTGCCTTTAAGTACTACGACAAACAGCGGCGCGTAGCCGGAAAGACGATGGCCGAGCATTTCAAGTTCGCGATGGCCTGGTGGCACACGTTGCGAAATACCGGTGGTGACCCCTTCGGCCCGGGCACGGCAAACTACCCCTGGCTGGGTGGCGACGATCCGGTGCAGGAGGCGAAGAACGCAGCCGATGCCGGCTTTGAAATCCTGGATAAACTGGGTCTGGACTACTTCTGTTTCCACGACGTAGACCTGCTCGACGAGGCCGGAGCCGACCTGAAGACCTACCGCAAGCGATTGGACGAGGTCAGCGACTACGTGAAGCAGAAGATGGACGAGACCGGCAAGAAGGTACTCTGGGGCACGGCCAATCTCTTCAGCCACCCCCGCTACATGAATGGGGCGAGTACCAATCCGGACTTCCGGGTGGTCGCCTACGCCGGAGCGCAGCTGAAGAACGCGATCGACACCACCATTAAACTGGAGGGTGAGAACTATGTCTTCTGGGGTGGGCGGGAAGGCTATATGAGTCTGCTGAACACCGACCTGAAGCGGGAGATCGACCACCTCGGCCGTTTTCTGACCATGGCCCGCGACTACGCTCGCGCCCAGGGCTTTACGGGCACCTTCTTCATCGAACCCAAACCCTTCGAGCCGAGTAAGCACCAGTACGACTTCGATAGCGCAACGGTGGCCGGATTTCTGCGGCAGTACGATCTGCTGGACGACTTCAAGCTCAACATCGAAGTCAACCACGCCACCCTGGCCCAGCACACCTTCGAGCACGAGTTGGCCGTTGCCGCCAGTCAGGGACTATTGGGCAGTATTGACGCCAACCGCGGCGACTACCAGAATGGCTGGGACACCGACCAGTTTCCCATCAACATCCAGGAACTCACCGAGGCGATGATCGTCATTTTGGAAGCCGGTGGGCTGCAGGGCGGCGGCGTCAACTTCGATGCCAAGACCCGCCGCAACTCGACCGATCTGGAAGACATCTTCCACGCCCACATCGGAGGCATGGACGCCTTCGCCCGCGCGCTGCTGGCGGCCGACCGGGTACTGTCGAAGAGCAAATTCCGTGATATGCGGCGGGAGCGCTACGCCAGCTTCGATAGCGGTGACGGTAAGGAGTACGAAGACGGAAACCTTTCCCTGGACGAACTAGCCCGAATCGGCCTGGAAGGAGGTGAGCCGGAACAGACCAGCGGGCGGCAGGAGCGGTACGAAAATATTATTGCTCAGCATGTTTGACTAGCAAGACCTTGGTGTATCCTCGGACTAAAGTC
>CAZKPE010000599.1:0-1483 GCA_964554545.1 uncultured Lewinella sp.
TCCGCCGCGTCGCGGCCGCGCCGCCTGAGGTCGCGCACGGGGGCGCCGCCTTTGCCCCGGAGCGGCGGCGGGCGCCGGTCAGGCGTCCGTCACCCGCAGGATCAGCTTGCCCGCGACGTCTCCCGCCTCGACGCGGGCATGCGCCTGCCGCACGTCCGCGAGCGGCACGACCTCGGCCACGGCGGGCGCGAGCTCGCCCGAGGCCAGAAGCCCGAACAGCGTCGCCAGATCCTCGCGGAACCAGTCCGGATGCCGCCGCCGCGTCGAGCCGATCGAGTAGAACGCGGTCGCATGCCCGTTCGGCAGCCAGTCCCAGAGCTTCAGGCGCACGATGTCGCGAGGGATCGACCCGCCGCGCCCCAGGACCTCGTTGGTGAACCCGAAGGCGACGAGCATGCCGCCGGGGCGAAGCGCGTGGAGCGAGCGCGATAGGCTCTCGCCGCCGAGCGGATCGAAGACCGCGTCGACGCCGTCCCCGACGATGCGGGCGGCCGCATCGGCGGCGACCGGGGTCCCGCCGAGATCACGGACGAGGTCGTGCTTGGCGGGGACGTCGCTGCCGTACGCGGTGATGCCCGCCCGCCGCGCAAGCTGCAGCATCGCCGTCCCCACGGCACCCCCGGCGCCGTGGACCAGAAGGCTCTGGCCGGTCCCGAGACGCGCGATCCGGTGCAGCATCTGCCAGGCCGTGGTCCCCGACAGGACCATCGCCAAGGCGTCCGTGTCGGCGACGCCTGCCGGAACGGGCACGAGATCCGCGACCGGGCGACAGAGGTACTCCGAGTAAGCCCCCGTGGTCGACAAATCGGCGACCCGCGTGCCCGGCGGCGGCCCGTCGACGCCCGGACCCAGGGCGTCGACGATGCCCACCATGTCGTAGCCGGGGACGAAGGGCGGCTTCTGGCGCAGCTCGGGGTACATTCCCCGCCGGATCATGACGTCGGTGAAGGCGGCGCTGGTGACGAGGATGCGGACACGCGCCTCGCCGGGCCCCGGCTCGGGCCGGTCCTCCGCCCGTTCGAGCGTAAGCATCTCCGGCCCGCCGAAGCCCGTCAGCATGACGCGCGCGTAGCCTCCCTCAGACGGCATGCCCGCCCCCGGTGACATCGGTCTCGGCGCCCGTGCGGCCGAACATCGCCGCCCGGTCCCACCAGACCGCTGCGACTGCGGCGAGGACCAGGATCCAGGTGTCCCAGGGCTGCGCATCGGGCCAGAACGGATTGATGAGCTGCCAGTGAAACAGCATCGCCCAGAGGAGGCTGCCCCGCGACCGGTTGAAGAGACCGGCCATCAGCACCGCGAGCGCGATGTTGCCGATGAGGAAGGGCGTGAAGCTCCACTCGGCCTGCAGGGTGCCGGCGAGGTGGAATGCCGGCAGGTGCCAGACGCCCCAGACGGCGCCGACGACGAGGCCCGCCCAGACCGGCGCCATGCGCCGCTGCAAGAGCGGCTGCGCCACGCCGCGCCAGCCGAGCTCCTCGAC
>CAZKPE010000600.1:0-1477 GCA_964554545.1 uncultured Lewinella sp.
CCGCAGGGCAATAGCTCCGCGCAGGTCGGGTCGGGATCGGGGTTCGGGTCGGGTACATCAGTACAGGTTTCGGCGGGTATGAAGAGGCTGTCCTCGCAACGGGGGTCCGCGCTGTCCCACACCCGCAGCGTGAAGGACTGTCCGGAGGGAATGCCGGTCAGGTTACCTAGCACACTCGAACCCATCGCAGCCGTCGTTTCGTCGGTGCGCTCGAAGAAGTAGGGTGGCGTTCCCCCACTAACGCGGAACGACTGGGCAAAGGTCTGCTGCGATTCGGCGCACTCCGGCTCCCCCTCGGCGGTTACGGTCAGGGGCGGGGATAGCTGATAATTGACCGAGAAGGGGTCATTCTTGGCGTCCACGAGCTCGATCGTGCCCTCCTTTTCAAATACCGCGATCGGTTCTCCGTCCAGCGGAGCCCGGTCGCCATCGGAGGTGATCCGGAAGTAGGGCGGCGTTCCCCCGGTCGCCTCTACGCGAACGCTGCCCGACCACTCGCCGTCGTCCTCCGTCGTGCAACCCACCGAAGTGGCGGTGGCCGAGGGAGCGGGTGCCGGCTCGGTACACGTATGTGGCGGGATCGTCAGTTGCGCACCGCAGTTCTCCCCGAACTCATCCCGGAGGGGAACGGTAAAGCCTTCCCCACTGGGAATTCCTTCCAGCGTGGCCGTTCCACCGGCTTCCAGTGCTACCTGGTTTCCTTCCAGGTCGATGTAGCGGTAGGGTGGGCGCCCCCCGGTGATGGTGAAGTCCTGACTGAAGGTCTGATTATCCTCATCGCAGCGGGGCGTTCCGACCAGATTACCGCTAAGTACCGGCAGCAGCGTGAAGGTCAGTTCCACCCGCTGCCCCCCGCTGTCTACGACCGAGATCGTGCCACTTCCAAAGACTTCAAACGGCCCCTCCGGCAGCTCCCGCCGGTTGCCCTGCTCGTCCTCGATGAAGTAGGGCGGTGTGCCCCCGGCGGTGGTTACTTCCACGTCTGCGGTGGTCATCTGACGTTGGGAACGCGTACAACTCACCTGCTCGATATCCGCCGTTAGCGGATCGGGGGCCGGCTCCTCGGCTTCCGGAAAGATGTGGATCGGCATCCCCCCGCCACAGCAGCGGTAGGGTAGGTAAAAATCAGCCACCACCGTCCCCGCGGCCAGCCCCTCGATCTCCCGCTCGTCATCCGTCGGCTGCGGCTCACTCAGGTCGATGCGGATAAAGTCGTCGTCCCGTACCACCCGTGCGTCTCGCGTCGCCGCGCCGATGATGGAGAAACGCAGCGTCACCGGCAGGTAGTTGATCTTCAGGCTGAACATGCCGTTCAGCTGGGTCGTGGTCCCCAGGCTGGTGCCTACGGCCTGCACGTTTACGCCGTACTGCGTCTGCCCGTCACTCAGCACGACCCCGCTCAGGCGAAAATCCCCCTGCCGAAAGGGCGCGTCTTCCGTACCCGCCCCGTGGTAGACCAGGATGAAGGTGCCCCCCA
>CAZKPE010000601.1:0-1476 GCA_964554545.1 uncultured Lewinella sp.
CGAGCTCGGCGCGGAGGGCGTCGGCGTAGCCCACGAGCGCGTGCTTGCTCGCGGCATACGGCGCGAGGTGCGGCACGCCGACGCGCCCGCCGACGGAGGAGACGTAGGCGATGCGGGCGCTCCCGTCGCGCGGGAGGTGCGGGCGGACGGCCTCGGTAAGGTAGTACGCGCCCCAGAAGTGCACGCCGAGCGCCTCGCGGTAGTCGGCCTCGGTCATGTGCCGCTCGGGGCCGACCTCAATGACGCCGGCGTTGTGGACGAGCGCGTCGACGCCGCCCAGCTTCTCCACGACCTCGCGGATCGCGGCGTCGACGGCCTCGCGGCGGCTGACGTCGCACGGGATGGCGAGCGCCGTCGCACCCGTTCGCTCGCGGAGGTCGTCGAGCGCGGCGTCGAGGTCCGCCGGCGTGCGAGCGAGGAGCGCGAGACGCGCGCCCTCGGCGGCGAGCTGGCGGGCGAGGACGAGCCCGAGCCCCCGGCTCCCGCCGGAGATCACCACGACGCGGTCCGCCAGCGAGATCGCGCGCTGGCTGCGGAGCACGCGGGACGCCGCCCACGCGCCGAGCCCACCGGTGACAAAGAGGAGAGACTTATTCACGAGAGGCTGCGTCGATGCCTTTGTGGACGGGAGACGTATCGCGTAAAACGCAAGGGGGCTGATGCGAGATGATGCGCCAGACTCCCTTACGCTTTATGCATCACGTTTTACTCACGCCATCGCCGGGTCGAGGACGACCTTGATGCAGTCGTCCTGCTTGTCGCGGAACGTCTCGTACATCTCCGGCGCCCGGTCGAGGGGGACGCGATGCGTGATGATGAAGCTCGGGTCGAGGTCGCCGTTTTCGATGTGCTTCAGCAGGCGGGGGAGGTAGCGGTGGACGTGCGTCTGCCCCATCTTGAACGTGAGCCCCTTGCCGAAGGCCGCGCCGAGGTTGAGCTGGTTGACGATGCCGCCGAACACGCCGGGGATCGAGACCGTGCCGCCCTTGCCGCACGCCTGGATCGCCTCGCGGAGCGCGGTCGGCCGGCCGGTTTCGAGCTTCACCGCCTGCTGGAACGTGTCCATCTTCCCGGCGATGCCGAAGCCGTGGCTCTCCATCCCCACGGCGTCGATGCACGCGTCCGGCCCGCGCCCGGCCGTCATCTCCTTGAGCGCGTCGAACACGTCGACCTCGCCGTAGTCGAGCGTCTCGCTCCCGGCGAAGGTGCGCGCCATCCGCAGCCGCTCGGGGAACCGGTCGATCCCGATCACGCGCGCCCCGAGCATCTTCGCGGAGATCTGCGTAAACAGCCCGACCGGCCCGCAGCCCCACACCGCCACGACGTCGCCCTCCTCGATGCCGCAGTTCTCGGCGGCCTGATAGCCCGTCGGGAAGATGTCGGTGAGGAAGAGGACCTGCTCGTCGGTGAGCGAGTCCGGCACCTTGAACGGGCCGACGTCGGCGAAGGGGACGCGGACGTACTCGGCCTGGCCGC
>CAZKPE010000602.1:0-1473 GCA_964554545.1 uncultured Lewinella sp.
TGTCCGAGGCGGCGGCGATGGCCCACGTCGCCGGCTACTGCGTCGCCAACGACGTGAGCGAGCGCGCCTTTCAGACCGAGCGCCACGGGCAATGGACCAAGGGCAAGAGCTGCGACACGTTCGGCCCCCTCGGGCCCTGGCTCGTCACCCGGGACGAGGTGCCCGACCCGCAGGATCTCGGCATGTGGCTCACGGTCAACGGCGAGAGCATGCAGGATGGCTCCACCCGGACGATGGTCTACGGCGTCGCTCATCTCGTGAGCTATCTCAGTCACTTCATGACGCTCGAGCCCGGCGACGTGATCTCGACCGGCACGCCGCCCGGCGTCGGCCTCGGTATGAAGCCCCAGCGCTTCCTCCGGATAGGCGACGTGGTCGAACTCGGCATCGAGGGTCTGGGCCGGCAGCGTCAGGAGGTCGTGGCCGACGGGTGATCCCGCATCGAGGATCGCGTCACCGGCTTGCCCAGCGGACCGCCGACGACGGCGCGTGGGCCGCGTGCGTCCGACGGGCGTCCCGCTTTCTCCGGGCCGTCGCGACGGCGGCATCTGCGCTGGCCGCGGCAGCCCCCGATCGGTGGCGGTCCTGCAGGGCGACCGCCGAACGCAGCCGATGCGAAGGGGGGATCGACGCGTCGGGGTGCTGAGCCGTCGGACCCGTGATGGTTGGCAGGGTGGGCGAGCGGCGCCGCCTCTGGATCGCGGCGCCGAACTGATGCAGCCTCGGGCGCAGACAGCCATGGCGACTGGAGCGCACATCGTGAAACGGACCCTCGTCTTCCTCGTTTCCGCCGCGCTAATCGCCGCCGGCACCGCCTCCGCCCACGAGGCCGGCGCGACCGGCGGCGGGTTCGCGACCGGGTTCCTGCATCCGATCCTCGGATGGGACCACGTCGCCGCCATGGTCGCGGTGGGGCTCTGGGGCGCCTTCCTCGGGCCCCCGGCGATCTGGACGCTGCCCGTGGCCTTCCCCCTCGTCATGGCCGTCGGCGGCGCCCTCGGCGTCGCCGGCGTGCCGCTGCCGGCGGTCGAGACCGGCATCGCGGCCTCGGCCGTGGTCATCGGCGCCGCGGTGGCGCTGGCGGCGCGTCCGCCGATCTGGGTCGCCGCCGCCATCGTCGCCATCTTCGCCGTCTTTCACGGCCATGCCCACGGCACCGAGATGCCCGCGGCATCGAGCCCGCTCGCCTATGCCATCGGGTTCGTCATCGGCACCGGCCTTCTGCACCTGGTCGGCATCGCGCTGGGGCTGCTGGCCCGGTCGCGGCGCGGGACTCTCGCCGTACGCGCGGTGGGCGGCGCGATCGCGCTCGCAGGCGTCGGTTTCGTCACGGGCGCGCTCTGACGCGGCGCGCGCGGAGTGCCGCCGCGCTGCTGGCCGGTCTCGCCGGGCCGGCGCATGCGCACGATGCCTTCGGTGACCTCGGGCCGTTCTACGCGGGTCTCCTGCATCCCGTGGCGGACCCGCGCCAGG
>CAZKPE010000603.1:0-1472 GCA_964554545.1 uncultured Lewinella sp.
CGTAGCGACGACTGCCTTCCGCTGTGAAGAAGATGCCGGCAGCCTCATCATTAATGATGTGGAAGGGGGCGCCACGCCGTACGCTTTCAGCATCGATGGAGGTGTGACCTTTAGTACGGAAACAAGCTACCAAAATCTGGAGGCTGGTACCTACGAAGTAGTGGTCCGCACAGCCGCCGGTTGCATTGGCCGCCAAACTACCACCGTAGCCGATGAATCCTTCGAACTCACCGTACTGCGGCGGGTGGATGCCGACTGCGAATCCCCGGGCAGTGTGCAAGTAAGTGTACCCATGGCCGGCCCCATTGCTACCTATCGCCTATTTCTGGAGGGAGAAGAGATCGGGGCGGGAGAGAGCCCGGAGTTCACCGAGCTTGAGCCGGGGGATTACCGCCTTACCGCCAGCCGGGGGGAGTGTACCGACGAAATCTCCTTCACCATCGTAGATGCCTGTGAGGCGGTGACGGTCGAGCTGTCGGCCGAAGCTATCCGATGTGCCGGCGAAGAAACCCTGCTCACGGCAACCGTGACGGGCGGCAACGACGACGAACTGGAATACCGCCTCGATGACGGTGCATACCAAACAGCTAATACCTGGGTCATCACCGAGGGCGGCACCTATACCGTCACCGTCCGCTACCCCGGCCAATCGGCCATCGGCAGCGCCACCCTTACGATCGAAGCGCCCGATCCGCTCGAGGTGGTCGTGCAGTCGGTCGCTACAAGTTGCGTAGAAACGGCGGGGGCTATCCGGATCATCAGGGCCTCGGGGGGAACCGCCCCCTACCGGATCCGGCTGGATGGGGAAGGGGATTTTCGGGAGGGCGAAGCCTTTGACGGCCTCTCCGCCGGCGAATACCTGTTTGAATTACGGGACGCCAATGGCTGCACGTTCACCGAATCCGTCACGGTACAAGACAACACCTTCACCCTCGGCATTGCCGAACGGACCGACGTAAGCTGCACCGGAGCCTTAGCGACCATCGCCTTCACCGCACCCCGCGTCCCCGCCCCCTCCTCCCGCTGGCGGGTAGTAAGCACGGACGCCGGAGTGGACGTAGAGCAGGACGAACCCACCTTCACCGACCTTCCTCCGGGCGGCTACCGGGTGAGCTATACCGACGGGGATTGCGTACAGAGCCTTGAGTTCGGAATAAAAGACAGCCGACTCTCCGCGGAGATTGTGACCCAGGCCGCCGGCTGTGGGGGGACGGAAACGGGTAGCATTCTGATCAATCCGGCCGGGGGGGATGGGCAGTATAGCTACAGCATTGACGGGGGGGAGACCTTCCTTATGGACTCCCTCTTTACCGATTTGGGGGCCGGTACCTATTCCGTCGTGCTACGCGATGACGCGGAGTGCGAATTACGGCAGGAGGCGACCGTCGCGGGGGGAGACGACGATTTTACGGTCGATGCCGACATCCTCGCCCCGGGTGGCTGTAACGGTGACGTGGGTAGCGTAACGCTAC
>CAZKPE010000604.1:0-1470 GCA_964554545.1 uncultured Lewinella sp.
AGACGATCAGCAACGGGCTGGGGCGCTACTTCCTGGCCACCTTCCACTATTCTCTTTAGGCCCTCACCCCCCCGCCCCTCTCCGAAGGAGAGGGGAGCCACGCAACCCACATACAGATTATATAAGGGGCCGAAGCCAACGGATCCGATCGAATACCACCTGGCGGATTCGTCTGTGGGGTAGCAAATTCGCTACCAGCTCGACCTTTCACGGAGCCGTTCCCCCCTCTCCTTTGGAGAGGGGTCGGGGGTGAGGGCTTTCTGTGCGTTCCAACTCAGGATAGAGTTCATTTAGCCGAATCCGAAAGTCGAAAAATATACCCTACTATGCTTTGGGGTTCAAGCGGCGTGCCTATATTTGCAGCGCTTTAGCAATAAAGCATGGCTGAGCAGCCAGCAGACGCGGATGTAGCTCAGTTGGTAGAGCGCAACCTTGCCAAGGTTGAGGTCGCCGGTTCGAACCTGGTCATCCGCTCGAACGTGACGAAGCCGCTTCCCCCCGGGGAGGCGGCTTTTGTCGTTCTATACGGCGTACTTTGCGGAGCCGTGAGTCGTACGTCCATTTTGTTAGCACTGGCGGGGCTGAGCCTGTGGGTGATCAACCTGCTTTACGCCCGCCCGCTTTTCCTCGACGAGGCCAACGTGGCCCGCAACCTCTTCGATCGCTCCTACGGTGGGCTCCTCCTGCCCCTGGACCACGAGCAGTACGCTCCCCCACTCTACCTCTGGCTGACCAAGGCAATAGGCGAACTATTCGGGTACTCCGAGATCGCGCTACGCATACCAGCTTTCCTGGGGGGATTGCTGGCGGCGGGCAGTTTGCTTTGGTACGGACTTCGCCGACTACCGCAACCCTATTCCGCGCTTCCGCCCCTCTTCCTGTTCGTCAATCCCCACGTACTGCAATACGTGACGGAAGTGAAACCGTACGGGCTGGACCATGGCCTAGCCGCTGCTTTTCTATGCTGGAGTAGCCTGGATGTTCCGCAACGCCCGGCTCTCCTGAAGTGGTCGCTGGCCGGAGCGGTGGCGGTCTGGCTCTCCCTACCCGTGGTCTTTGTGCTGGCGGCGGTGGGGCTGTACGGCCTCCGGTACGACCGGCGCTGGCTGCTGCCCATCGCGGTGTGGTTACTGTCTTTCGCGGCGCTGTATGGCTTGCTGCTGACGGACTACCTCGCCGTATCCGGGCTTCAGGCCTACCATACCGAATACTTTCTGAGTTGGCAGTCGCTGGGCGTGCGGCTGGAGGCCATCGGTCGGCTGGCCTTCGGGCATACGGCGGTGGCGATCGGGGGTGGCGTGCTGTTCTTGCTTGCGGGCTGGCGGTACGCAGGGCTGCGGGCGGTTATCTTTACCATGCCCCTGCTTCTGGCGCTCGCAGCCTCGACCCTTCACCTGTACAGCCTCATCGACCGGCTGCTGCTCTTCGCGCTTCCCGGCATCTGGCTGATAGCTTCGCTGGGCGTTCACC
>CAZKPE010000605.1:0-1461 GCA_964554545.1 uncultured Lewinella sp.
AACGGATGACATCGCGATCACTTCTCGGCAGTGCAATCGTGGCGCTGGCGCTCGGCGCGACAACGCCGCTCCACGCGCAGGAGGCCGGGGACGAAGGCGCCGCCGCGAACAGCTTCGATCACGCGATCAACCCGGCGCAGATCCGCGAGACGGCGCGGCTCGGGCCGCGCAGCTTCTCTCCGTACGCCAACCGGTCGTTCCCGACGCGGCCGCTCTGGGGCGATCAGCACGTGCATTCGGGCTGGTCGTTCGACGCGGGCTTCGTCAACGCGCTCAGCCCCGAGGACGCGCTGCGCTTCGCCCGTGGCGAGCAGGTGGAGACGACCTACGGCGTGCCGATCTAGCTGTCGCGGCCGCTCGACTGGCTGGCGATGACCGACCACTCCGAGCTGATGGGCGTCCCGCCAGCGCTGCGCGCCGACGACAGGGCGCTCGTCGACGCGGACCCGACACTCGCCCGCTGGGCCGAGGCAATGCAAAGCGGCGACATCGAGCGGCAGGTCGGCACCGCCATGGAGGCGATCGCAGCACAGACCCAAGGCACCCTGCCCGAAGCCGCCACGAGCGAGACGTTCGTCCGCAACACGTGGCGCGCCTACACGCAGATCATCGAGCGCTTCAACGAGCCGGGCCGCTTCACCGCGCTGATCGGCTACGAGTGGTCGCCCAACCCCGGGCAGGGAAACAACCTGCACCGCAACGTGATCTACCGCGGCGGCAAGGAAGAGGCCGACCAGGTCCTGCCGTTCACGACGTTCGAGAGCGTGGACCCAGAGGACCTTTGGTCGTGGATGGAGAACTATGAGGAGACCACGGGAGGGCAGCTTCTCGCAATCCCGCACAACGGCAACCTGTCGAACGGGCTGATGTTTGCCTTCGAGACCTTCACCGGCGAGCCACTGACCCAGGACTACGCCGAGCGCCGCCAGCGTTGGGAGCCGATCTACGAGGTCACGCAGATCAAGGGCGACGGCGAGACCCATCCCGAGCTGTCGCCCGACGACGAGTTCGCGGACTACGAGACGTGGGACCAGGGCAACCTCAACCTCATCCCCAAGGAACCGGGGATGATCGAGCACGAGTACTACCGCGAGGCGCTGAAGAACGGGATGATGCTGGGGCAGGAGCTCGGCGCCAACCCGTTCAAGATCGGCGCAGCGGCCGGCACCGACACCCACACCTCGCTGACGACGGCCGAGGAGGACAACTTCTTCGGCAAGCATTCGGGCGTTGAGCCGTCGCCGACACGCTGGGAGCATGTGGTGCTGTCGTTCGACGGCCGCGAGGTCCTCGGCTGGCAGCAGGCGGCCTCGGGCTACACCGCCGTCTGGGCGACCGAAAACACGCGCGAGGCCATCTGGGACGCGATGAAGCGGCGCGAGACTTATGCCTCGACCGGACCGCGCGTCTCGGTGCGCTTCTTCGGCGGCTGGGACTTCGTGCCCGAGGACGCGGGCGCCC
>CAZKPE010000606.1:0-1460 GCA_964554545.1 uncultured Lewinella sp.
CGCGGCGCGTCCTCGACCACGACGAGGTTCTCGATGCGGATGCCGAAGGCGCCGTCTCGGTAGTAGCCGGGTTCGTTCGACAGGATCATGCCGGGCTCAAGCGGAACCTCGCTCAGCCGCGAGATGCGCTGCGGACCCTCGTGCACGCCGAGGCAGACGCCGACGCCGTGCCCGGTCCCGTGATCGTAGTCGAGCCCGGCACGCCAGAGCGGCGCCCGGGCGACGGCGTCGATGTCGCGCCCCGCGAGGCCCGCGGGCCAGCGCAGGGTCGAGAGCCCGATCATGCCGCGCAGGACGCGCGTGAAGCAGGCGACGTGCTCGGGCTCAGGCGGCCCGATGCAGACGGTGCGCGTGACGTCGGTGGTGCCATCGCCGTACTGGCCGCCGGAATCGACGAGAAGCAGGCCCGGCTCGATGGGGCGGTTCGTCTCGGTCGTCACCCGGTAGTGCACGATCGCCCCGTTCGGCCCGGCCCCCGCGATCGTCTCGAAGGAGATGTCGTCGAGCGCGTCGGTCTGGCGGCGAAAGCGCTCGAGCGCGGTGACGACGTCGATCTCGGTGAGCGATCCCGACGGCGCGCCGTCGTCGAGCCATGCGAGGAACCGGACCATGGCCGCGGCGTCACGCAGATGCGCCTCGGCCGTGCTCGCGAGCTCGGCCGAGTTCTTGCGCGCCTTGGGCAGGACGCAGGGGTCGCGGCCCCAGACGATCTCGACATCGGCCTCGCGCAGCGCCTCGCCGACCGCCACCGGCGCCGTCTCGCGGTCGACGAGGACCGGCGCCGAGAGATGCGTCAGCGCCGCGACGAAGCCCGCGGGCGGCAGCGGCGTCACGCCTGCCTCGAGCGCGAGCCCCTCGATCTTCGCCGGAGCCACGAACAGATCGGCCCGCGCGTCGTCGTGCAGGATCGCGAAGGCATGCGGCACGGGCGTCCGCGCGACGTCGGACCCGCGGATGTTGAGGAGCCAGGCGATGCTGTCGGGCAGGGTCAGCACCGCGGCGCGCACGCCGTCGCGGCGCAGGCTCTCGGCGAGGCGGGCGCGCTTGTCGGCCGACGTTTCGCCCGCGATCTCGAGCGAGAGCGGCCGAATGGCGCCGCAGGGCGGCGCCGGCTGGTGTTCCCAGATGCGGTCGACGAGGTTCTCGGTCGAGCAGAGCGCGAGACCGGCTGCCTCGGTCGCCTCGCGCATCTCGGCGATCTGGCTCTCGGTATGGAGCCAGGGGTCGAAGCCGATCCGTCCGCCCCCCGGCAATACCTCGAGCAGCCACGACCCCACCTTGGTCGCGGGCCACGCCACGATCTCGATCTCGTCGGCGGTCTGCGATCGGCCCTGCAGCCGGTATCGCCCGTCGACGAAGAGCGCCGCGCGCTCCGCCAGCACCACCGCGATCCCCGCCGAACCGGTGAAGCCCGTGAGCCAGGCCAGCCGCTCGTCCCGCGGCGCCACGGTCTCGCCCTG
>CAZKPE010000607.1:0-1460 GCA_964554545.1 uncultured Lewinella sp.
CCGTCGGCGCTCCAGCCCCTGAGGACGTGCGGGATCGCCGGGTCGGGCATCGCCGTCCAGTGGCTCGAATGGGCGTGGTTCATGGTGACGACGTCGGGGACGAGGGTCGTCGCGCCGATGAATCCCACGTAGTCGGTGACGGCGCTGAGGCCGCCCGGCGTCTGGATCAGGAACATCGCGTGGTCGACGTAGCTGATGCGGACGCTGAACTCGGACACCGGCTCGGTGAAGCTGGCGCGATGCAGGTACTCGACGCCCGGCGCCTCGGCGATGGCGATGCAGTGGCTCGGGGTCCGCTCCTGCGCGGCGGCAGGCAGCGCCGCGAGCGGAACGAGGATGGCGGCCAGGATGCGGAGCATGCGCGATCTCCCTTCCGGGCAGGAGCATAGCGCGCCGGGCGCCCGCGTCAGCCGCCCGCGTCCGCGCTTTGCCGGTCAGGGCGGAGATTGGCGAAGAGGACGTGCGTGCGCCAGCGCCCGGCGATCCGCAGGTAGTTCCGCGCCGTGCCCTCGTAGTTGAAGCCGCAGCGCTCCAGCACGCCCCGGCTCGCCTCGTTCTCGGGCAGGCAGGCTGACTCGATCCGGCTGAGGTCGAGGTCTTCGAAGGCGTGGCCGACGACGGCCCGCACGGCCTCGGTCATGTAGCCGTTCCGTGCGTGCGTGGCGCCGATCCAGTAGCCCAGGGTCGCCGCCTGCGCGGGGCCGCGGCGGATGTTGTCGAGCGTCACCGCGCCGAGGAGCAGATCGTCGGCCGCGCGCACCATGAAGAGCGGCAGCCCGGTGCCGCCGGCGATCGAGCGCCCGGCCCAGTACACCCTGTTAGTGAACGACCGCCGCGTCAGATGGTCCGCGGCCCAGGTCGGCTCCCACGGCGTGAGGAACTCGCACGATTCCCGTCGCAGCACGGCCCAGGCGCGGAAGTCGGTGTGCTGCGGCGGGCGCAGGGTCAGCCGTTCGGTCCGGATGCGCAGGCGGGGCCCGAACCGCATCATCACGCGGCGAGATGCTCCCGGAGCAGCTCCGGACCGGCGCCGCGGCCGGCCGGGCCGTAGAGCGTCGCGGCGAGCGGTCGCTCGCGGATCATGCCGTCCGACAGCGCGGCGACGTCGACGCGGGTCACGGCGTCGATGCGCCCCAGCGTCTCCCCGACCTCCGGCACGCGCCCCCAGATCGCCAGCATGCGCGCCAGCCGCTCGGCCCGCTGCGACGGGCTCTCGAGCCCCATCAGCAGGCCTGCGCGCAGCTGCGCCCGCGCCCGTTCGACCTCGTCCTCGCGCAGCGTGTCGGCGGTGCGGCGCAGCTCGCTCCCGGTCAGGCGCATCAGATCGGCGATCTGCTCCTCCCCGGTGCCGGCGTAGATGGTCAGGTGGCCGCTGTCGGCGTAGGCGCCGCTCTGCGCGAAGATGGTGTAGCAGAGCCCGCGCCGCTCGCGCAGCTCCTGGAACAGGCGCGAGGACATGC
>CAZKPE010000608.1:0-1456 GCA_964554545.1 uncultured Lewinella sp.
GGGCGCAGTTTATTCCTGTCCCATATATGAGGTAGGCTAATAAACGGCGGGAGTACGCATCTTTGAGGTGACTAAACCAAGATCAAGATGGCACATCCCACCGCAGAGGCTAAGGTATTAAACTTTGTCCGAGAACGCCTTTTTACCCACTTGCCGTCCTGGCTCGACCGATTAATCGAAGGTGATCTGGGTGGGGTAGAAAGCAGCGTTGAAGGGATGATGGCCAAACTCAGTAACCTGCTTCTGGGCCACCTTCTTCCCGCAGCTGCCCGGCAGCTGGTTGCACGGCAACAGGAGGAGGGTCGTTCCAATGTGGCTCAACGTCCCCACACGGTGCGCTTACGGTCGGGTTGTCAGGTGTGCGTACCTAGCCTGTATGACAAACGCCCCGATGCGCATAGCGACCAAGCCCGCCACCTGGTGGCCCGTCACTGGTCGCTCATCGGGGGAGCCAGTCCCCGCCGCTACGATGCCATAACGTATGCCGCCGTTAGCCTGCCATCCTACGATTTAGCCCAGTGTTTGCTGGAACGCCACGGTGTGGGCAGCTGTATCTCTGGGGTGCGCGATCTGACGAACAAGCTGGCCGATCGGGTGCACCGGGTGGGGGAAGTCAACTTCCTCCTAGGCCCCGAAGAGAGCCTAGCCGGCAAACGGGTGGTTATCAGTAGCGATGGCGGCCGCACGCTTACCCGTCAGAACAACGGTAGGGTAAGCGACAAGAACTACGCTTGCTTTGATGCCAAGTGGCGAGAGCCAAAGCTATTCGTCATCGATGTGGTGGATGAGCACGGTAAACAGTGCCGCAAGCACCTGCCTATCTACGGGTGTCGATTTTCGGACGATGATCATTTGTTGTTACTTCGTCAGTATTTAGAGCGCCTATCGATCCGGGAGGCTGCCGAGGTTCAACTTATCGCCGATGGAGCGACCTGGATCTGGAATAAGGTCCCCCGGATGTTAGTTGACCTGGGTGTTGATGCTGCACGGACTACCCAAACGTTAGACTACTACCACGCCGTGCAGCACCTGGAAGCCCTGTTTAAGACCTTACCCACTCGTATCGGCAAAGGGCAACGCAGTCGGTGGTGGAAGCGATGTAAGGAGTGGCTCTGGCAGGGACGCAGCCGGGGCATAGTTCGCTTATTTAGGGGGCTATACCGACGATTCCCGCCGGAGATGAACACGGAACTGAACTACTTCGTCAAACACCGGCAAAGAATGTACTATGCTGATTATGAGCAAGGTAACCTCCTCTGCGGTAGCGGAATTGTTGAGTCGTCGGTTCGCCGAGTAATCAATCTACGCTACAAAAACACCTCCACATTCTGGAACCAGGATACCGTGGAAAAACTATATTGCTTACGTGGTGCTGCTCTATCCAAAAGGTGGGACATCATGATGACCAACCTCACGAATTAATTACTTCTCGATGGGACAGGAATAAACTGCGCCC
>CAZKPE010000609.1:0-1456 GCA_964554545.1 uncultured Lewinella sp.
AAGGAGATGTGCCTGGCGCAGTTGCTGCTGATCCGGGCCCTGACCGCCGCCTTCTGGCAGCAGCCCTACCGCCGCCCGCTGGTGCGCTGGGGTACGGCACTGCACGACCGCTTCATGTTGCACCACTACGTGCGGGAGGACCTGGCCGAGGTCTGCGACTACCTGCGGGAGGCCGGCTTCGACTACAAGCCGGAGTGGCTCGAACCCTTCTTCGAGTTCCGCTTCCCGGTGCTGGGGCGGATCGATCGGGGGGAGACCGAATTGGAACTACGGGCCGGCATCGAGCCCTGGCACGTGCTGGGGGAGGAGCTCGGCAGTTCCGGCACGGCCCGTTACGTGGACAGCTCCGTGGAGCGGGTACAGGTACGGGTAAGCGGCTTCCATCCCGACCGCTTCGCCATCCTCTGCAACCGCACCGAGGTACCGCTTTCGCCGACCGGGCGGGAGGGGGAGTTCGTGGCCGGCATCCGCTACAAGGCCTGGAACCCCCCCTCGGCCCTCCATCCCACGATCAAGCCCGACGTTCCCCTGGTTTTCGACATCTACGACCGTTGGAACGAGCGTAGCGTGGGGGGCTGTACCTACCACGTGGCCCACCCGGGCGGACGCAGCTACGATACCTTCCCGGTCAATACGCTGGAGGCTGAGGGCCGGCGCGTCAACCGCTTCCAGGATACGGGCCACAGCCTGCCGGAGGTTACCGAAGTGTTGCAGGCGGGCGGCGGCGCGCAGGTGCAACGTTCGGTGGTGGAGTCGACGAATAGCCCAAAAAAGCTGGAGGTACGCAAGCCACCGGCGCGGAAGGAGTTTGCCCGGACGCTGGATTTGCGGTGGGTGTAAACCTTATCTTTCTCGTCAAACGTTGAAAAGCTATGCCATTTACCGTAGAAATACCCGAGGACCACACGCTTCAACTGCGCTTTGCACGACGCTTGAGCCTTCAGGAGTTCGCGGAATTTTGTGCCCGCCACCCGGAGCTTCACGTGGAGCGGGAGCCGGACGGTCAAATCAACGTTATGTCTCCCGTACATCTGCTTTCAGGACGATTTGAGTCAATTGTAAACTTCTATCTCAGTCTGTACCTGCGCGAAAACCGACTCGGTGAGGCGTATAGTGCCAGCACCGGCTTTACCCTCCCCGATGGTTCGGTGCGCTCGGCGGATGCCGCTTTCGTAAGCAACCAACAACTGGAGCGACTGAGCCTTGCCGAGCAGCGGAGTTTTGCAAAAGTCGTCCCTGAGTTCGTGATCGAGATTCGCTCTGACACCGACCGGATCGGTCAGCTTCAGACCAAAATGAAGGACACCTGGATTGGTAACGGCGTACGGCTGGCCTGGCTCATCGACCCGAAGAACGAGGTGACCTACATCAACCGGATCGATGGCAGCGAACAGGTGGTTGCCGGCTTCGATAAGCAGCTCAGCGGGGAGGACGTCCTGCCGGGCTTTGTATTCGA
>CAZKPE010000610.1:0-1455 GCA_964554545.1 uncultured Lewinella sp.
GGTTCGCTCGCGAGGTCGAGCCGCCGCGTGCCGGCGTCGCCGTCGGGCCCGCGGCGGTCGGTAAGGCGCCCGAAGTTCAGCGACGCGGCGGGCAGCACGCCGCCATAGGGATAGCCCGCCACCGCGATCTCCGACTGCAGGCGGGGCGGTTCGGTGCGGAACCGCGCGTAGCGGACCGGCGTCAGCCGGCTGCGCGGGCGCAGAAGCGCGACGCCGAGCGCCGCGTCCTCGGCGGTCACGTCTGCGTCGACGGCGCTGTCGAAGGTCACGCGCCCGCATGCCCGCACGGCCTCGGCCGTGGTCAGCACGCTGCCCCCGCCGTCGACGTAGAAGCCCGTCCGGTCGCGTTCCGGCCGCCGGACGTCGAGCCCGGCGAGAAGGTCCCGGCCGGCCGCCGGCGCCTCGGGCTCCGGCAGGACTCCTGGAACGGCGCGGAAGCTTGCGCGCATCTCGTCGACGACGCGGAGGCGGCGACGCTCGTCGTCCGCCGGCCACACGAGCGTGAAGCCCTTGATCTCCCCCTCGGTCAGACGGGCGAAGGTGTAGGAGACGATGTCGTCGCCGCGGCCCTCGATCTCGAACGAGGCGGGGCGGAGCTGCCGCGGCCCGTCGAGCGGCACGATTTCGAGCGTCTGCAGGATGTCGTAGAGCGCCGACAGCCCGGCGGCGTCGCCCTCCTGGCTGATGAGGAGGAGGCGCGCCGGCAGGTCGCCCGTCGGCTCGTAGCGGACGAACGGGCTGTCGGTACCGGAGCGGGCCACGACGCCGGCGGGCGCGACGAGCTCGATCCCGGCCTCGCGGTCGCGGATGCGGTCCATGCCGAGCCCCTCGAAGACCTCCCGGTACCCGGCAATCAGCGCGGCGCGCTGGTCCGTCGTCAGGATGCCGGTGGCCTCGAACCCGCGCGCGTCCTGCCACGCCGCCATCGCCCGCCGGGTCGCGGGGCCGAAGGCGGCGTCGATGGCGCCCGAATAGACGCCGGCATCGACAAGGGCGGTCTGCACCTCCGCCCGCTCCCCCCGCGAGAGGAGCCGTTCGCCGCGCAGCGCCTCGGCCTGCGTCTCGCGCGGCGAACGGTCGCCGGCGCCGGGCGCCTCAACGACGGCGGCCTGCGGCGCAGGATCGGCGTTGGGCCAGAACCGCGCGCCGTAATCGGCACGTGTGGTCAGATAGGCGTCCCGGGGGATGCGGCCGAGGAAACGGAGCCGCGCCAGCTCGTCCTCGGCTGCGCGCCGGGGATAGGGGCCGAGGACGACGGCATACCACGACCCTCCAAGCCGGAAGCCCGAGACGTTGCCGGCGGTCATGGCGTAGTCCTCGGCCGCCGCGACCGCCTCGGCTTGCGTCGGCTGCGCCTCAACCTGGATGTAGGTGCCAGCACCCTGCCCCGCCGCGGACCTGGCCAGGGCCAGAAACAGGAGTGCCGTCCAAACCCGCGTCATCGCCCGAACTTCC
>CAZKPE010000611.1:0-1455 GCA_964554545.1 uncultured Lewinella sp.
TTGTCCTTTGGTACCGAAGGTAGGTTCGACTGCATTTATTTGAGAATGTGTATCGTCATACAAACCATATTATTAGCAAAAATGCTATACCATGATAAATTTTATTGCCTAATTGATTGTGCCTTTTCAATATTAATGACATCATTTAAATCAATGGTTCGGACAATTTTTGTAGAAGAGAGAAAAAAAGCCATCCACTGAATTAAGGTAAAAGTGTTGAAAGATTACCGTGCAATGGATAGCGTTAAGAGAATTATACAAAGCTTGCTGGGTTCACTGGGAAATTTGACACAACCTCAACAAAAATTTCTCGTGACTTTATTTTCCACTTTGCTTATCAGTTGCGGTCGAGCAACTTTTACCAATCTGGGTCGATATAGCTGTCTTTCGGAGAAAACCTATCGCCGACAGTATCAACGCTCATTTAACTTTCTGAAGTTTAATCAGCAATTAATTGAGGGGGCAATTGAACCTGAGTCGGAGGTAATCTTGGCGGTGGATTGTTCATTTATTCCCAAGAGTGGCAACAAGACCTATGGCTTAGATTATTTCTATAACGGGAGTGTATCAAGAGCAGAAAAGGGATTAGAAATCTCAGCCATGGCGGTAGTAGATGTCAATCAGAAAATTGGTTTCAGTCTGAGTGTTCAGCAAACACCCTCTAATAGCTTGTCTTCAGACAAAGGCGAGCCAGCAGAAACAACGCGAATCAATCACTATCTTGCTCAACTAGAAGCAACTGCTCCCTATCTACCGTCATCTCTTCGCTATGTTGTCAGTGATGGCTTCTATAGTAAAGTCAAATGGATCGAGGGAGTTACTAATCTGAAATTAGAGGCAATTGGCAAGTTACGTCGAGATGCTAATCTCCGTTATCTTTACCACGATGAATATTCAGGAAGAGGTAGACCTCGTAAGTACGCAGGTAAGGTTAACTTAACTGATTACAGTAATTTTGAGCTAGTTACTCAAATATCTGATGATTTAGCTCTGTACACCGCTGTAGTTTGGTCTATCAGTCTCAAACGTCAGATTCGTCTAGTTTATATCTTGAATAGTTCAGCTTCTTCCCAGAGATATGCTATTTTATTCTGCACTAATCTAAAGCTGGATGCTAACTCCATCTATCTTTACTACAAAGCTCGTTTCCAAATCGAATTTATCTTCCGTGACAGTAAGCAATTCACTGGATTAGCTGATTGTCAGGCTCGTGACTTGACTAAGCTTGACTTTCATTTCAATAGTTCACTTACTGTTCTCAATCTGGCTAAATGGGATGCTATTCAACAATATGCGAAGCGGTATCCTTTAGGACATAATTCTGATGCAGATTTTGTCTTTTCTATGGCAAGTTACAAACGGCGTGCGCTCAATTATCATCTGCTCGAACGATTTATTGACAAGTTAGATTTAGAACCTACTTTGATTAAATCCCATCCAAATTACTCAAACCTT
>CAZKPE010000612.1:0-1453 GCA_964554545.1 uncultured Lewinella sp.
TCGTCATCCCCCTGGTCATCATGATCATCATCTCCGGCTTCCTGCTCATCAACATCGCCCTGGGCCTATTCGGGGTGCTCTTCACCCAGATCAACCACCGCCGCGCCGAGATCGGGCTGCGGAAGGCGATGGGGGCCACGCCGGGGGAGGTCACCGCTCAATTCGTCTCCGAAGTGCTGCTGGTGACCGCCGCCGGCCTGCTCGTGGGAACTTTCTTCGCCATCCAGGTGCCGCTACTCGAATTGCTGCCGATCCCGGGGAAGTACTTTTACTTCGGTATCGGGGCTTCGATCGTGACCATCCTGATCATCGTCACCATCTGCGCCCTGCTGCCCAGTCGGCAGGCGGCGGGGCTGCATCCGGCCCACGTGCTTCACGAAGAATAAGCGAAACTATGTACCTCCCCCTGCTTCACTTGCTGCTCCTGCCCCTGTTGGTCGCTCCGATCGATGAGTCCGATACGACCTGGCTCTGGACGGTTGCCTACCACCCGGAACGAGCTACCGTCCTGGCGACCGGCGATACCGATGGCCTGGTAAAACTGTACGAAAATGACCGATTGACCGATACGATCTACTTCGGGGGGATGGTCACCGAACTGGACTGGCACCCCGAAGGCGAGCTACTGGCCGTCGCCGTGCAGGGGGGCAGCGCGGTATCGATTTACGACGTGAAGGAAAAGAAGCGGACCGAACTGAAGGGACTGAACGAATTCGGTGTCCGGGCCATCGGCTGGAACGCGGAGGGAACGCGACTGGCCACCGGCGACTACGGCGGTAAGCTGAACATCTACGATACCACCGGTACCCTTCTGCAACAGCATCTGTTGAAGGAGAAGGGCATCATCGGCCTGGACTGGAGCCCGGACGGCCGTACGATCGCAGCCGTGGGGGACCACCTCACCTTACTCGACGTAGCTACGGGTGCACAGGAGGTCATCACCGATCGGGAAGAGTCCGTCCTTATGCTAAGCGTGGCCTTTCACCCTTCGGGAGAATTCCTGGTTACCGGCGACTACGGTGACTACGACTACAATTACGGCCCGCTCCTGCAGTTCTGGGATACCAAAGGTCAACTGATCCGCCGCATTGAAAAGGGCCCTGGTGAGTATCGCAGCCTGGAATGGTCGCACGACGGAAATACGCTCGCGGCGGTCAGTGATGCGGTGCGATTGTATGATGCGAGCGGTGAAAAACTAGCCGAGCGAAAAATGAAAGACGGTAAGCTGCTCTGGGGGGTCAGTTGGTCGCTAGAAGACGAATTCCTACTGGTCACCGACGACCGGGGAAAGATCTACAGCCTGCCCAACGATTTATCAGCAGC
Source organism: uncultured Lewinella sp. (assembly GCA_964554545.1). Taxonomy (GTDB): domain Bacteria; phylum Bacteroidota; class Bacteroidia; order Chitinophagales; family Saprospiraceae; genus Neolewinella. The sequence goes on from CAZKPE010000612.1 coordinate 1,324, forward strand.
TACCAAATTCTTCGGACCGCCTTTATGTAATTAATTCACCTTGCACCTGCGCGCCGCCGCCCACACCCACGCCCCCGAGCGAAGTTATACTCGGACTAAGCAACTTTCACGCCCGTAATTTTTACCTTTG
>CAZKPE010000613.1:0-1451 GCA_964554545.1 uncultured Lewinella sp.
CGTTACTCCCCAGCTATAGCGAGTAGCTGTGGGTTGAGCAAGACCTCCAGCAGATTGAGGCCTTGTTTTCTGGCACAGGAGAGGAAACCGCGCAGGGTGGCGAAGATTTCTGCGCCGCCTTGGCTGCGGAACCCGCCTGATATTTTTTGCCGGAGTTTGACCATACGCAGGTCACGTTCGGCCTGATTGTTGGTGAAGGGTACGCTCTGGCCGTGCAGAAACCGCAGAACGTCATCCTTAAAATTCCTCAGGCGGATGAGCAGGTTGTGGCCGATCCTTCGTTTTCTTCGTCCCCGCTTGTTTTCCGGTCCCAAAGGCGGCTGGCTTTCATGGAACACAAGACCTTTGGCCACGATCCGCTCATAAAGCCGTTCGGCGCGGTCTGCGACTGGCGGCGGGATGGTGGTGTGCGCTCGAACCATCTGTGCCAGCTTCCGTAACAGCCGGCTCATATCCCGCGCCCACGGCTCTTTTTCGATATCCGTCAACGCTTTCAATTCCCGCAGATGGTGGGCGTTGCACAGGGCATGAGAGACATTTTCCAGCTTGTAGTACGGCTTCCAGTGATCGTGAACGATCGTGCCCGTCAAATCTTCCGGCAGACTGCCGCGCTTTTCTTCAGCGCGGTAGTGGGTCAGCATGGCCGTTGAACTTACATGCATCCACCAGGTTTTGCCGCCAATCCGGAAGCCCGTCTCGTCCAGATGTTTCGCAGGCGCGGCGGCGATGGCCCGGCGGACCCGTTCCATGAGTGGTTCCAGATTTTCTGCGGCCTTGCGGTTCATTGCCGCCAGTGTCCCCGTGGACGGGCCCAATCCGAAAAGATCGCTGAGCGTTTCCTGAAGGCGATCCTCGGGGATAAACTGCGCGCTGGACAGGTAAACTGCCGCCGCCGCAATGCGCGGGCCGTATTGCGTTGCGCCTCGACTGACCGATGCCGGAAACGCCCCTTTCGCGCAACGCCCGCAGCGGCAGCGTTTCACAAGCGCACGATGCTCCGTTACGATCACCTGCGGCGGCGGAATATCAAAGACCTGACGGGCCTCGTAAGCCTCAACGGGCGCGTCCTCCAGCGACCCGCCGCAAGATGGACAATGCAATGGCTTATGCTCAATTACCTTGTCCGGACGATCTGTTTTTTGGAGCGTCTCGCCCTTGTGACCCTGCTGCCCACCCGGCGGCTTGCCACTCTTGCGGCGATCATTGCGCACGCGCGGCGGCGGTTTCTTCAGACCGTCACTCGCAGGCGGCTTGCCGCTGTTCGTGCTGTTTAAACCAAGGCGGCGCTCAAGCTCCGCCACCCGAGTTTCCAGCCTGTCAATCGTGACGGCTTGTTTCTCAATGATGGCCAGTAAATCATTATACGAAGGGCGACGAGTCATATATATGTTGACTCATATTACAGCACTACGCGCAACTGTTTTTTTAAAGCAGGGTAGCTGGGGAGTAAC
>CAZKPE010000614.1:0-1449 GCA_964554545.1 uncultured Lewinella sp.
TGGTACACGTAGCTCATGTCCGCCTTACCGGCCCGGTAATCGCCGTAGGTGTACTGGTACTGGTAGGAGTAGCTGTAATCCAGGTCCGAGTTACGCTGCCGCAGCCGGTGCACCACCTTGCGGGAGCGCGGCGGCAGGACGATGGTATCCCCCAATCCACGTTCGGCATCCAGGTTCTTTACACGGTAGGTGAAAACGACCGAAACCGGAGCGTACTCCTTATTGTCGACTTGAATGTCGATGCCCCGGTCGCGCTCCAGGGCCACTACCTCGATGTTTTGGGCGCGGACGCAGGTGCAGTAGATAACGGTAAAACAGAAAAGCAGAAGCAAACGCATAAATAGTGGTTCTAGGGGCTACTCCTTTAACGTAAATGCCCCCCCGAATGATTGTGTGCGGAAGGGGTTCACCTTTTACGCTGGCGAAATGTTAGCCCAACAACTATCTTACCGGCCCTAACCGAACGACTATGCCTACCCACCACCACCCACCCGTTTACATCGTCTCCGCCGTCCGCACCCCGATCGGCTCTTTCGGGGGCGTGCTGTCATCGCTTTCCGCTACCCAACTGGGGTCGGCGGCCATTAAAGGGTCACTGGAGCGTGCCGGAGTGCCGGCCGACCGGGTGCAGGAAGTCTTCATGGGAAACGTGGTCAGCAGCAACCTCGGACAGGCCCCCGCCCGTCAGGCCGCCCTCGGTGCGGGCATTCCGAATTCGGTTCCCTGTACGACCGTCAACAAGGTTTGCAGCAGTGGCATGAAGAGTGTCATGTTCGGGGCCCAGACGATCATGCTTGGCCACCACGACGTCGTCGTCGCCGGCGGAATGGAGAGTATGAGTAATATCCCCTACTACCTGGCCGACGCCCGCTGGGGGGCCAAGTTCGGCGACCGCAAACTGATCGACGGGCTGACCAAAGACGGCCTTACCGACGCCTACGACCAGAACGCCATGGGGGTCTGCGCCGATGCCACCGCCAGCAAATACGGCTTCAGCCGCGAGGAGCAGGACGAATACGCCACCAACTCCTACAAACGCAGTGCGGAGGCGACCCGGAACGGGACCTTCGGTAAAGAGATCGTGCCCGTGAACGTACCCCAGCGCCGTGGAGACGACCTGGTGGTCAGCGAAGACGAGGAATACAAGAAGGTGAAGTTCGAAAAGATGGGTAGTCTGCGCCCCGCTTTCTCTAAGGACGGGACAGTGACCGCTGCCAACGCCAGTACGATCAACGACGGGGCCGCGGCCCTCGTGCTGGTCAGCCAGCGCATACTCGACGAATTGGACTTGACCCCGCTGGCCAAGATCGTCTCTTTCGCCGATGCCGCCCACGAGCCGCAGTGGTTCACGACCGCCCCGACCAAGGCCGCCCCCCTGGCCGCCGAACGCGCCGGTCTGACGATGCAGGATATGGACTACCTGGAGGTAAACGAGGCCTTCAGCGTCGT
>CAZKPE010000615.1:0-1442 GCA_964554545.1 uncultured Lewinella sp.
CTGGGTACCGTGCTTGCCCTCGTTCTCCTGGTCTTCATCGGTATCGGATGGGCCACCAGCCTGGCCGCCACCGCTCAGGAGAAGCCCTCCGTAGCAACGAATTCCATCCTCACCCTCGACCTGACGCTCCTGCCCGAGCTGACGGATAATACCACCGACTCCGATCCCTTCGCCTCTTTCGCGGGTGAGGTGACCCTCGGCGTTCACGATATGGTCCGCGCCATCCGCGAAGCTGCCGAAGACGACGATATCAAGGGCATCTACCTCAACGATGCCATCGGCCCGGTCAGTTTTACCAAGCTGCGTACCGTCCGTCAGGCACTGGATGAGTTCAAGGAGAGTGGCAAATTTGTCGTAGCCTACTCTCCCTATTTTATGCAGAGTTCCTACTACCTCAGCAGCGTGGCCGACGAGATCTACCTCGGCCCCCTCGGCGTGATCGACTTCCGTGGGCTCGGTGCCGAAATTCCCTTTCTGAAGAACGCCCTGGATCAGGCCGGCATTAAGTTCGAGATCTTCTACGCCGGCGACTACAAGAGCGCCACCGAACCCCTGCGCCGTACCAACATCAGCGAACAGAACCGCGAGCAGACCAAGGAATTCCTCGAAGATCTTTTCGGGGTCATGCTCGAAGACATCAGCGCCACCCGCAACGTATCCCCCCTGGCCCTGCGCCAGGCCGCCAGCGAAATGACGGGTTGGAAGGACGAGCAGGCCGTAGCCGCCGGACTCATCGACGGCATCCGCCACCGCACCGAGATCGACCGCCTCCTCCACGATAAGATCGGCCTGGACCAGGACGAAAAGCTCTCCCTGGTCGATGTCACGACCTACTACTCCGCCCGCCTGGAACGCCTCAATGGCGGCGACGGCGAAGTAGCCGTACTGATGGCCGAAGGCGGCATCGTCGACGGCCCGGGTAGCCTCGGCAATATCGGCGACCAGAAGTACGTCAACGAGATCGAAAAGCTCACCGAAGACGATGAGGTCAAGGCCGTCGTCCTACGCGTGAACAGCGGCGGCGGTAGCGCCAGCGCCTCCGAAAATATCTGGTACGCCGTCGAAAAACTGAAGGAAACCGGTAAGCCCGTCGTCGTCAGTATGGGCGACTACGCCGCCAGCGGGGGCTACTACATGTCCGCCAACGCCGACCGCATCTACGCCGAACCTACCACCATCACCGGCTCGATCGGCGTTTTCCTCACCTTCCCCATCGTTCGCGAACTGATGGAGGATAAGATCGGCATCAACTTCGATACCGTCAACACGGCCGCCAACGCCAACGCCTTCAGCCCCTTCCGGGAAATGGGGGACGATGAGAAAAAACTGCTCACTACCCGCACCCAGTCGATCTACGGCACCTTCCTCGATCGGGTCGCCAGCGGCCGGAACATCCCCGTCGAACGCGTCCGCGAGATCGCCGGCGGACGGGTCTACTCCGG
>CAZKPE010000616.1:0-1439 GCA_964554545.1 uncultured Lewinella sp.
GACCCCGCCGCCAACCGCACGGCCCTGACCGAGCAACTCGCCCCCCTGGCCGGCCACACCGACCTGGTCATCCTCCCGGAGATGTTCATTACGGGCTTCTCCATGAACGCGGCCGGTCTTGCCGAATCCCCCGACGGAGCGACCGTTGAATGGATGCGTGCCCGGGCGGATGAACTCGGTGCCGCCCTCTGCGGCAGCCTCATCATAGCCGAGCGGGGAAGCCACTACAACCGCCTCTACTGGGTGGAGCCCGGCGGCCGGACGCTGCACTACGATAAACGCTACCTCTTCCGGCCGGGTGGGGAACACGAGCACTATACTGCCGGCACCAAGCGGCTAGTCGTTGACTACCGCGGCTGGACAATCTGTCCGCTGATCTGCTACGACCTCCGCTTCCCCGAGTGGTCGCGCAACGCTGCTGCCGACCCCTTCGATCTGCTGATCTACGTAGCGAGCTGGCCCCGCCCCCGCGCCCACGACTGGCGTACGTTACTCTCCGCCCGGGCCATCGAGAATCAGTGCTACGTAGCCGCCGTCAACCGGGTGGGGGAGGACGGCAACGGACTGAGCTACCGGGGGGATAGCTGCGTGATCGACCCGGGGCCGGCGGGGGTGCTGACTATGATGTCGGAAGTGGCTAGCGTGGTGACGGTGACTATCGATCGGGAGCGGTTGGTTGAGCTGCGGCGGTCGCTTCCGTTTTTGGAGGATCAATAGGCTTAGTTTTCGCTACGGTTGACATCTACTTCACCCAGGGCCCCCTCCCCCTGGCTTCGTGTGGCATCCAACAAATCCTGCGTAGCCTTCTTCAGCTCCGCCACCGTGCCCTCAGTGGCCTCGGTATCCTCCGCACCTGCGTCCGCGCCCTTTTTCTTCCCCCGGCGGCTCCGCTTGCGGTTTACCTCCCCGCCGGCGTTCTTTTCCTGGGCGACGGCTTCGGCTTCGGCCTTGTCTTCGGCGCTACTCTCGGCAGCGGACTCGACCGGGAAGGGCTCCTTGCTGAAGACCAGTTTTTCCTCGCCCAGGTCGGTATAGATGGTATCGCCGGCGACGAACTTGCCCGAAATCAGGTCTTTGGATAGCTCATCAGCCAAGTCGGCCTGCAGGACGCGCTTCATGGGGCGGGCACCGAACTGGGGGTCGTAGCCCCGCTCGGCCAGCCAGCCCAGGGCGCGGTCGCTGATCTTGATGACCATGCCCTGGCGGGCGAGCATCTTCTCGGTGCGGCGCAGTAGCAGGCGGGCGATCTTCTTGATCTCGGCCCGGGTCAGGGGCAGGAACATGATGCGCTCGTCGATGCGGTTGAGGAACTCGGGGCGCAGATTCTCCTGTAGGGTCTCGAAGACTTCCTCCTTGGTGGTCTGGATGATGTCGTTGCGGTGCTCGTCGCCGACGTTGGCCAGGTCCTCGAAGTTTTCCAGGATGGTGTCCGACCCCAT
>CAZKPE010000617.1:0-1434 GCA_964554545.1 uncultured Lewinella sp.
AGCAGATCAGCGCGCCGGGCTCGGCGATCTGGATGTCGCCCAGCATCGCGTAGGACGCCGTCACCCCGCCCGTCGTCGGGTGAGTCAACACCACGATGTACGGCAGCCGCGCCTCCTTCAGCATCTCTACGGCGACGGTGGTGCGGGGCATCTGCATCAGCGACAGGATTCCCTCCTGCATCCGCGCCCCGCCGGCGGCCGAGAACAGGATCAGCGGCCGCCGCAGCGCCACCGCCCGTTCGCACGCGGCGATGATGGCGTTGCCGACGTACATCCCCATCGACCCCGCCATGAACGAGAAGTCCTGCGCCGCCGCGACGATCGGCGTGCGCCCGATCTCGCCCTCCGCGACAAGCATTGCCTCTCGCTCGCCAGTGGCGCGCTGGGCGGCGCGGAGCCGCTGTGGGTAGGGGCGCTGGTCACGGAAGTGCAGCGGATCGGCGTTGGGCACCGGCACCGCGACCTCGACGTAGGCGCCCGCGTCGAAGAGCGCGGCGAACCGCGTGCGGGGCGTGATCGGCATGTGGTGGTCGCAGTTCGTGCAGACGTTCAGGTTCGCCGAAAGCTCGCGGTGGAACAGCATCGAGCCGCAGGCGTCGCACTTGGTCCACAGGTTCTCTGGCACCTCGCGACGTGAGAACAGCGAGTTGATCTTCGGCCGGACGTAGTTGGAGATCCAGTTCATGGCGCGCCTTGGAACGTTGGCGGAGACCTAAGCGGCGGCCCCGGCGAATGCAATCGCGCCCGGGGGACGCGATCGCCCCAGGCGGGGCGCGCCGCCGGCCCTGGACAAGTGTCGAGCCCGAAGCGGACCGAACGGCGCCCGATGCGCGGCGCGCCGTCTCAGTCCCTGCGCCGACCGGGGCCCGCGCGCGGCCGCGACCGGTCACAGGGCCGCGAGAATCGTGGCGAGGCCGATGACGATGGCGACGGCTGCCACGGGGATGCCACGGCTGCCGATCATGCCCCAGGAGACAAGGGCGAGGCCGAGCGCGATCTTGACGAACGCGGCCGCGGCCTCCGCCGGCGCCTCGCCGAGCGCCAGAAGACCCGGGTTCGCGACCATGCCGAGCGGGATCAGGTAGAGCCCGACGCCGAGCCGCATGGCGGTCAGCGCCACCTTCAGCCAGCCCTCGCCCACCATGCCGGCGGCGATGAACACCGCCCCGCAGACGGGCGGCGTGATGGTCGAGAGCAGCGCGTACCAGAAGACGAAGAGATGCGCCTGCAGGGGCGCCATCCCGAGCTCGATCAGCGCCGGTCCGGCGACCGAGACGCAGATGACGTAGGCGGCCGTCGTCGGCACCTCCATGCCGAGGACGAGGCAGGCGATCGCGGTCAGGAGCAGCGACGGCCAGAGCATCCCGCCCGACGCCGACAGGATCAGGCTGGTGATCTTGACCCCGAGCCCGGTGATGGCGAGGACGCCGATCA
>CAZKPE010000618.1:0-1432 GCA_964554545.1 uncultured Lewinella sp.
ACAACATCAACGAAGATCGTTACTCCGGGGGCGTGACGGCGACCTACGGCGGCTTTTTCCCCGTGATCGAGCTGAGTGGCCGGTACCGGGACCGGAACTACCTGGTCCAGGTAGATCGCCAGGATAGTTTGCGGTTCTTCCAACAAGAGTTCAGTCAGTTATCGGTGGGGGGAAGCGTGCGACTGCCCTTCGAATGGGTGGCGGGGAACTTTATCACCACCCTCGTACCGTCCGTTGGTTATCAGTACCTATCGCAGCGGGGCATCGAGTCAGGGGAATTACCCCAGAACTTCGGGAACCTGACCGGGGGACTGACCTTCAACCTACTTCAACGGACGGCCATCCGGCAAGTGCAACCGCGGTGGGGGGTGACGGTGAGTTCTCTCTACGACCGGGCGCTGGGCAGCGACCGGCCGGGGGAGCGGGTGCTGCTCCGAAATTCGGTCTACGTACCCGGGATTTTCAAGACCCATGGTATCCGGCTCGACGCCGACATCCAGTGGGAGCAGGCGGAAAATCTCTACCAGTTTCCGGACATTTTTCGGTACGCCCGCGGGTACGCCGCTCCCCTTAACGACCGGGCTTACCGCCTGGGGGTTAATTACCAACTGCCGCTACTGTATCCCGACTTTGGGATCCTGGGGATCACCTACTTCAAGCGCATCCGGCTGAACGGTTTTTACGACTACAGTCAGTATCGTATAGACGCTTTCGACGCTGATCTAAGGGAGCAGAGCGTGGGGGGGCAGCTCTTCTTCGACAACGTCTGGCTCAATACCCAGGACCTGACCGTGGGCGTAGAACTGGCCTACCGCCTTGACCCGGATATCTTTTCGGTAGATGAGAACGATGTGCAGTTCCGATTACTGGTATCGGGCTCATTCTGACTACCCGCCGGCGGACGGGCGAAACTGGCGCAACCCCCGGCCGACGGGTTAGACGTTCAAATAATTAATCAAGCTATCGAAGCGCTCCCGCAGCGTATCCTGCAGTTGCTTCTCGTTGAAGCTGGCCTTGACGACGTAATTGAAGCGCTCGAAGGTGGCGATCGTGCCGCCGATATTCTGGCTGTTGAGCTTCAGGGTGACCTCCACGTGGTGGTTATCGGGGCTACTGCGCACGAAAGAACTCAGGATGATGGCATTGTCACTTTCCACGATACGGGCGATCTCCGCCAGGCTGTAATCGTGGCGGCCCATTTCCAGCACCACGATGGAGCCGGGGTCGCTGAAGGTACTGGATTGGGCAAAGAAGCGGAGCAGATCCTCGCCGGTCACCATCCCCACATACTCACCCTCGCGGTTGATGACGGGAACGACCGTTAGATTATTCTCGACGAGCTGCCGCATGACGTCGTAGAGGTGGTCATCGGGGAAGACCGAGGGGGGCAATTGGGGCACCCGGTAGTTGCCGACGGCATCGTCGGGGTCCG
>CAZKPE010000619.1:0-1431 GCA_964554545.1 uncultured Lewinella sp.
GGCGCGTCGGGCCGCGGCCGGGCCGTGCGCGCGGCAGGTCCCGCGCCGCGGCCCGGCAATCAGCGGCCGGCGGGCTGGGCGGTCATTCGACGATCGCCTGGTAGACCAGCGCCCGCAGCTTTCGATGGTCGTCGAGGTCGGCGGTGTCGCCGAACTGGCTGAAATACGCGACGACGAGGTCCTCCTCGGGATCGACCCAGTAGGTCGTGTGATAGGCCCCGCCCCAGCGGAATTCGCCGTCGTTGCCGGGCATGCCGATGGCGCCCTGATCGAGCGCGACCTGAAAGCCGTAGCTGAAGCCGGCGCCGGGGCGGAACTCGATCTCCCCGGTCTGGTCGCGTGTCATCTGCTCGACGGACATGGGCGACAGGATTCGCTCGCCGGAGGGGGCGACGCCGTCGTTGCGCAGCATCTCGAGGAACGTCGCGTAGTCGTGCGCCGTCGACAGCAGGCCCGCGCCGCCCGAGAAGGTCGCGTTCGGCCCCTCGCCGATCAGGTAGTCGCCCTGGTCCCACATGGCCCCGGCATCGGCCGCCCGGGTCAGCTCGCCATCGGGCGAGAGGTCGTAGACCACGGCCAGCCTGTCCGCCTCGTCCTGCGGCAGGAAGAACTGGGTGTCGTCCATGCCGAGCGGATCGAAGAAGCGGTCCTGCAGGAACTCGTCGAGCGGCTGGCCGGAGGCCACCTCGATCAGCGCGCCGAGGATGTCGGTGTTGCTGCCGTAGAGCCATTCGGTGCCGGGTTGCGCCGCCATCGGCAGGCCGGCCATGCGCCGCACGATCTCGCGGATCGGCTCGTCGTCGCTGGCGAAGTACCAGCCGTCGATCCCGGCCTCTTTCCAGGCCTCGGCGGTCAGCGGGTTGATCCAAGCGCCGTAGGGGATGCCGGAGGTGTGGGTCAGAAGATCGCGGATCGTGATCGGCCGCTCGGCCGGCACGATGTCGACGCCGCCGCTGTCGTTGTCGACTGCGACGCTCGTCTCCATCCATTCCGGCAGGTGGCGGCCCAGCGGATCGTCCACGAGAAGCCTGCCCTCCTCCTGCAGGAGCATGACGCCGGCGCTGATGATCGCCTTGGTCTGCGACGCGATCCGGAAGATGTCGTCGCGCTCCATCGGGTCCTGAGCTTCGAGGTCGCGGAAACCGAAGCTCTCGAAATACGGGACCTGCCCGTCCTTCGCGATCAGCACGACCAGTCCCGCGATCATGCCCTCGTCGACATAGGTCTGCATGGCATCGGTCAGACGCTGCAGCCGCTCGCCCGACATGCCGACCTCCTCGGGGGCGACACTGGTCCAGTGATCGGCGGCGGCCGGCGCACCGGCCGCGAGAGAGAATGCCAGCGCGCCGGCGAGGGCCGGGGAAAACCTGAAGCCCACCATCTTCGTACCTCCCTTGGTTACAAACTGACCGCGGGACGCAACCGTTCAGG
>CAZKPE010000620.1:0-1427 GCA_964554545.1 uncultured Lewinella sp.
GCTCGAAGTTGACGCCCTGCCCGACCTTGAGATCGCGGGACGAGTGGCAAGCATATCGCCGGGAACGGGGGCGGAATTTTCCATCCTCCCCCCCGAAAATGCCACCGGAAACTTTACGAAGATCGTTCAGCGCATCCCTGTTCGCATCGCTATCGAAGCTCCCCCTGAAGTGCGACGCCTGCTCGTTCCCGGCATGTCGGTAGTGGCGACGGTCGATACCCGGAATGCAGCCGGCGAACTGGAAGAAATCTCGAGTCGGACGCAATGACTGAGGCACTGGCAGCCCCCGGCACTCCCGGAGGTCCGGCCGCGGGCCGAAAGAACGCAGACGTTACCGCCTGGGTCGCTGTGGCCGCGGGTGCGCTCGGCGCCATGCTCGCGACGCTGGACATATCAATCGTCAATTCCGCACTCCCCGTCATTCAGGGCGAGATCGGTGCCACAGGCGCCGAAGGCACCTGGATTGCTACGTCGTTTCTCGTTGCTGAGATTGTCGTCATTCCGCTGAGCGCTTGGCTGGAACGGCTGTTCGGTCTGCGAACCCTCCTCATCATCGCGGTCAGCGCGTTCACCGCCTTTTCGGTGCTATGCGGGATTGCAACCGACCTTACGACCATGATCATCGGTCGCACGGGTCAGGGCTTCATGGGCGGCGTGCTCATTCCGACGGCAATGACCATCGTGGCCAAAAGGCTGCCGCCACATCAGCAGCCCATCGGAATGGCCCTGTTCGGCATGACAGTGATCCTCGGCCCCGTGATGGGGCCTTTGATCGGGGGTTGGCTGACCGAGAATCTGAGCTGGCACTATGCCTTCTTTGTCAATGTGCCAGTCTGCGTGCTGCTGCTCCTGCTGTTTGTTGGCTTGCCCCACGAAAAGCCGAAGTGGGATTATCTCACCGACGCGGATTGGGCGGGCATTCTCGGGCTCATCCTGGGGCTGGGCGGACTTACGGTCGTCCTTGAGGAGGGCCACCGCGAGGAATGGTTTGAATCCTCGCTCATTCGCTGGCTCACGGTCATCACAGTCGTTGGGTTTGCCTCGCTAATTTACGGGCAGGTGAAGGCCCGCAAACCGGTCTTGAAACTGCAGCTCCTGTTCAATCGACAGTTCGCCAGCGTCGCGATCATGGCGCTCGCCCTGGGCATGGTGATGTATGGTTCGACCTACGTCATCCCCCAGTTCCTCGCGATCATTTCTGACTACAATGCGCTTCAGACCGGGCTGGTCATCTTCTGGATGGGCGTCCCGGCCTTCCTGTTGATGCCTGTGCTTCCCTTGATGATCCGGAAGATCGACATTCGCATCGCCGTCGGCGCCGGCATGTTGCTGATGGCGGTCAGCTGCTTTGTCAGCACCAGCCTTACAGCCGAATCCGGGGGTGCCGTTTTCACCGAGAGCCAGCTCTTGCGCGGTGTCGGCATGAT
>CAZKPE010000621.1:0-1426 GCA_964554545.1 uncultured Lewinella sp.
ACCGAACATCGGCAATTCTACTATTCCGTGGTAGCGGCCTAGGGGAAGGCTACACCTCCCTATGGGTCGGTCGGTTTCGGTCCATGCCGCCGCGCCGCCCCCTTGTGGGTGGGTTGAAGTTGGTTGGGTTCTACGAATGATGCCCCGGCTGCGTGGGCGCACTCGTTGGGCGCAACGGATAAATCAAAGATGTGAAAGCTAAAGGTTATAACTTTTGGCTATTTAGATAGCTAGTAGTACATTTGTGCTATGATTGATAGAACGCTGACAGAGATAGTTGAAGATAAAATTGGTAGCGGGAAAGCGATAATGATTATCGGACCAAGGCAAGTAGGTAAGACTACACTAATTCTAGAGCAACTACAAAATAGAGATTTTGCATTTTTCAACGGAGATGATCCATCAACCAGGTTGGAATTAGACACTCCTAATACTGAAAGGATTAGACAGCTTCTACAAGGAAAGAAGATAGCATTTATCGATGAAGCTCAACGAATCAACGGCATAGGCTTAACGTTAAAAATAATTACTGATCAATTCAAAGATGTCCAGTTGTGGATAAGCGGATCCTCATCCTTTAATTTATTCAATGAGTTAAGTGAGCCCTTAACTGGTCGAAAGTGGGAGTATGAACTCTATCCAATTAGCTGGGAGGAATATGAAAATCACGTCGGATATTTGAAATCTCAGCAGAGTCTTGAAAATAGACTTATATACGGAATGTACCCTGATGTAATTAACAGTAAGGCGGGTAGGGAAAGGGAAGTTTTAAGAAATTTGGTGAATAGCTATTTGTATAAGGATATACTATCGCACGGAGAAATCAGGAAACCTGAAATCTTAGAAAAGCTTGTTCAGGGCTTGGCTCTACAGGTTGGAAGCGAGGTGAATTATAATGAGTTAAGTCAGCTTGTCGGTATTTCAAAAGACACGGTTCAAAGATATATCGATATTTTAGAGAAAGGATATGTTTTATTCAGACTACGGTCCTTCAACAGAAATGTGAGGAATGAAATAAAGAGAGGGAGGAAGGTATACTTCTACGATAACGGAATAAGGAATGCAATCATTGGAGAGTTCAGTGGAATCAACAATCGCCAAGATGTTGGTATGCTATGGGAGAACTTTCTTATGTCTGAAAGGATAAAACAAAATAGCTACAAGCTTACGTTTGCTAAATCATATTTTTGGAGAACAAAACAGCAGCAGGAAATTGATTATATCGAACAAACAGGGTTAAAGCTCAAGGCTTATGAATTTAAATGGAACAATAAATCGAAAGCAAAATTTTCGAAGACATTCATAAATTCATACAATGCGGAGTGTTTTTTAATTAATAGAGATAATTTTAGAGAATTTGTCAAGATCTAGATGCGCCCAACGTGTGTCCTGAACGCTGAGCCGTAGCCGTCGACTGGTTCGACAC
>CAZKPE010000622.1:0-1426 GCA_964554545.1 uncultured Lewinella sp.
AGCGGCAGAGGCTGCGCGGCGCCCGCATCGCCTACGTCGCGCAGTCGGCGGCCGCGGCCTTCAACCCGGCGCACACGCTCCTCGAGCAGACCGTCGAGGCCAGCGTCCGGCACGGGGTCATGGGGCGCGCCGAGGCCGCGGCCTACGCGCGCGAGCTCTATGCGGCGATGGACCTGCCCGACCCCGACCGCATCGGCGACCGCTTTCCGCACCAGGTCTCGGGCGGGCAGCTGCAGCGGGCGATGACGGCGATGGCGATGGCGGCGAAGCCCGACCTCATCGTCTTCGACGAGCCGACGACGGCGCTCGACGTCACCACGCAGGTCAACGTGCTCGCCGCCATGCGCCGGGCCATCGAGCAGTTCGGCACGGCGGCGATCTACATCACCCACGATCTCGCGGTCGTCGCGCAGATGGCCGATCGCATCAAGGTCCTGCGCTACGGCGAGGAGGTCGAGGAGGCCCCGACGGAGATCATGCTGAGCGCGCCGAGGCATCCCTATACCCGCTCGCTCTGGGCCGTGCGCGCGCTCGAGCAGCCGGGGCGCGGCGGTGTCGAGGACGTACTGCAGATGCGGGGCGTCACCGCGGCCTACGCGGAGGTGCCGGTGCTGCACGAGGTCAGCATCTCGGTGCCGCGGGGCCGGACGGTGGCCATCGTCGGCGAGAGCGGGTCGGGCAAGTCCACCGCGGCGCGTGTCGTGACCGGCCTCCTGCCGCCCGCGTCGGGCCAGATCCTGTTCGAGGGGGCGCCGCTCCCCCCCGCGCTGCGCCAGCGCAGCCGCGAGGAGCTGCGCCGCATCCAGATGATCTACCAGATGGCCGACACGGCGATGAACCCGCGCCACACCGTACGCGAGATCGTTGGTCGGCCGGTGCGCTTCTACTTCGGCCGCAGCGTGCGGGAGACCGAGGCACGGGTGCGGGAGCTTCTGGCCATGATCGAGCTCGGGGAGGAGTTCGCCGACCGCCTGCCGGGCGAGCTCTCGGGCGGGCAGAAGCAGCGCATCTGCATCGCCCGCGCGCTCGCCGCCGAGCCCGACCTCGTCATCTGCGACGAGGTCACCTCGGCCCTCGATCAGATCGTGCAGGAGGGCATCCTCAAGCTGCTCGCCCGCCTGCAGGTCGAGCTCGGCGTCAGCTACGTCTTCATCACCCACGACATCGCGACCGTGCGCGCCATCGCCGACGAGGTTGTGGTGATGCACCAAGGGCGGGTGGTGGAGCAGGGGCCGAAGGACGCGATCTTCGCGCCGCCGCACCCGCCCTACACCGAGCTCCTGCTGTCGTCGGTGCCGCGGATGGAGGCGGGCTGGCTCGACCGGACCGTGGCCGCGCGCGCCTCGTCCGAGCCGGCTGCCGGCGGCTGAACGCATAGCGGCCTTGCGCGCCGCGCCATTGTGCACCTGCAGCATTTCGCCATCTG
>CAZKPE010000623.1:0-1425 GCA_964554545.1 uncultured Lewinella sp.
TCTACGGCGTTGAACCTCGCCTGCCATTGATGTCAAAGATCGTCTCGTCGGTGGGGAAGCAAATCCCCTGGTTGTGGTCGCATCAGCCCCCTACGGGCCCACGCCAAAACACCAACTAGTTTCGTAATTCTGATCGCCTTGCTTCCAAAGCGGCTGCAAAAGTACGGTAAGTTTTTTTCCTGTGCAAGTCGGAAAGAAAAATTTCTCAAAAATCCGTCCGTCCGACTTAGCAACAACCCCCTGCTCGTTCGCGGGGGCCGCAAAGGTATGGCCGGTCGTCGGAGTCCGCCAAACCTTTTGCAAAAATTTTTCGCGAAGCAGCCACCGCGCTGTGGCCGTTGCCACATACGCCCAAAAGGCTGTTTGATCGGTATGGGGGAAGGCAATCACCAGCGTCTGCGAGAGAACCGGTGGCCGTTTTGCAACCTAACATACACTGGTGTATATGATAAGGTCGCAGGATTGTAAACGCTGCGGGACAAATGTGGTTGAATACCGAAGCGATTATTTATCCCTCTCTCTATCCTAAACGAAGGTCCTCGCCCTTTCGCGTAGTTTTGTGCCCACCACACCCCGCACCCCACAACCCCACAACCCCTAACCAACCACCACCGAAACCATGGCCCAAGTCGAGTTGATCATGCCCAAGATGGGCGAAAGCATCATTGAAGCCACGATCCTGAATTGGGTGAAGGAAGTCGGCGATACCGTAGAAGTGGACGACACCGTACTCGAGATCGCCACCGATAAGGTCGACAGTGAGGTGCCCGCCCCCGTAGCCGGCACCATCAAAGAGATCCGCTTCGAGCCCGATACGACCGTGGCCGTCGGGGAGGTGATCGCCCTGATCGAAACCGAGGCCGGCGCCGAGGTCGAGGTTTTGGAGAAAAGCCCCGCACCTGCCCCGATAGCTATCGGGGCGCCCGGGAAAAGTAGCCCGCCCCCCGACGAAAATGCCCCCTCCCGCGCAGAAAAATCGGGGAACGGTCGTTTTTATTCCCCGCTTGTGCGTACTATTGCGGCCAAGGAGGGTATCGGCCAGGCCGAGCTCGACCAGATCCCCGGCAGTGGCAATGGCGGCCGGGTAAACAAATCAGACATACAGGCTTACCTGGAGCGGAGAAAAGCGCCCTCCAAGACCGGTCCTGGCAAGGCCGCACCAACGGCTGGAATTCATGCGACAACCCTTCCCCCCCGCCCCCCTGTCGCTCCAGCTGGCGGTCTTGCCTCCGGTTCTTCCGAACTCATCGAAATGGGTCGAATGCGTAAGCTCATTGCCGACCACATGGTCGAAAGCAAGCGGACCAGCCCCCACGTCACCAGTTTCATCGAGGTAGACGTAACGGATATCGTCAATTGGCGGGAAAGCATCAAGCAGGATTTTCAGCAGCGGCACGGGGAGAAGATCACCTACACCCCCATTTT
>CAZKPE010000624.1:0-1417 GCA_964554545.1 uncultured Lewinella sp.
CCTTCAACCTCGCCTACCTCGTCGTCGGCGTCGTGGTGGTCGAGGTGGTGTTCGTTTATCCCGGCATCGGCCAGCTCATGGTCGACGCGGTGACGACGCGCGACATTCCCGTAGTGCAGGCCTGCGCGCTGATCTTCGCCGCGACCTACATCATCCTGAACCTCCTTGCGGACGTCATCTCGATCGTCAGCAATCCACGCCTGCTGCACCCGCAATGACGCAGGCGACCGATCTCGAGCCGGCGCCGGCTTCCGCGCCGAGGTCCCGCTGGAAGCGCGCCGGGACGGAACTGCGCAAGGCGCCGCCTTCGGCCTGGTTCGGGATGGCGGTGATCGCGGCCTACGTCCTCGTCGCCGTCTTCGCGCCACTGCTCGCGCCGCATGGCGAGGCCGAGGTGTTCCCGCAGCCCTACGCCCCGTGGAGCGCCGCGCATCCGCTCGGCACCGACCAGATCGGGCGCGACATCCTGTCGCGACTGATCTACGGCGCCCGCAACACCATCGGCATCGCCATCGTCACGACGCTGCTCGCCTTCTTCATCGGCGGCGGCCTCGCTCTCGTCGCCGCCATCGCGCGGGGCTGGACCGACCAGATCCTGTCCCGTCTGGTCGACGTGCTGATGGCGATCCCGAGCCTGATCTTCGCGCTGATGCTGCTTTCGATCTTCGGCTCGTCGGTGGCGTCGCTGATCCTCATCATCGCGGTTCTGGACTCGACCCGCGTCTTTCGCCTGACGCGGGCGGTGGCGATGAACGTCGTCGTCATGGAGTTCGTCGAGGCCGCGCGGCTGCGCGGCGAGGGGACGGCCTGGATCATGCGGCGCGAGATCCTGCCCAACATCATGCCGCCCCTCGTCGCCGAGTTCGGGCTGCGCTTCTGCTTCGTGTTCCTGACGATCGCGGCGCTGTCGTTCCTCGGCCTCGGCGTCCAGCCGCCGACCGCCGACTGGGGCTCGATGGTGCGCGAGAACGCCGCGCTGATCCAGTTCGCCCAGTACGACCTCAGGGCCGGGATCACGCCGCTCCTGCCGGCCGCTGCGATCGCGCTCCTGACGATCGGCGTGAACTTCGTCGTCGACTGGTTCCTGATGAAGACGAGCGGGCTCCGCGATGACCTCTGACCCGCTCCTCGTCATGCGCGGCGTACGCATCGACGGCTGGGCCGAGGAGCGCTGGCACGAGATCGTCCGCGGCGTCGGCCTCACGCTCGCCCGGGGCGAGGTGCTGGGCCTGATCGGCGAGTCGGGCGCGGGCAAGTCGACCCTCGGCCTCGCGGCGATGGGCTTCGCCCGCCCCGGCTGCCGCATCTCGGGGGGCGAGATCGTGTTCGACGGGATCGACCTCGTCGCCGCCACCGAGGCGCAGCGGCAGAGGCTGCGCGGCGCCCGCATCGCCTACGTCGCGCAGTCGGCGGCCGC
>CAZKPE010000625.1:0-1417 GCA_964554545.1 uncultured Lewinella sp.
TGAAGATCCGCGACGGCGCGCGCGTGCTCTACCAGACCTTCAACGACGAGCACCCACAGTTCGCCGGCACGGTCTGGGCCGCCTACAATGCCTGCACCGAGACGAGCGACTGGCGGAAGGGCCGGGGCAACGTGGCCGAGTCGGTGCTCTTCGGACCACGGGCGCAGGAGAAGGTTCGCGCCTTCAAGGCTGCGCTCGAGTTGACGACGGGCGTGAGCATGAACTGAGGGAAGTCGGCTGAGGAGCCAGGGGCCGCACCGGCTCGCCTGCCTGCCGGTGCGGCCCCTCCCCTCTCCACTCAATCACGTGACCGATGAAAGCGACCCCGAAGAACCTCCTCGTGCTCACCCGCCTCGAAGAGCGAATGGAAAGCCCTCCGGGCCAGGCGTGCGCGTGCGAACGCTACGCGGGCCACCCCGCCCTCACGACCTACGACCTCCGGCCGGGCGAGCGCTACCACGCGGATCGGCTCGTGCGGCTCGGCTTTCTGAAGAAGGCGAAGTCGATCGCGCCGTGGTTCGGCTCCCATCCCGTCACGCTCTACTACGTGGATGGCGACTGCGTGGCGAACCCGTTTCCGTGGCGGGGCATGACGAATAAGCGGATGCGGGAGCGGCTCGCGAGCGGAGACGCTGTGGACCTCTCCGGCTGTCCCCGATCCAGCGGTGGCGAGTATCTACTGGGGCGAGTGGATGCCGAGGATCTCGCTGAGGCGAGGGGTGATCACGAAGTGCTGAGGATAGCCGAACGCGACACCCTGTTCGCTGAGGGCAAGGATTATTGCAACGCGGTTACGGAAGCGTGGATTTGGTCCATCGGTGTCCACCGCGAGACGGGGCAGGTCTGGGCGTCGCACCGGTCGAACAAGTACCAGAATCCCGCCTTCGTCTGCATCTGGCTTCGGTAGTAGGCGGAGGAAGGCAAGACGGTCGGGCTGACCTCTCTGCCCGTGCGGGTCCGCAGCGTGGCGACGGACCCGCACGGGCGCGGGTCGGAAACCAGCCCAGAGGACCGCAACGGTCCAGAGGTAGAGCCATGCCGGACATGCAGCAGAACCTGTTCGACGTCGTAGGGGACCAAGCAGAGAGCCGCGGTGCCTACGCAGAGCCGAGGCCAACCTACGAGAGGCCGACCTATGAGAGCGCCCTCTTCTCGGGCGTTCCGCTCTACACGACCCGGCTCGTCCGGGAGCACACGTTCTCGTTCCCCGAGCGGACGCAGGTGTGCTCGCCCGACGCCGTAGCCGCCGTGCTCCGGTCGTACTTCGAGAGCCGCGACCGCGAGGAGTTCGTGGTCTGCCTGCTCGACACGGCGAACACGCTCGTCGGCCTGCACGTCGCCTCCGTCGGTGGGTTGGCCGCCAGCATCGTCGAGCCTCGGCAGGTGTTCAAAGCGGCCGTGCTCGCGAATGCCGCCG
>CAZKPE010000626.1:0-1417 GCA_964554545.1 uncultured Lewinella sp.
ACGACCTCCTGCAGGAGCTCGACCGGATGGAGTTCTATGTCTACGAGACCGGCGAAACGGTGAGCGCGGCCCGGCGACCGATCATCATCATCACCTCGAACAACGAGAAGGAGCTGCCGGACGCCTTCCTGCGCCGCTGCTTCTTCCACTATATCCGCTTTCCCGACGAACCCACGATGCGGGCGATCGTCGAGGTGCACCATCCGTCCATCAAGGACGCGCTGCTGGCCACGGCGCTGACGCAGTTCTACGCGCTCCGCGAGGCGCCGGGGCTGAAGAAGAAGCCGTCGACGTCCGAGGTGCTCGACTGGCTCAAGCTGCTGCTCGCCGAGGACCTCTCGGCCGAGGACCTGCGCCGCGACGGCCGCGACGCCCTGCCGCGCCTGCACAGGGCGCTCCTGAAGAACGAGCAGGACGTGGCGCTCTTCGAGCGGCTCGCCTTCATGGCGCGGCGCGAGCGCTGACGGCGGCTTCTCGCCACGCAGGTGGCCATCCCCGGTTTCGGCCGCTAGGCCACGGCGAAGCGGACGACGAGGCCGAGATGAGGATCAGGCAACCCGAGCTGGCCGACGAGAACGACTGGCGGCGGCTCTGGTCGCGCTACCTGGCCTTCTACGAGACGGAGGTCGACGAGGCGGTGTATCAGGCGACCTTCGCGAGTCTCGCGGGCAACGGTTCGGGTGGCATCCACGGCCTTCTCGCCGTCGTCGATGGCGTTCCGGCGGGGCTCGCGCATTATCTCTTCCATCGGCACGGATGGAAGCTGGGCCACGTATGCTACCTGCAGGACCTCTGGGTCGAGCCGCGGAACCGCAGCGCCGGGCTGGGCGAGGCGCTGGTGCGGGCGGTCTACGCCGCGGCGGACACGGCGGGGGCACCGGACGTCTACTGGCTGACGGCCGAGGACAACGAGGCGGCCCGGCGCCTCTACGGTCGGGTCGGCCGACTCTCGCCCTTCGTCAGGTACGTCCGCGCATGAGGAGCGCGCTCGCCGCACTGGCGCTCGTCCTCGCCGCCTGCGCCCCGGTCGAGACCGAGCGCGCCGCGGGGACGCCGATCGCGCTGCCGCCGATGAAGGTGTTCACCACGCCCCGGGCGGCGCGGCCGGCGCGGTCGAACGCCGAGATCGCGCAGGATTTCCTCGATCTCACATTCCAGCTCGAGAGCGGCCGTCCGCTTGCCGTCCTGACCCGGTTCGAGGGGCCGATCACGGTGCGTCTCGTGGGCGACGAGCCGGCGAGCCTGTCGCGGGATCTCGACCGGCTCGTCGCCCGGTTGCGGCGCGAGGCCGACATCGCCGTCGCGCGGGTGCCCGCGGCCGAGCCCGCCTCCGTGACGATCGAGCTCGTGCCGCAGCGGGCCATGCGCCGCGCCGTGCCGCAGGCCGCCTGCTTCGTGGTGCCGCGCATCACCGGGT
>CAZKPE010000627.1:0-1414 GCA_964554545.1 uncultured Lewinella sp.
AAGGTAAAAATTACGGGCGTGAAAGTTGCTTAGTCCGAGTATAACTGCGCTCGTTAGACAGAACAACCAATGACTTGCTTTCGAATTAAAAGGTGATGGGTTCGCCTTTTCACCACACTGTATAGAAATTATCATGTATGCAAGACTTTGTTCCAATACTGATCATCATCGTCACCTTCCAAGGAAGGGACACTTCCGAATTGCGGGAGGTGTACACTTTCAGTCCTACGCATACCTATCATAAGATGGACGTTACCGAGGAGGTCAGTCCGGACAGTACGATTTCCTACACCCGCCAGGAGTACTGGGAGGATTACGCCGACAGTCTGCAGTATGTGTACATCCCGGCGGGCCCGGATGAATCCGCGGATTCCACGTCATCGCGCCGGCAACCCTTTGCCGATGCGAGCTGGCCGGTGCGACCCCTACCTCCCCTCCTAAATTTGAACCCCATCACAGAATTGAGCCGTACGCTGGTCCGGACCTTCGATCATCCCTTCCTCGACGAGGGGAGCTGCTACGAGTATAGTTTGCTGTACAAACAGCGACGGGGCGTCAGTTCCAGCCCTAGACGCTTGCACCACCACATCTACTGTGACGCACCCCCCGAGATGAGTTCCCGCCAGCGGGCCATCATCGGGAATCGATTGGAATACCGCCCGGAACTGATCCTATACCACGTCAGGGGGAAGCCGGTTTTGCTGATGCGCTCGTACTACCAATCCTACGATAAGTATGGGATACCCTTTGCTCTCTCGCTGGATATCGGGGTGCGGATGATGTACCGGGATACATTGGATGTGGCCGTGGCGAAAGAGGAGTTTGTATCTAAGGTTGATTCAGCCGTCCGGCGTCCCTAAACGGCTGCCATGTCCGGGTCGGCGTCATTAACCTCCACCAGCTCCCGCCGCATCTCCTCACTCGTTTTCCGGCTCCCATCATGGCTGTAGCCCGGCGGACCAAACAGATAGTCCCAGCGGCTGCGCCAGTCGGGTGCGCGGCGGACGTCCTCGATCAGGGCGGCCCACTCGTGGGTGGCGATACGCAGGGGGTTGTGGGTGGCGATGTTGACGGTCAGTCCGTAGGTAGGTTTTTCCTCCTCGGGCTGGAAGGTGCCGAAGAGCCGATCCCAGATGATGAGCACGCCGCCGTGGTTGCGGTCCAGGTACTTGGCGTCGCTGCCGTGGTGGACCCGGTGGTGGCTGGGCGTATTGAACACGTACTCGAAGGGCCGCCACATTTTACCGATCGCCTCGGTGTGAATCCAGAACTGGTAGATCAGGCTAACGCTACCGAAGATGGCGATCATGATGGGATGAAAGCCCAGCAGCGGTAACCAGGCTTTAAAGATCCAGGCACCGGACAGGTTGCCCGTCCACGTCTGCCGCAGGGCCGTGCTCAGGTTGTACTTCTG
>CAZKPE010000628.1:0-1414 GCA_964554545.1 uncultured Lewinella sp.
ACCCCCCGTGACGACGGCGACGCGAGGCGCTAAGGGTCGGCATGCGCAACGAGGGACGAGCATGCGACGCGCGATACTCATAGGGGCGACCCTCGCTCTGACCGCGTGCGCGCGGGGCGAGCCCGACCTGATCACGCTGACGTCCGAGGGGCCCGACGAGTTCGGCATCCTGCCGACGAAGCCGCTGGCGCTCGACGGCCTGCCGCAGGAGGTGGCGGCGCTGCCGCCGCCGACGCCGGGCGGCGCCAACTTGACCGATCCGACGCCGGTGACGGACGCCTATGTCGCGCTCGGCGGCAGCGCCGCGGCGGCGAACCGCGGCCCCGACGGCGGCATCGTCAACTACGCCGCCCGCGCCGGCATCGACCCGAACATCCGCGGCGAGCTCGCGGTCGACGATCTGCGCTACCGCCAGCAGCGGCGCGGCCGGCTGCTCGAGCGGCTGTTCAACGTCAATACGTACTACGACGCCTATGCGCGCCAGTCGCTGAACCAGTACCGCGAGCTCGATCGGGTGCGCGCCCGGGGCGTGCAGACGCCGGCGGCGCCGCCGTTCGGGATCGCGCCGGAGCGGCCGCCGACGGCGGTCGACGGCCCGTCGTTCTACGACCCTTCGCCGGCCGTTTCGGGGGGCTGACTGCGCCCGCCCCGGTGCCGGGGCGGACCCTCCTGCTGGCCTCCTCACGTTCGCGCCACCCGGCTTGAAGCCACCGCGCTGCGGCGTACCTGGCAAGCGATCGGTCCGAGTACGGAGACAGGGCGCCCATGCTTCGCATTCTGCTTGTCCTCATGGTCCTCGCGCTGCCCGCGCGGGCCGCGGAGGTCACCACGTTCACTCTCGACAACGGCCTCGAGGTCGTCGTGATCGAGGATCACCGCGCCCCGGTCGCCGTGCACATGGTCTGGTACCGCGTCGGCGCCGCCGACGAGCCGCGGGGCATGTCCGGCATCGCGCACTATCTCGAGCACCTGATGTTCAAGGGCACCGACGACCTCGCACCGGGCGAGTTCTCCGAGATCGTGGCGGCGCAGGGCGGGTCCGACAACGCCTTCACCTCCTGGGACTACACCGGCTACTTCCAGCGTGTCGCTGCCGATCGCCTGGCGCTGATGATGGAGATGGAGGCCGACCGCATGCGCGACCTGTCGCTGACCGAGGCGGAGGCCGTCCCGGAACTGGCCGTCGTCCTGGAGGAGCGCAGCCAGCGCACCGACAGCGACCCCGCCGCGCTCTTCGGCGAGCAGCGGCGGGCGGCGCAGTACCTGTCGCACCCCTACGGCACTCCGATCATCGGCTGGCGCCACGAGATCGAGGGTCTCACCCTCGCCGACGCCAAGGCGTTCTACCGCGAGCATTACGCGCCCAACAACGCCATCGTCGTCGTGGCGGGCGACGTCGACCCCGAGGCGGTCC
>CAZKPE010000629.1:0-1412 GCA_964554545.1 uncultured Lewinella sp.
AGAAGCGGAACACCACGCTCTGGTTCCACGACAACTTCGTCGGCACCGAGCTCAATCCGCATCTGAGCTTCGCCAGGGTGGCCGAGGGCTGTGGCCTGCGGGGCGTGACCGTCACCGGCCAGGACGAACTGACCGCGGCGCTCAAGACCGCGATCGGCGACCAGGCCCGGGGCGAGACCACCTTCATCGAGGTGATCCTGAACCAGGAGCTGGGCGAGCCGTTCCGCCGCGACGCGATGCGGGAGCCGGTCGCGGTCGCCGGCATCGACCCGGCCGACATGCGCGAGCAGGCGCCGGCGTGACCCGGTCCGGCCCGCGCCGGGTCCCGGCCGGTGCCCGCGCGGGGTCCGGCCGGCCCCGCGACCCGGAAGGGGGAGAGTGATGCGCGCCAAGGACGTCATGACCCAGGACGTCGTCACGGTCGGCGCCGCCGCGACGGTGCCCGAGATTGCCCGGCTGCTTCTCGAGCACCGGATCAGCGCCGTGCCGGTGCTCGACGCCGGCGGCCGGGTCGCCGGGATCGTCAGCGAGGGCGACCTCGTCAGGCGCATCGGCGATACCGACACCCGGGGCTCGTGGTGGCTGCGCGTATTCTCCGGCTCCGAGTCGCCCGAGGCGTACATCCGGCGCCACGGCCGCCGCGCCGACGAGATCATGACGCGGACCGTGATCTCGGTGACGCCGGAGACGCCTCTGGGCGAGATCGCGCGCCTGCTCGAGCGCAAGCGGATCAAGCGGGTGCCGGTCCTCGACGATGCCGGGCGCCTCGTCGGGATCATCAGCCGCGCCAACCTCGTGCAGGGTCTTGCCGTCAGCAGCCCGCTGCCGGGACCGGAACGCAGCGACGCGGCGCTGCGCAGGCGGGTGTTCGAGGCGCTGCAGGCCGCCCCGGGCTTCGTCTCGACCGGCGTCAACATGACCGTCTCGGACGGCGTCGTCGAGCTCTGGGGCGTCGTCCGGAGCGACGGCGAGGAGCACGCGGCGCGGCTCGCCGCCGAGAACGTGGACGGCGTGCGCCGGGTGGAGACGCATCTCGGCCGCATGCCCCCGTACCTCGTGGCCGATTAGGCCCGGCGTCGACGGAACACGGGCGGGATCGGGCAGCACGCGACGCCGCAAGTCCGATGGCGCGGGCGGGGTGGCGGATCCCCGGTGGTGATCGATACCGGGAGCGAACCGCCGACAGCGCCTGGCCATGAGGCCTAGACGAAGATCCGGCGACCCGCGAGCGATTGTGTCTCGGGGTTGCTTTCCGGCGGATCTCGAACCCCACCCGGCGACCTTCGTCGTACCTCAGGGGATCTCGAGCATTGCGCGGTGCCGGATTGAGCAGGCTACGGCTATGCCGCCGCTTGGGCGGTTGGCGGGAACCTGAGCGCAACCGGCATCACGGCAGGCTGAGCCGCGGGCGG
>CAZKPE010000630.1:0-1410 GCA_964554545.1 uncultured Lewinella sp.
GTTTACCGAGCTGGCGCAGGGCCCGGTCGTCGGCCACTTCCAGGGCGGCGTAGCGTCCGGCGGCGGGGATGATACTATCTCCAGAAAGGGGGCCGATCTCCCTATGGGCGACCCCGGGCGAAAGGGTAGGGGCAGGCCACTGTTCCGACGGGCGGGCGTATAGCTCCCGTAGGCTATTATCCTGCTCTTCGGCACTGGTGTACCGTCCCGATCCACAGCGCCCGAGCGCCAGGATCAGCAGACAAATACCCGTGCCGAACAGCAGGCTGCGTCGCCCCATTCCCCTTTACCGTTTAATGAAGGTCGCCTGATATGCTTCCTTATTATCCTGGATCAACAAACGGTAGGCTCCGGTGGGTAAGTCCGAAACGTCAAGCCTGTGTCGTAACTGCCGGGCCGGCCAAACTCCGTGACGTAGCAAGCGGCCCTCGTTGCTGTAGAGCTGCCAACTGCCGGCGACCGGAGCGGTGCGTAGTTCGATGGTAATGTCCTGTACGGTGGGATTGGGGAACAGGCTCGCCACCGCAGTCACTGGCGTGCGCGTGCTGTTCACGATCACTGTGGCCCGCAGGTTGACCGTGAATACGCCGTTATTCGTGGAGTCCGAGCTAAACAGGCTGAGCGCGTCGGTGTAGGATCCAACCGCGCCGCCGGGGAAGGAAAGCCGTACCGTATCCGTCATACCCCCCATGATCGTATCGGGGGAAGTGAGGAGGGTAAAATCTCCATCGTCCGTCAGGCGCACCGAATCGATGACCAGCATCTCTTCCCCGCTGTTGGTAAGCAGGATGGTGACCGTGGAATCGGTGTTGGCCGGCACGTCGTTCACGTTCAGGGTATCGTCGTTGACTAGCGTCAATACACCGCTGGTAACGGTGAGGCGGCCGGGGAAGCGGTCGACCGTAATAACGTAGGGTTCACGGCCGGTTTCCCCGTTGTCGCCCTCGAAGACGATGAGGTCATTAAAGAGCGTCAGGTCGCTTACGCCCCCTAGCGTATCCCCTTCGGCGAGCTCGAAGAGACTGATGGGAGCCAGCTCGCTGTCGAGTGCGTACTTATACAGCCCCGTAAAGTCGCTACCCGCTTCGGTGAAGCTGAAGTAGAGGGTGTTGCGGTCGAAGATAGCCTCTTCGATTTCGCCGGCGGGTAGGTCCGCGATACTGCCTACCACAGGGGCGATGATTGGGACATCAACCGTTGAAGGGATCAGCGTGTAGAGCGTGGCGGTGGTATCGTCTTCGCCCAGATTGGCCTGGAAAAGGTAGAGTGAGTCGTTCAACCGAGTGAACAGCCGGGGGTCGCTGTCGCCGGTAGCATTGGAGCGGAAAACCAATTGCGTAGACATGCTGTCGCCGCGCGTCTGGTACAGAGCGGAGCCGATGGAGTCTTCGGCCGTGAAGTAGACGGTAC
>CAZKPE010000631.1:0-1390 GCA_964554545.1 uncultured Lewinella sp.
ATAAAATGACCCTCATCCACGACGCCCTGGTGATGGGTATCCAAAACTACTTCGGGAAACTCGGCTTTCGACGGGCTATCCTAGGATTGAGTGGCGGCATCGACTCCGCCCTGGTGGCGGTACTAGCTGCCCGGGCCCTGGGGGCCGACAACGTGCGCTGCATCCTGATGCCCAGTCAGCACAGCAGCGACCACAGCGTGAACGATGCCCGCCAACTGGCGATGAACCTGGGCTGCCAGTACGATATCGTACCCATCGAGGGCATCTACAATGCGTATATGGAGCAACTGCAGCCCCACTTCTTCGGGATGCCGGAAGGGCTGGCCGAGGAGAACCTGCAGGCCCGTGCCCGGGGGATGCTGCTGATGGCCTTCAGCAACAAATTCGGCAACATCCTGCTCAACACCAGTAACAAGAGCGAAATGGCCGTCGGCTACGGCACCCTTTACGGGGATATGTGCGGCGGACTGAGCGTGATCGGTGACGTCTACAAGACCGAGTGTTTCGAGTTGGCCCGCTTCATCAACAAGGATGGTGAGGTCATCCCCGAAAACATCATCACCAAGCCCCCCAGTGCCGAACTCAAACCCGATCAGCTCGATAGCGACACCCTGCCCCCCTACCCGGAATTGGATGCGGTGCTCTACCAGTACATCGAGCTCCACAAATCACCCCAGGACATCATCGAGGCGGGTGCCGATCCGCTGCTAGTGCAGAAAGCGCTGCGGCTGGTCAACATCAACGAGTTCAAGCGGCATCAGACGGCTCCGGTGCTGCGGGTGAGTAAGAAGGCGTTCGGGATGGGGCGGCGGTTTCCGATCGTGGCGAAGTATCTTAATTAGCGCGTTGTTGGGTTGGTGAATTGTTGCGTTATTGTGATGGAGGCAACAACCCAACAACCCAACAACCCAACAACCCAACAACCCAACAACCCTGACCCCCCTCATCACCAACGACGCCGTAGTCCTCGGCCTGCTGCTGGTCATCCTGGCCCTGGTCTTCACCACGGCGAACAGCGAGCGGCCGTTCTGGAAGAAGTTCTACACCTACGTGCCGGCCCTGCTGCTGTGCTACTTCCTGCCGGCGCTGCTGCATTGGCCGTTGGGCATCATCGCCTATGACTGGTACGAATACGGGCTGATGGAGGCCCTGGCTGAGCGGGGACTCACCCTTCCCGACGGCCTCTCTTTCGGAGAAATCAACCGCTACCTGGAAGCGCAGGGGTTGGACCCGGGGGAATTCGCGGCCTACCGTGGGCACAGCCAGCTCTACTTTATGGCGAGTCGCTACCTGCTGCCGGCTAGCCTAATCCTGCTCTGTCTGAACATCGACATTCCCGGCATCATCAATCTTGGGTACCGGGCCATCGTCATGTTCCTGGCGGCCACCT
>CAZKPE010000632.1:0-1389 GCA_964554545.1 uncultured Lewinella sp.
GCCGAGTTGCCAGCCCGTTGCTCCTGGTTTCGCGGACAATTGTTCCAACTGTGGGAAACGCTGAACTGGTGGGCGATCTCATGGGCCATGATGCCCCGGGCGGTGCGCGAAAGGTCGTTACCGGAAAAACAGGTCACGCCACGGGTCTTGCTCCCGGAACAGGCCCGGCCGCTGACCACGCCTCCGACGTCGTTGCACCGGGCGGTGAAAATGTGACCGAGATCGTAGGCGGTAGCGGGAATAGCCGCATCCTCGAAGGCGGTGACGACTTGGTTGAGCAGACCGGTACCGACATCCGAATCCGAAAAGGGATCTGTTTCCGGGTCCAGGAAGATCAGGTCTTCGGAGATGGCCAGCAGGTTCATCCGAATGCCGATCTCCCGCTCGAAGATGACGTTGATGGTGCTCACGGCCGTGTTCCAGGCGGCGAGTACGTCCGCTTTGTCCACTCCGGCACCACCAATCTTGCGGGCGAACTCACCCGTGTTGGTGAGGGCCAGATCGTACTGTCGCAGCGGACGGGGCTCGTTGCTGCTCTTTGCGATCGACTTTGCACCTGCGTCCGCGCCCAAATTCGCGTCAAGTTCCATCTCCGACAGGTTCAGCGGGTCGCTGGGGTTGAACCCGCAAGCCAGGGGTAGGTCGTCACTGGTCGCGGTCAGTTCGTGAGCGTAATACAACAGGTAGCCGTCGTCCTGCTGCGCCGGCTCGATGGAGTAGGCGCCCTCCGGCCCGTAGAGGAAGGCGCTGATGCCCCGGTGCGACAGGGCGATGCGCCCCCGCCCCCAGGGCCCGTCGACCACGAAACTGCTGATCTGGGGGTAGCGACTGGCCAGGGCGGCTTCGAAGACGGGGCTGTAGGCAGTGGAAAAGTCGGCGAATTGCCCCTCCGGCAGGGGTAGGCGAATGGTGGCCCGTTTAGCGGAAAGCTCCCGGCGGAGCAGCCCCTCGTCGACCAGCAGACGAAAATGGGGCCCTCCCACCTCGGCCTGACTGCCCGGGCTGGGTTGCCGCAGTTGAAAAGCGGGGGCCTGTGCCAGCAAAACGGAGGCGGACAGGGTAGCAAGAACGAATAGTAGAGATCGGGTCATAGGGTGCGCTTACGGGATACAAAGATAAGCGACCGGGCCCGGCAAAATTGTCGGATACTCAGTACCGGGCAGATTTGCTGCCGGGTAGGCTTTCCCGAATGAAAACCCGGAGATCCTCGTTCGCCGCCTCCAGGTCGGGCCGACGCAGGTACATCATGTGGCCGCTCTCGTAACCCTTGAAGCTCAGGCGGTCGCGCATCCGGCCGCTGGGGTCGAGGTGCCAGAGGTTGTATTTGGCATCGTAGTAGTTCGTGGCCCCGTCGAAGTAGCCCGACTGGATGAGCACATTCAGATAGGG
>CAZKPE010000633.1:0-1376 GCA_964554545.1 uncultured Lewinella sp.
CGTGCTCCTCCAACAGCTGGTTCAGTGGCCGCAGCACGCTTGATTTGCCGGCCCCAGCAACGCCTTGAACGGCTACCACGCGATTGGTCGACGAGAGGATCAACCGACCCACCGCTTCCTGACCGGCATTCAATTTCATCCCGTAGTTGATAGCTGCTGACGCTTGCAGATATGGCCCGGCAGTGTCCGCGTTGAGGATCGGACGAACTGCGCCGTTTCCCTTCTCGATCTCGGCCAACATGCGGGCCTCCAGCGCCAATGCGTTGGATGTAGTCAGCCACCCTTTTTGCGAGCCTCGCCCGCGTAACAGTGCCCCCTTCTGCGCGAGTTGCTCAATGCGTTCTTCGACTGATTTCATGGTTGTCGGCAAGCCGAAGTCGAGCGCAGCCTTGGCGAGATCGGTGGCCGTAAAGGCCGCCTCCCGCTCCGACAGATGCCGTACCGCCGATGCGACCGCATGAGCCGTCGCAATTTCTTCCCGGCCTTTCATATGGAGCCGCTTGGGAATGAGCGGATCGCCGTCCTTGATGCCCATTCGCTCGGCGACGCTGGCGATCATTGCCTTGCCCCGTTCAAATAAGGTGGGGCGATCATTTGCCCGCTTCGTTGCCGCTACAGTCAGCTCGAGCGAACGCAGCTTGGCGTCGCGCACCATGCCTTCAAGGTCGAGCCTCTGGTCCCAGGCCTGACCCTCCCATTTGTCCATCAAGGCACCGCGATCCACATCGCTTTGCTTGGCCTGCCGGGTCGCCAGCGTCGCCACCAGACCAGCCTCGAGCCCCCCGCCGCGCCGGGCCTCGAGGACCTCCCGACGCCGCGTCGAGAAGGCCATCACCGCGTCACGGTCTATACCCTTGGCTTCGAAGTTTCCGTGCTTTCCGAATGCGCCGATCCGGTAGCCAAGCTTCTCTGCCTCGATCCGGAAACGCGCCATTGTCATGGCATTGAGCAGCGTGTTGTGCTGCCACAGCTTGTCGTTGCGCAGCGCTCTCCACTTGCCATCTTTATCCTGCGTCATATTGGCGACGACGGCGTGGAAGTGCAGATTCGGCTCCTGATTGCGGTTGGTGTCGTGCTGGAACAGGGCGACGGTCAGGTTGTCGCTTGCATGCAGCCGTTCTTTGCCACCCTTCTCGGTGCGATACTGGGCCGCATTCTTCTCCGCCCATTGGAGGGTTTCGACGACCGCTGAACGGTACGCGTCAATGATCCGCTGATCCTTGCCGACGAGCGCAAGAAGCGACCAGCTTTTGGGCAGCGAAAAGGTCAGGTCTGTCCCGGCACGGTGATACTGGCCCTGGTGTCCGATACGTTCGCCATTGGGCAGTTCGCCGCGCAAGATTGCCTCGAACGCCTCCGCATCGACCGTGCCTGAA
>CAZKPE010000634.1:0-1369 GCA_964554545.1 uncultured Lewinella sp.
GTGGTGATCCCCAGGCGCTCGGCCTCGGCCTCGTCGACGCCGAGGAGATTCAGAGCGTGGACGAGGTCGAGCCAGTTCTTGCCCGCGGCGACGAACCCGATCTTGGCCCCCGCCCTGCCCCACATCCGTCTGTCGATGCCGTTGGCCCGCGCGAACGCCTCGGCGGCGAAGCGCTTGTAGTCGATCATCCGCGCTTCCTGCGCCTGCGGCGTGTCGACGAGGCGGATGTTGAGCCCGCCCTCCGGCATCCGGAAGTCGGGCGCGACGAACCGCATCCGGTCGGGCCGGCCGTCGACGACCGAGGTGGCCTCGACCGTGTCCTTCATCGTCTTGAGGCCCACCCAGACCCCGGCGAAGCGGCTCAGCGCATAGCCGTAGACGCCGTAGTCGAGGATCTCCTGCACCCCTGCCGGCGAAACCACGGGCATGTAGGCGTCGACCATTGCCCAGTCCGACTGGTGCAGCGTCGTCGAGGACTCGCCGGTGTGGTCGTCGCCCATCGCCATGAGCACGCCGCCATGCCGGGACGTGCCCGCCATGTTCGCATGCCGCATCGCGTCGCCCGAGCGGTCGACGCCGGGGCCCTTGCCGTACCAGAGGGCGAAGACGCCGTCGTGCCGCCCCTCGCCCCTGAGTTCCGCCTGCTGCGTTCCCCAGCAGGCGGTGGCTGCAAGGTCCTCGTTCAGACCGGGCTGGAAGACAACGTCCGACGCCTCTAGCAGCTTCCGCGCCCGCGCCATCTGCATGTCCACGGCCCCGAGGGGCGAGCCGCGATAGCCGGTGACGTAGCCCGCCGTGTCGAGCCCCGCCGCCCGGTCGCGCGCCCTTTGCATCAGCATCAGGCGGACCAGCGCCTGGGTCCCGTTCAACAGGACCGGCGATTTCTCGAGATCGAACCGGTCATGCAGAGACACGTCCTGCCGCGCCATCAAAGCTCCTCCCTCGGTTGGCCAAGGGCATTATAGGTCAAAAGTCCTGACCTAGCAAACCGCCTTTGGCCTCCACCGACTATATGGGTATTGTCCCGCCGAAAGCGGAGCGGGGCGCAAGAGACAGGACACCCATGGACTGGGACAAGCTGCGCATTTTCCATGCCGTCGCCGATGCCGGATCCCTGACGCACGCCGGCGACGCGCTGAACCTCTCGCAGTCGGCGGTCTCGCGGCAGATCCGCTCGCTCGAGGAGGCGCTCAACACCACGCTCTTCCACCGCCACGCGCGCGGCCTGATCCTGACCGAGCAGGGCGAGCTCTTGTTCGACGCGACCTCCTCGATGCGGCGGCGGATCGATGCGGCGACCGCGCGCATCCGCGACAGCGAGGAGGAGGTGTTCGGCGACCTGCGCGTCACGACGACCACCGGGTTCGGC
>CAZKPE010000635.1:0-1365 GCA_964554545.1 uncultured Lewinella sp.
ACCAGCACCCGCTCTCCGGTAAAGTCGCGGTTGTGCTTGTAGTCGTGGCTGTGGAGGTAGCGCCCACTGAAGTTTTCGGCAATCCCTTCCGGGTGGCGGGCGGCGTGGTGGTGGCCGTTTGCCGTGAGGAGGTAATCAAAGGTTTCCGTACTTCCATCATCGAGCGTCAGTTGCCAGCGGTTATCGTGTAGCAGTTCCGCCCGTTCCACCCGCGTCGAAAAGCGGATGTACGGCCGCAGCTGGAAATGATCGGCGTAGCTGCGGAAGTAGCGCAGTACCTGCTCGTGGCTGGGGTAATCCGGGTAGTCCTCCGGCATCGGAAAGTCCAGGTACGCACTCAGCGTTTTCGAGCTGATGATGTGGGTCGTCTCGCACACGCTGCTGTGGCTCGGATGTTCGGAATAAATCCAGTTCCCCCCAATGTCCTCATTGGCCTCGTAGCAGGTCACGTCCAGCCCCCGCTCCACGCAGTTCTTCACCGCCGTGATGCCCGAGCAACCGGCCCCGATAATGGCTACGCGTTTGGTTGGTTGCATGTTGCAAGATATGGGGCAATGTTTGCACCGCAGATTTTCGCGGATTAGGGCGCGCTACCCCAAACGAGCGTAGCGAGCTGAGCCGCTAAATCAGTCCTCGCCAATCGAGAATCGCCAATCGCATATCCTCAGAGCCACACCCGCACCCCCAACACCACCCCGAACACCCCCAGCGCCACCGCCCCCACCCGCTGCGTCCGCCGCATCATCGCCGGCTCCAGAAAGCCGCGCAGCTTCCGCGCCCCGAGTACCTTGGCCGAATCGGTGAGTATGATGACCCCTACGATACCGCCGTATACGGAAGCGGCTTCCCACCCCAGTAAGTCCCGATTGTGCACCTGGGTAAGTACGAAGGTCGACCAGAAGAAAACCGTGAAGGGATTGAAGGAATTGACCGCGAAGCCCTGCAGCCAGGCACTCAGCAGGCCCCGCCGGGAGGGCAGCCACTTTTTGGCCTTCACGCTCGGCGGCTTGCGGAACCACATGATCAAACCGACCCCCAGCAACAGCAGCGCCCCCACCGTACCGAGCACCTCGTTCAGGTACCGCATATCCAGAAGGCGCTCCAGCCCGTCCAGCCCGAAGTGGGCCAGGAAGATGAAGGTGAGGTCGCTGCTCCAGATGCCCAGGGCCGCCGCGAAACTAGCCAGCGTGCCCCGCCGCAGGTTAAGCTGCACGAGCAAGACCACCAGCGGTCCCACCAGCAACGAAAGCAACAGCCCCGCCCGGGCGCCCTCCCAGAGGTACCACAGCATCTACGCGTCCAGTAGCTGGGCGGCGTGGGTTTTCGTCTTCACCTTCGTAATGACCCGCTCGATCCGGCCCTCCC
>CAZKPE010000636.1:0-1365 GCA_964554545.1 uncultured Lewinella sp.
ACTTTGGGCTGCCGCGGCTTGCGGATCAGCTGCTGGATCGTTGGCATTAGGGTATCTATCCCGTTTCGTCTCAACTGCCGTTCTGGCGCCGGCCGCGTTGGCCAAAGCGCAAAGACCGCTTCGTCCTCCGTCATCTCCGAGGACGCCGCGGTTGGTTAACAGAGGATCGGGGCGGTAGGCGCCCGGATCGTGACCAGATCAATCGTGCTGCCAGACGCGCGCCCGAAGAGGACCCTGTCGTCCGAGTGGGCGCGATATAGACAGAGTCGCTTGGGGTGTCAACAGCACCTTACCGGAGCGCGCGCCTGAGGTGAGAAGCCCCGTCGCGATGGCGCGAGTATACTGCCACGCGCGGGAAGACGGACCGTCCCCGACGATAAAGGGGTAACAGAAAAGAAAGGGGGGCCTCGCGTCGGCGAAGCCCCCCCGTGGTTCGATCTGCCGGATCAGCGGTTCTCGGGCGTCTCGACCAGTCCGCCGTCCGTCTCGTCCGCATCGAAGTCGTCGACGGGCGCCGCTAGCGCCGCCGCCTTCTCCGCTTCGGCCTGCGCCTCCTGCAGGACCTTCAGGTCGCGCTCGGCGGCGATGCGGCTGACCTTCTGGGTCGCGCCGCCCGTGCCCGCCGGGATCAGGCGGCCGACGATGACGTTCTCCTTCAGGCCCACGAGCTTGTCACGCTTGCCCTGAACCGAGGCCTCGGTCAGCACCCGCGTCGTCTCCTGGAACGAGGCCGCCGAGATGAACGACCGCGTCTGCAGGCTGGCCTTGGTGATGCCGAGCAGGATCGGCTCTCCCTCGGCAGGACGGCGGCCGTCGGCGAGCGCCTTTTCGTTCATCGCGTCGAACTCGGCCTTGTCGACATGCTCGCCCTTGAGGAGCGTGGTCTCGCCGCTGTCGAGGATCTCCCACTTCTGCAGCATCTGCCGGACGATGACTTCGATGTGCTTGTCATTGATCTTCACGCCCTGCAGCCGGTAGACGTCCTGCACCTCGTCGATCAGGTAATCCGCCAGCGCCTCGATCCCCATGATCCTGAGGATGTCGTGCGGCGCGGGGTTGCCATCCATGATGTAGTCGCCCTTCTGGACGAAGTCGCCCTCGGCCACCGGGATGTGCTTGCCCTTGGGCACCATGTACTCGACCGGCTCCATCGTGTCGTCGGCGGGCTCGATCGTGATCCGGCGCTTGTTCTTGTAGTCGCGCCCAAACTTCACGTAGCCGTCGATCTCGGCGATGATCGCGTGGTCCTTGGGACGGCGCGCCTCGAACAGCTCCGCCACGCGCGGCAGGCCGCCCGTGATGTCGCGCGTCTTGGCGCTCTCGGTGGAGACGCGCGCGAGCACGTCGCCGGCCTTGATCTGCGAG
>CAZKPE010000637.1:0-1364 GCA_964554545.1 uncultured Lewinella sp.
CCGATCGGGAAATTGTATTCGGCGGAACAACGGCGGGAAATCGCCAAAGGATACACGGCACTTCAAAACACTACCGGACCACTACCCTGATACGGGCTTACTTTGCCACTAGGTCACCGCCAGCTCCATCAAATAACTACACAACAACGCCCCATAGGTCCCCAGCGCGTAGCCGATCACCGCCATGATGGCCCCCACCGGCGCCAGTACCGGATTGAAGGCACTCGCCACCACCGGCGCCGAGGCAGCCCCGCCTACGTTCGCCTGACTGCCCACGGCCACGTAGAAGAAAGGCGCTTTGATGAGCCAGGCCGTCACGAGCAGTACGGTGATGTGGATCAGCATCCAGATCAGTCCAATGGCGAAGAGCCCGAGATTGTCGAGTACGTCGCCGATATTCATCTGCATCCCGATGGTGGTGACGAGGATGTAGATGAAGATACCGCCCCACTTACTGGCCCCCGCCCCCTCCAGCCGCCGCGCCCGGGTGAAGCTGAGCAGGAAGCCTATGGTGGTGGCCAGTACGACCATCCAGAAGAAGCCGCTGGTGAGGGTGTTGAGCCGCAGCGCCTCCAGGGTTTCGCGGAAGGAGGCGAAGAAGGGAGCCAGCAGGTCCGCCCCGAGATGGGCCAGGGCCACGCCCCCGAAAGCCACCCCGAGCAACTGGTACAGGTCGATGCTGCTCGGAATGCGGCGCACCTGCTCGGCGTAGGATTCCATCTTGTCCACCAACTTAGCGATGGCCGAAGCGTCCGCCCCGATGGCCCGGTCGATGCGCGCCGCCCGCCCCGCCCCGAAGAGCAGGAAGGCCAGCCAAATGTTGGCGACCAGCACGTCGACCACGATCATCTGCCCGAAGATGCCCGGCGGCACCTCGTTGATGATCTGCATGGCCGCCTGATTGGCTCCACCCCCGATCCAGCTGCCGGCGATGGTACTGAGGCCCCGCCAGAGCAGGTCCGGGTCGATGTCGATCAGCCCCGGAAAGAGGTAGGTCACGATCAGCAGCGCGATCGGCCCGCCCAGCACGATGCCGAAGGTGGCCGCCAGAAACATGACGATGGCGCGGTAGCCCAGGTTGATAATACCTGGGATGTCGATATTCAGGCAAAGCAGGATCAGACTGGCCGGCAGCAGGTAGCGGCTCGCCATAAAGTAGAGTTGGCTGTGGCCGCGGTAGGCCGCGAACTCCCCCGGGTCCAACCCCTGCGCTTCCAGGTAGCGGTTGATCTCCCCGAAGGAAAGGCCGTCGGGGAGGGTGAGCCCACGCTCGGCCAACGCATCGATCAGTCCGTATTCGTACCAGTCGTAGGCGATGATGCCCAACGGCCAGTGCAGCAGCGCCGGCAGGAAGTAGCACAGCA
>CAZKPE010000638.1:0-1363 GCA_964554545.1 uncultured Lewinella sp.
CCCTTCGCTACTTCCTGGGGGGCCAGGGCATAGAGCAGATTGGTGTTGTTCAGGAAGATCTTGTCGGGCTTTGCGAGGCTGGCGACCCCCTTGGCCTCGTTGCGTAGATTGGTGATGATATCGGCCCGTTCGAGTAAATTTAGATAGTGCAGGATGGTTTCCCGGGCCATACCCAGCCGCTCCCCCAGTTTGTGGATGTTCGGTTGGAACGGCACGGAGGAAGCGATGGCGTAGAGTAGCCGGCTGATTTGCTGGTAATCCACGCGGCCGCGCTCGTTGACGGCGGGTAAGTCAGTTTGTAGTACTAGCTGTACGGTGCTGTTCACCCGCCCCGCATAGCCCGCCGGGTCGCTCAGGAAAAAGGGGTAATAACCCCGTCGCTGATAGGCATCCAGCAGGGGGAGCGGGCGGAACGCGTCGGTAAGCAATTCGCCGACAATCCGCTCGTGACCGCTCAGGATTTCGGACAGGGAGTAGGTGGGTAGTTCGATCCGGTGGGCCAGCAGCAGGTACTCCCGAAAGGATAACCCGGGAATACGCACCTGCAGCACCCGACGACTGAGGTCGGCCTCCCGGTCCAGAATGCGAACGGCCGCCGAGCCGGTAAAGGTGATACGTAGGGTACCCCGGAAGAGATCGTAGGCCTGCTTGAGCTCACTGGCCCAACTGTCGTAGCCGTAGCGGTGTACCTCGTCGATCAGCAGGTAGCGACCGCCCTGCTCGACGTAGGCCATGATGAAGTCGATGATGCGGTTCTCTTGGAAGTAGAGGTCGCCCAAATCGACATACAGCGCTTCCCGTGGGGGTAGCCGGAGCCGGTGCAGACGCTGTAGCAGGAGTGTCGTTTTGCCCGTCCCCCGGGCCCCGAGTAGGGCGGTCAGGTTCCCCTCCCAGTCGATGCGGTCGTAAAGTGGACGGACGTAAGTAAGGTCGGCCCGTTGCCGGTATAGGTCGCTTATAACAAAGAGCCGCTCCATTTCAAGTGGATTGACTTGAAAAACAACATCATTTCCAAGTTGGTTGACTTGATTGCACCCGCGCCCCGCCGCCCTCATCAAGCCGTCCTACCGCTCCACCCCCGCCTCCTCCATCAGCCGCAGCCCATACTCCCGAATGGTGGCAATGACCGGAATGGCCGTCCGCCCCTTTTCCGTGATGCTGTACTCTACCTTGGGGGGGACGACTGGGTAGACCTCGCGGTGCAGGAATCCGTCGGCTTCCAGTTCGCGCAACTGGGAGGTGAGCATCTTGTCGGAGATGTGGGCGATGGATTTTTTGAGCTCGCCGTAGCGGTAGACGCGGCTTTGAAGGCGCCAGAGGATGGGCATTTTCCAGGTGCCGCCCAGTCGGGCCATGGCGAATT
>CAZKPE010000639.1:0-1362 GCA_964554545.1 uncultured Lewinella sp.
TGGGCGCGGTGTCGAGTAGGCCGGGGGAACCTCCCCCCCGGCCTCTCACAGAACCGTACGTGATAGTCTCCCATCATACGGCTCTTGTTAAGCATTAGGCCGTCTGCTTGCTAATAAAGGTAATGCCGAACTGCCAGTGGTAGAATAAGTCCGGTGCCCGGGCGGCCAGCGACTTCATCCACGCACAAGCCCGCCGGTAACTACCCCGCAAGCGGCGATACTTTCTCATACCCCAGCGCATGATGCGGAAGTTGACCCGCTCCAGCACCCGCTTTAGCTCACCCCACCCCAGTTCCGAGTAGTAGTTGTACCACCCCCGTAACTTGGGATTGAGCGCCTTGGCGATCTGATGAAGCGAGCCTTGTGTCTGCCGCGTCAGGTTGCTGTCACGCACCACCTGGGTGATGCGCTTGGCCGCCGCCGGCGAGATCGCCCCGTCAAAGCCCAGGAACAGCTTACCGCTCTTACTGCTGCGCTTCGTGCGGGGCTGGAAGCGGTAACCCAGAAAGTCAAAGCAAACGGGGTAGTCCGACTCCTGGACCCTACCGCCCTTCTTGCAAAAGACAATCTTGGTCTTGACCGGATGTAGCCGCAGGCCACACTCCCTCATCCGCTCCCCGATCCGCGCCAGTACCAGCTCGGCCTGCGCCGCAGACCGGCAGCATACGATGGCATCATCCGCGTACCGGATCAACGCCAGACCCGAAAAGGTGCGCTCCAACCAGGCGTCCAGCACGTAGTGCAAAAACAGGTTGGACAGCAGGGGCGAGATCACCCCGCCCTGCGGAGTGCCCCGGCCTACACGCATGCGCCACTGACCATCAGCCTCCACGATCGGGGCCCGCAACCACTGTTCAATAAGCCTGAGCACCCAATTCTCGGATACGTGCTTCCGCAGTGCCTTTAACAGTAGGTCGTGCGAGACTTCGTCGAAGAAGCTCTTGATGTCCAGGTCGATGCAATAGTCGTAGGCCCAGCACTGAC
Source organism: uncultured Lewinella sp. (assembly GCA_964554545.1). Lineage (GTDB taxonomy): Bacteria > Bacteroidota > Bacteroidia > Chitinophagales > Saprospiraceae > Neolewinella. The sequence goes on from CAZKPE010000639.1 coordinate 985, forward strand.
GCCGGACCACTCGCAACGCCTGTTTGGCGTTGCGCTTCGAGCGGTACCCATAGGAGTGGGGGTGAAAAAGATGGTCTAACCGCGGTTCGAGGTAGCGCTTAATGACTTGTTGCGCTATGCGGTCCTCTACCGTCGGTATGCCTAACTTCCTTACTCCCCCATCTCCCTTCGGTATCTCTACCTCGCGTACCGGACTGGCGTGGTACGAGCCTGACGTCAGACGGTTCCACAAACGGTACAGATTAGCCTGTAGATCAACCGAATAGTCTTCCAGACTCTGACCGTCGACCCCGCCGGCCTCGCCGCCGCTGCGCCTTACCTTCTCATACGCCTTAACTACCTGTGAAAGGGTAATGGGGTATACCTTGACCCCCAGGG
>CAZKPE010000640.1:0-1361 GCA_964554545.1 uncultured Lewinella sp.
GTCGTGCTGGAGGACGAGTGGCACCTGCGGGTACACGCCGACACCGCCCCCTACCATTTCGATCTGCGCAGCGTACAAACCAACGTGACCGACGATACCCTCTTTCTGGAAAAACACCTCTACGGGGGCCTCGGCGTCCGCGGCAGTCGGCGGTGGAACCGGGAGGATAGTACCCACTATGCGGGGGAAGCCGAATTCTTGACCAGCGATGACCGCACCCGCGTCCCCGCCAACCACAGCCGCCCCGACTGGCTGGCGATGTACGGTCCCATCGACGGCGCTACGGCCGGCCTGCGCATCTACCCCGATCCGGCCAATTTCCGGGCGCCCCAGTTCGTGCGGGTCCACCCCGAGATGCCCTACTTTTCGGTGACGCCGGTGGTGGCGGAGGGCTTTTTCATTGCGCCGGGGGGGCGGTACGAGCAGCGGTACCGTTTCGAGGTCTTCGATCGTTTGTAAACGCCCTGTTAATCCCCCTACCCGTTACGGCGTTTACCCCGTGTAGCCGCCATCTTTACCATCCATGCACAAGCGCATCATTCGTCGGGTCGTCCTGTTGGGCATCGTGGCCATTCTGGGCATCGTCGGGATGCAGACCTACTGGGTGGTGACCACCTGGGACCTCAACGACACCGAGTTTAGCCAGAAAGTACAATTGGCCCTCTACGGCGTGGCCCGCCAGCTGGCCGCCGACAACAACGCCGATCTGCCTACCCGCGACATTGTCCGCCAGCGCAGCAGCAACTACTTCATCGTCAATACCGAAAGCGAGATCGACGCCCAGCGGCTGGAGTACCTCATGCAGCAGGAACTGCAGCGATTGCAGCTCGACATCGATTTCGAGTACGCCATCTTCGACTGCGCCAGCAATGAGATGGCCTACGGTGGCTACTGCACCGCCGACAGTCGACCCCTGCCCACCGACCGAGCTACCGGCACCGTCTCCCTGCCCCCCGACGAGGGCCTGCTTTACTACTTCGGCGTCAAATTTCCGACGCGTACAGGGTACATCTGGCAAAAGATGCAGCTGGTGGTTTTCCTGTCGGTCATCCTGATCCTGACGGTGGCTTTCTTCGCCTACTCCCTGCTCGTGATTCTGCGGCAGCGGCGGCTGGCGAATATGCAGAAGGAGTTCATCGACAATATGACGCACGAGTTCAAGACGCCGCTGTCGACCATTCGCATTGCCGCCGCTGTTCTGGCCCGCGACACCCACATTGCCGCCGATGGCCGGCTCTCCCGCTACGCCCGTCTCATCCATGAACAGTACGAGCGACTGAACGGGCAGGTGGAACGGGTGCTGCAAATCGCCGGGACGGACACCGGCCGGTTCGAGGTCAGCCCCGAGGCGGTCGATTTAC
>CAZKPE010000641.1:0-1357 GCA_964554545.1 uncultured Lewinella sp.
CCGACGCGCAAGGGGATGCCGACGAAGCCGAGCCCGCCGGTCACGACGAGGTGCCGCCCGCCCTCCCGGTAGTGACCGTAGGCGTAGCGGCTGCCGTAGTCCGACGGGATCACCGGCGTCCAGCCGAAGGGGGCGATCTGGCCGCCGTGGGTGTGGCCGCTGATCTGCAGCAGCGCGCGGTCGTCCTCGGCGAAGATGTCGGGTTCGTGCGCGAGCAGGATCGCGGGCGCGCCCCGGGGCACGTCGGCGAAGGCCGCGTCGGGGTCGTCGAGGCCCGGCTGCCTGCGCGCCCGCCGCGCCCGCCGGCTGTCGACGCCCACGAGCCAGGCCTCGTCGAGCTCGACCGCCCGGTTGTTGAGGACCGGCACGCCGGCCTTCTCGAGTTCCTGCCATGACGTGCAGGTGCGGAAATCGCTGCGACGGGCCAGCCGGTCCTCCTTCCAGTCATGGTTGCCCAGGACCGCCCAAGCGCCGAGGCGCGCCTTCAGGCCGGCGAGCGTCGTCGCGATGTGCTCGGGCGGCACCCGCCGGTGCGGCAACATCCGGTCCGATACCGCATCGCCGGCGAAGACCGCGAGGTCGGGCTCCTGCGCGTTGGCCAGGGCCACGGCGTCCTCCAGCATCGCCCTGGTCGCCCACCAGCCGCCCGTGTGCACATCCGAGACGACGACGATGCGCATGGGCGGCAGCGCCGTCCCGGCTACGCGATAGCGGACCACCGCCGGCGCCCGGCAGGTGAGGTCGATGCGCAGCCCCCGCATGATAGTCACACTTGGCATCCTCCGGGTTCCGGGCGCGGCGCCCCGCGCCGCCTTGTCAACTTCCGGGCGCGTAGAGCGGCACCGTCGAGATCGACATCTTCGCCGAGCCGTCCGTCACCTCTCGCGCATGCGCGAGATAGACGAGGACGCCGTTCGCCTCGTCGAAGATGCGCTTGATGCGCAGCGACTTGAAGACGATGGAGCGCCGTTCGCTGAACACCTCCTCCCCGTGTTCGCCGCGATCGATGTCCCCGACCTCGATCGGGCCCGTCTGCCGGCAGGCGATGGAGGCGTTCGACGGATCCTCGAACCAATTGCCCTTGGACACGCGGTCGAAGAGGCCGCGCTCGAAGTACGCGACATGGCAGGTCACGCCCGGCACCTTCGGGTCGTGCACGGCCTCGATGATGATGTCGTTGCCGACCCAGTCGACGCCGACCTCGCCGATCTGCTCGGCCTGCGCGGCAGAGGCCAGGGCGAGGCAGGCCCCGATCAGCAGCGTTCGCATGGACATACTCCTTCGCATCCGGTTCACGGGGACCCAACGCAGCAGACCCCGCGCGGGGTCACGCGGTCTTGCGGATCCGCCCCGTCGA
>CAZKPE010000642.1:0-1355 GCA_964554545.1 uncultured Lewinella sp.
TTCTGCCGTATCCGGCTTATGCTGACTACCGGACGTCCGGTTGAAGCACCGGTGATGAATTGAGAAGAAATAGGTCCAGACACAAGTGGAACTTTACTTACATAATGTCCGTAGTGCGCCTCCACCTCCCTATCCCAACCCACCATCCGCTCCCCCTCGAACAGCCCACTATCTTTTAGTACCGTTGGGCATCTCGGCGATTAGCGGGGTATATCTGAAGATGTAGGATTATCTATCTACCCCCCCCAAACAACACCGCTTATACTTCCGCCCACTCCCACAAGGGCAGGGCTCGTTCCGCCCCACCTTCCGCGACCGTGCCGGGGCCACACGGCCACCCCCCAGCCCCGGGTAAATCGGCCGGTCCGCCTGCCGGTCGCGCTCCTTCCAGATAAGCCGCTCGACGGGTGATTTATTAGCAAGTAGGAACTCCTGAAAATTTTTCATCGGATTCGGGGAGGAGACCTTCGGCGCTTCCCGCACGTAGTAGCCCCGCAGATCGGTCGGTATGGTCAGTAAATCTTTCGGGTCGGGAGGCTGGTGAAGGCGGTACTCGATCTCGTACAAGTCGCCCATCACGTCGGGGGCCACCCAGCCGGCTTCGTAGAGCTCGCGGATGGGGCCGAATAGCTCGGGGGCGCGCAGGTCGGTGCTCTGACTGACCACATGAGTGATGAAATTGGTATCCATGAGTCCCGTATCGTCCTGGTGGTCCAGCAGGTAGCGGAACAGCCGTTGGAAGTAGCCGATCACTTCCTGCCGCCGCTCGGGGTCCTGCAGCGCCGCTTGGGTGAGGGTATACGCTACGGCCACCCGCACCCAACCGTCGTTCCCCGCTTCGGTGAGGTAGGCGTAGATCTCCTCCAGTCGGTCTTTTCCAATTTGATAAACAGGTAGCCGTAGCGTTTCCTCAAGCTCCCAACCGAAGAAGTGCTCGCTGAACTCTCCGTCCATCCGGGCCAGGTTGAGTACGTCTGGCAGGGCTTCGGAGGCCTCATAATAAGCCAGGAGCTTCAGCGCATGCTCCAAGGTTTCGAAGGGCGCACCTTCTTCTACTTCCCGCCAAGTGTCGAAGCGTACGATCATGTCCCGGAGTACCGTCCGCAGGTCGGCGATGAGGGTATCGCGGGGCAGTTCGTCCAGTTGTAGCCCGACTATTTCTATATACCCCTCCTCACCACTGGGTATCTGGTATAGTTTCTCGACTACTGGGTGGTGGAAGGTGGGCTGAGACCAGTCGTAAGGGATCGTGATAGAAGTAGCCTCCACTTCCCGGGCCATGGACTTGGTGAAGGCGATCCGACCCAGTAGCCCGCCCTGCTTCCTCACCGTTTCAATGAATTAATGGCCAGGAC
>CAZKPE010000643.1:0-1355 GCA_964554545.1 uncultured Lewinella sp.
CGTCACCAGCGTGACATAGGCGCAGCGTCGACCGCCCGCAGAACCCGATCCCCCTGCGACGCCCACCGCTCAACCGGCCCCGCGGACCGACGACGGAAACGCGGCGGCCCCGCGCGGCACCGCGCGCTCCGCCGCGAGCAGTCCCCGGGCGCCGTCCCCCATCGCGAACGCCGCGGCGGTCCCCGCCGCCGGGTCCGCGGCGCATCCGAAGGCGGCGCTCAGGGTCGCGTGCGCCCGCCGCGCGTCGGTCACATCCACCCCCCTCGCCCAGCGCCTCAGCCACCTTGCCGACCCGGACCGGTGCGGCCCCGAACCAGGGCGCTTCGGGAAACCCCGGCATCCCCTCGCGTCGCCGGCCGGCGCGGCATGCGCCTCCGGCACGTCGAGGATCGGCCAGCCTTCGACCCCGCCCCGCCCCTCGTCGAAGCGCGGCGGCAGTTCACCCCCGAGCGTCGTGCTCCCGGCATGGCGGATCCCCGGCTGCGGATGCGGGTTCGGCGCGCACGCCATCCGCCCCGCCGGCATCGGGCGGCCGTGGTCGCCTATCTCGACGGCGATCCCGTCCGGCACACCGCGAAGCCCGATCTCGATCCGCCCGTCGTCGCGCCCGCGATAGGCGTGCTCGCAGATGTTGTTCAAAACCTTGGCCAGGGCGAGCTCGACGTTGCCCGTCGTCTCCGCACGGCCGCCGAAGGCCATGAGGCGATCCCGCACCCGCGACAGCCGGCGCCCGCCTATCAGGACGCGCTGCGCAGGCCCCGGCCCTCGGGGTCGCGCTCGACCCGGGCACCGAGCTTGCGCGTCCAGGCGCTGACCGCGGGCACCCGCTTGCGGTCGATGCGGTAGGCGTACCGCCGCGCCACCTCGACCACCTCCTCGAGAAGCCCTGCCGCCAGCGTCGTCGGCTCGAGCCCCAGATCGAGAAACCCCTCGTTGCGTACCACGAGGTCGTTCTCCGGCGCCTCCTTCCGCGGGTTCGGCAGGTAGGCGACCCGGGCCCCGGTCAGTCCCGCCACCATCTCGGCGAGGTCGCGCACCCGGTGCGTCTCGGTCATCTGGTTAAAGATGCGCACCCGCTCGCCGGTCCCGGGCGGATCGCCCAGCGCCAGTTCGATGCAGCGCACGCTGTCCTGAATGTGGATGAAGGCGCGGGTCTGCCCGCCGGTCCCGTGCACCGTCAGCGGATAGTCGATCGCCGCCTGAATCAGGAACCGGTTCAGCACCGTCCCGTAGTCGCCGTCGTAGTCGAACCGGTTGATCAGTTGCACGTGCCGCCGGGTCTGGTCGGTGTGCGTCCCCCAGACGATCCCCTGGTGCAGGTCGGTGATCCTCAGGCCGTCGTTCTGCGCGTAGAA
>CAZKPE010000644.1:0-1353 GCA_964554545.1 uncultured Lewinella sp.
GGATGGGGTGGATGGCTCCTGCTCCCCCGGCGTCGCGATGCGCCATAGTGCAGTTGTCATCGACTGCAGGAGAGGAGCCACCCAATGACAGTTACAACCGTCGGCCTTGATTTGGCCAAGGATGTCTTCCAGGTTCACGGGATTTCCGCGAGCGGACGGGTCGTTTTCAACCGAAGCATCAAGCGTGCGAAGCTGCTGAGCTTCTTCGAGACGTTGCCTCGCTGCACGGTAGGCTTGGAAGCCTGCGGGTCGGCGCATCACTGGGGACGTGAGCTGCGCAAGCTCGGGCACGAGGTGCGGCTGATGCCGGCCTTCTACGTCAAACCTTACGTGAAGCGCGGCAAGACCGACGCGGTCGACGCCGAGGCGATCTGCGAGGCGGTCCGGCGACCGACGATGAGGTTCGTGGAGATCAAGTCGACCGACCAGCAGGCACTCCTGGCGATCCATCGCACTCGAGATCTCGTCGTCCGGCAGCGGACGCAGGTCGTCAACATGATCCGCAGCATCCTGCGCGAGTTCGGGCATGTCCTGCCGACCGGCATCGAGGCTGTCATCCGCTATGCCGATCGCCATCTTGCCGGCGAACCTTTCGACCTGCCCGAGATGGCAAGCGGGATCCTGGGCACGCTGTGCCATCAGCTGCAGGGCCTCAACGCGCGGATCGAGGGCTACACCAAGCTGATCGAGCAGCACGCCTGGCTCGACGCCGACGCTCGGCGGCTGATGCGCGTGCCGGGCATCGGACCGATCACCGCCTCCGGCGTCGTCGCCACCATCGGCGACGCCCGTCAGTTCAGGCGCGGCCGCGATCTGGCTGCATGGCTCGGACTGACCCCGCTGAACAAGTCGAGCGGCGGCAAGGAGAGGCTCGGGCGGATCACCAAGAAAGGCGACAGGTATCTGCGCAGGCTTCTGATCGTCGGCATGACGTCGCGCGCCTTGCTCGCCCGAAGGCATCCCGAACGCGTGGACTTCTGGACCGCGAAGATCCTTGCCGAGAAGCCGTTCCGGCTCGCCACCACCGCCATGGCCAACAAGGCTGCCCGGGTCATCTGGGCGATGATGGCGAAGCGACAGGAGTACCGGCAGCCGGCCTGATGCAGGGACGGTTCTGCCGAGAGTTGCAAGACGAATGAGGTGATGACGCGGCACCAGTCAACCAAGGGCCAGGGCACTCCGCCGAATGGCACGAACCTCGAGTTCGCTTTGCCGATTGGAACCTCGCCTGCGGAACTCATCAGGGCCAGCGGCGACCACTCAGAAGCTGCGCAAACAGGCCGCACACACGACTGTACTGACGAGCTGCGACATTGCCGAAACCTCTTGCAAGGCAGGAGCCATCCACACACG
>CAZKPE010000645.1:0-1353 GCA_964554545.1 uncultured Lewinella sp.
CGAATTAATCCTGACGAATTTGAACAGCGGGTTATTAAATTACTCAACAGATTAGTTCGTGGTATTCAGTAATTTTGCCCAAAGAAGAGATATAACCGTACAAAGTTATGTTAGGACAATTTTGTTTAACTATTCGTAATTAACGACTAATATCAAGTACGGATAATCAATTAAAATAAAATTGCATCCATCCAGATAAAGTAGCCGTGCCAAAACAACTTTCTCTTAGTCAGCACCTGAGTACACAAGAGTTGCTAAACAGGTATCGTAATGCCACGAATGTCATTGAAAAAAGTCATTACCAAATAATTTGGTTACTCTCAACAGGTAAAACTCCCAAACAGGTAGCTGAAATAACAAGCTACAGCCAGACCTGGGTTTATCAACTAATCAATCGGTATAATCAGCAGGGAAAAGAAGGATTAGGTGATTTACGAGCATCAAATCCAGGCAAAGAGCCATTACTTAATGATGTACAACAAGCACAGTTACATCAAGTATTAACTAGCCCAGCCTCAGACGGAGGATTATGGAATGGTCGAAAAGTTGCCGAATGGATGAGTGAAATCACAGGTAAAAAAGTGAGTCGGATGAGGGGATGGGAATACTTAAAGCAGATGGAATATAGCCTCAAAGTACCAAGACCAGAACATCAAGAAATTTCTTTACAAGAGCAACAAAACTGGAAAAAAAACTAAGTGGTCAATTATCTCGGCTTCAAGCTCAGTATCCTGAAGCAGACATTGAAGTCTGGAGTGAGGATGAACATCGTCTGGGGTTACAATCAGTTTTGCGTCTTGTCTGGACACCAGTTGGAGAACAGCCCATTGCAGGAGTCAAAACACAATATAAATGGCTTTGGCTTTATGGATTCGTTCATCCAGAGTCAGGAGAAAATAAAGGCGTGGATTTTGCCCTACACTAATACTCAATTATTTAATCGAGTTCTGGCAGATTTTGCTCGCGAATTTCAGCTTAATCGCAACAAGAGAATCTTACTGGTATTAGACCAAGCAGGTTGGCATATCTCTCATAAATTAGAATTACCAGAAGGATTAGATCTGTTCTTTCTGCCTGCGCACTCCCCTGAATTGCAACCCGCAGAGCGTTTGTGGCCGTTGACCAATGAAGCGATCGCCAATCATACTGTGCGATCGCTATCTGAGCTTGAAGAGTTACTGGTGATTCGGTGTCAAAAGCTATTAAAACAACAGGATTTAGTCAGAGGATTAACTTGCTATCATTGGTGGCCAAAAATGAGAGTAGTTTAATTTAATTTAATTGTTCATGCGTACTTGATATAAAACTTTGTCGGGGTCGTTCTCGTAGGCGACTTCGATCGTAAAATCGACT
>CAZKPE010000646.1:0-1347 GCA_964554545.1 uncultured Lewinella sp.
CGATCGTGCCCACGTTCACGTGCGGCTTCGTCCGCTCGAACTTCGCCTTGCCCATGGGGTGTGTCGCCTCATTCGCAGCGGGGCCGTGCGACCCCTATCCAACATCGCGCGCCGCTTACTCAGTCGCCTTGCCGAACGCAAGCGTCAGTTGGCCGACACGCCGCCGGGCTGCGCCCGCAGGGCCGGGTCGAACGGCACGCGCGCGGCGCCGGGCTCGGGCACGAAGAGCTGCGGGTTCGCCTCGATCCAGTTCTCGATCTGCACCGCGACCTGCTCGGCGAGGTTGCCGAGCTGCTGCTCGGCGCCGCGGACGAGGCCCGACCCGACGATCGGGGCGGTGTTCTCCATCCCCTCGAACGCCGTGATCCGGTAGGGCTCGGCGTTGATCTTCTGCCGCGTGGCGTTGTCGAAGACGGTCACGTCGACGATCATCACAGACCGCGGCGAGAAGAGGAGCGGTACGCCGGGCTGTGCCAGCACGTAGCCGCCGACGGCCATGCCGACGTGGTAGAGGCCGTCGCCGTCGTAGCGACCGAGGCGCTCGCGCACGGCGCTCTCGACCTCGTCCTTGATCTGCTCGTCCGAGATCACGCGCGAGAACGGCCCCTGCTCGGGCCGCTCCACCTTAGCGAGGGCATAGCCGAGGCGGAAGTCGCCCACGGGTTCCGGGCGCTCGGCCAGCGGCTCGCCGGCGCAGGCGGCGAGGGCGAGGATCATGGCGATGGTCGGGATGGCGCGCATCAGGTCCCCCAGTGTCGAACCGGCAGCGATAGAAGGCGGTTCGACGGGCTGCAATCCACGATCCTCAGGTGAACCGGTTGTCTCGCGGGAACCCGCGCGGCGCCATCCGGCCGGCGCCGGCGCGGACACCGGTCCAGTCGGCAAGCTCACGCTCGGTGCGCACCCGTCCCGCCGGATCGTGCCACGACAGCCCCTCGGCCAGCGTGAAAGTGCGCGCGTCGGAGAGGCCGCCGTCCTTGTAGCGCTGCAGCCGCACGCCCTTGCCGCGGCTCATCCGCGGCAGCTCGGCCAGCGGGAAGACCAGCAGCTTGCGGTTTTCGCCGACGACGGCGACGTGATCGCCCGAGGCCTCGCGACAGACGCACGCCACCGCACCGCCGCGCAGGTTCAGCACCTGCCGCCCGGCGCGGGTCTGCGCCGCGACCTCGCCCTCGGGCGCGACGAAGCCGTCCCCGGCCGAGGAGGCGACGAGGAGCTCCCGCCCGGTGTCGTGGACGAAGAGGGCGAGGATCCCGGCCTCGTTCGGCAGGTCGATCATCAGCCGCACCGGTTCGCCCAGGCCGCGGCCGCCGGGCAGGGTCGCCGCCGGGATCGTGTAGGCGCGGC
>CAZKPE010000647.1:0-1346 GCA_964554545.1 uncultured Lewinella sp.
TGAAGTTCAGGTCGATGGTCCTGCCCGACATCTTCGTCGACCAGGCGAACCCTCGAGACATGTATGCGGTCGCCGGGATGAACGCAGAGCACATCGAGGCCAGGGTACTCGCGACCCTGGGGGTTCCGTCGGTGCGCGAGGTGCGCGCCTAGTCCGCCCCCCGCGGCGGCGTCCGGGCCGCCACCTATGCCGGGTCGGCCGCCGAAGGCGGCGGCAGCATCGGGCTGTTGATGGAGCGCCTCGGCACAGACCGTCCGGCCGATATCCTGGCGGTTCTGCGCTGCCGTCCGCCACGTCACGTCCGGGCCAGGAACCTCAAGTGAGCCGCCGGAGGAACGGACCCGCCCCGGATCCGCCGCCGCAGCAGCCGCATGGACGGCGCACCGGGCGGCCCGATCGGGACCGCCCGGTGTTCGTGCAAGGGCGGGTCGGCTCAGGCCGTGCGACGGCGCCAGAGACCGAGGATGCCCAGCGCGCCGGTCAGGAGCAGGACGCCCGCCGGGAGCGGGACCGGCGCCGGAGCGACGTTCACGGCGACGTCGTCGATGCCGAAGCCGTCGTTGGTCGCGTACACGCCACGCCGCATGTTGGCGAAGGTCAGTTGCGCCGAACTGACGCTGTCGTCGAAGAGGACGCTGACGATCTTCCGGCTGCCGTTGCCGAGGCCGGACAGGCTCGTCACGGTCTCGCCGACCTGCATCGTCCAGGTGACGCCCTGATCCGCGACGTCGGTCAGCACGAAGACCAGCCGGTCGAAGAGCGAGCCGGTCGTGGCGGTCCAGGAGATGCCCCAGGTGTCGTTGGAATCGAGGAACCGCGCGCCGCCCTTGGTGCTGTTCGACCGGCCGAACACGGTGCCGTCGCGCACGGCGAGGTTCTTGCCCGAGCCGACGACGGATTGCCCCGTCCCCGCGCCGCCGAGCGTCGCGAACGACCCGACCGCGGTCGACAGGGCGCTGCCGCCGGCGACTTCCCCGAGGTCGGCACCCTCGAACCCCTCCGTCACGACGGGGCCAAGCGACGCGAGCGCCGTCTGATACGCGGAGGCTGTATAGTTCCCCACCGAGATCGTTGCGGCGCCCGCGGTGCCGGATGCGACCGAAAGCGCCATCAGCGCCGAACCGAAAACCCTGAACTTCACGACAGACCACCATTTACCAAGCATCTCGGCAGAATATCGGGCGCGGTCCGTCGTTTGAAACCGAAAGCGCGGGCTTTGGTTAACGGCTGCCGGTCGGTTTCGCGCCGACGAGCGTCCGCTCAGGCGGCCGGCTCCCGCCCCTCCTCCGCAAGGACGGCGCGCAGGCCTTCGCGATAGGTCGGATAGCCGAGGCTGATGCCGAGGC
>CAZKPE010000648.1:0-1344 GCA_964554545.1 uncultured Lewinella sp.
GTCGACTTCCACTACGGGCAGACGATCGAGCAGATCGCGGTGGAGGGCGGCCGCGTCGTCGGCATCGACTGCGCGCCCGAGGGGCGGGTGACGGGCGACGTATATGTCTGCTGCCTCGGCACCTATGGTCCGCGACTGCTGCGGCCGATCGCCATCGACCTGCCGATCTACCCGGTCAAGGGCTACTCGATCACCATCCCCGTCGTCGACGACGCCCGCGCCCCGCAATCGACGCTGATGGACGAGACCCACAAGGTGGCGATCACCCGGCTCGGAGACCGCATCCGCGTCGCCGGAACGGCGGAGATCGCGGGCTATTCCGGCCGCCTCGGGCCGCACGCGACCGACACCGTGACGCACGTCGTCGGTGACCTCTTCCCCGGCGGCGGCGATCTCTCGCGGCTCGACGGCTGGACCGGGTTGCGTCCGATGACCCCTGACGGCACCCCGGTGCTGGGCCCGAGCCGCTATCCGAACCTCTATCTTAACACCGGCCACGGGACGCTCGGCTGGACGATGTCGGCGGGCTCGGGCCGCGCCGTCGCCGACATGGTGCTCGGCCGCGCCCCGGAGATCGCCTTCGACGGCCTCACGGCGGAGCGCTATGCCTGACCTGCCCCTGCCCCTCTCGCCGCCAAAGTGCTATGCTGGCCCCGGTTGCAGCGGAGGCAGGCGATGCATCGCTTCGGTCCCGTGGCGGCGGGTTTTCTCGCGATCGCCGGAACGGCGACGGCCGACACCTATTTCAGCGAGCTGACGCTCGCCGCCATCCGCGGCGAGGCGGAGAAGGTCGAGGCGATCCTGCGCTGGGGCGGCAATCCGAACCACCGCGGCTGGCTCGACCTAGCACCGCTCGCAGGGGCGATGCGGAGCTGTGCGACGACCCCGGAGGTGATCTACGCGCTGGTCAAGGGCGGCGCCGACATCGAGGTCCGCTCCGGCATCGGGGCGACGCCGCTGATGATCGCCTGGCAGACGGGGCGTGCGGATCTGGCCGAGATGCTGCTTGCCCTCGGCGCCGACCCGGCGGCCCGCAACGTCTATGGGGACACGGCCCGCGCGTACGAGCGGTTCTTCACCGGAGAGATGCCGGCGGACGAGTTCCAGGCCCTCCGCTACACGTCGCTCGGAAGCTCGGGCGGCTCCGGCACGTGCGAAGACCCCGGTCCGTCACGCTGAGTTTCGCGAGGAAGTGCTGCCGTGCTGGGGCCGCGAATGGAGCGGTATCCCGATGGCTGGCTGCGGCGCATCGCACGCGGGGAACCCGGTGGAGCGGGCAGCGGGAATCGAACCCGCACCAAGAGCTTGGAAGGCTCGTGTGATACCATTTCACCATGCCCGCGC
>CAZKPE010000649.1:0-1336 GCA_964554545.1 uncultured Lewinella sp.
CTCCCCAACAGGAAAAAGAGCGCGTCCGCACCGCCCGGAAACGTCGGGATCGCGCGACCAAACAGCAGGCCGCCCTTCCCGAAACCGACCGGGCCTTCCTGGTTACGAAGACGAAAAAGAAACGGAAGAAAAAGGTGCGCAAAGCGCCATGATCGCTAGCCCTTGAGTTGGAATCCGTCCTGGGTAGTTGCTATCCCCAACCCCGTAAAGTCATCTTGGAAGGCGGCTACCTCCAGCCCGTCAAATTCTTCCCGTGCGTGGGTGGTCGTCAGGATTACAGCCGGACAGCCCGCCCGGTTAGCCGCCCGCGCCCCGGTGACGCTGTCCTCAAAGATCAGGCAGCGGTTGAGGGGTACCCCAATGCCGTCGGCGGCCTGCTGAAAAACCTCCGGGTCGGGCTTACCGTTGGTGACCATACCAGAATGGACCACGTGCCCCAGCCGGTCGCGGATGCCCAGGCGGTCGATCGAAAAGTCGGCGTTCTCGGCGGGGCCGGCGGTGGCGATGGCCATGGGTACGCCCAGATCGTGCGCCCGCTGGATGAAATTGAGGGCCCCGGGGACGATGTTCTCCTCGAATTCCGCGGCGAAGATTTCGCGGTAGGCGGCTTCCTTCTCCGCGGCGTAGCGGACGCGCTCTCCGTGGGTGGTCCGGTGGCCGAAGAGCCGCTCCAGGATCTCCAGGTTGACGCCGTGGATTTCTTCCTTTACCCGTTCGAGGCTGTAGTCTAGTCCCAACTCGCGGAGCTTTTGCTGCCAGGCACGGTGGTGCACCATCATGTTATTAACTAGGGTGCCGTCGAGGTCGAAGAGAATAGCTTGGAAGGGGAGATTTGGCATCGAGAAGATAGACTTAGATTGGGTAGCTGTGCTTTTCCTCAACGCAGATGGACACGGATTGGATTCGCAGATTAGGCGCGGATTTTCTTGGTGCTTCTGCTTGCTACGCTCGGTATCAATGCGAAACTGGTGGAGGCGTTGCACGCCGATCTTCCTGGCGGCTTCGCTCGCTACGCTCGTTCTCTTCACCACGGATTAAGCACGGATTGTTGCACGGATTCGCGCGGATCGGTAGAGGCGTTGTACGCCGATCCTCCTACGCCTCAGCTCGCGTTACTCGTTGTTTTACCACGGATTAAGCACGAATTATAGTAGGAAGGCTTGCACCAAAAATCCGTGCCCTAATCCGTGCGAATCCGTGCCCCATCCGTGGTTCCCCCGCCCTACGAGCGCCGCTACAAAGCAATCTGCGTTAACCGCGTAGCAGCTACGAAGTAAATCTGCGAAAAATAATCCGCGCCCATCTGCGGTGAGTCTACCCCTCGGAGCGGTCCGAT
>CAZKPE010000650.1:0-1330 GCA_964554545.1 uncultured Lewinella sp.
AAAAACCGGTGACGTTTCTACTAAACCGTGGGAACGCTAATTGGGAAGGCTACAGAGGGAGCTTTCGGGCCATTGACGGCGTGACGAACCCGGACATCAATAGCACCGAAAAACCTCAAATTCACCAGCCCCGGTTGACGCTGGGCGCGGTGTTGGGCGATGTACTTTAACCTAATTAGATCTAGGATTCACTTGATATATTTGCGCTATACTTGATTATTTATAAATTTGCTTTAAATATAATCTTTAAACCTAAAGCAGTCACCTGCACTATGATTTCAAAATGGCATGCCCAACTTCCTGATTCCCCAATATTGCCATTTTACTAGGTTCAATGAACTTTAATATACTGGCGTTCTTCCCTACACCAACTAGTAATTTCACCGTCTATATTTATATCTAGTGTGTATCTGTTACTTCTTAGGTCGCTAAGATTCTCATAAACTGTTATTAGCGTTTTATTTGGATCTAATGGATGGTAGAAGGGAAGAGATATTTGAACTTTAGGATAACTTCCTTTCCCGTTAGATTTTATTTTAAATTTGTTCTTGTCGATATTTGCAAGGTTTAGTTTAAATTGATCGCCATCAATATTTAGTTGATTTGCTTTGTAACCCTCTATAGCTATTAATTTATAATTTTTCGGGGCCACATTCGGCAGCAAACATTTCGCTATATCTAGGTGAGTCTGGCTTGGATGAATATCAATAACAAACTCATTTATGCGTATTTTCTTTCTTATTGGAAACGAATCTACAATCACGGTGGAATAATAGTCAAATGCAATCTGCTCATAGAATATTTCTCGTTGTTGTATAGGACTTGAAAAAGTACATAAAGCGCATATTAAAATTGAAAACCAATACATGCTGTTTTAGATTTGAATTAACAACTATAATTTTACTCACATTTATTGCCATAAATAGTTTTCCTAACGGCGTATTAACAAGAATTGAGCTGCAAAATTCATTTTCTGATGATAGTCGAAATAATTCTGATATTTCTGTCGTCTATTTCTTATCGACATAACTTGTTTCTACTCGATTGGATTTTCCGTGGCCCCTAATGGGCCATGTCGCCCAACGATTGGGCCCACGCAGCCGGGGCTCTCTTCATAGAACCCAACCAACTTCAACCCACCCACAAGGGGGCGGCGCGGCGGCATGGACCGAAACCGACCGACCAGCGGGAGGGAGCTTTCGGTCCATTGCCGACGCGACGAACCCGGACATAAGTAGCACCCACTAACATCAAATTTACTGGCCCCGGTTGACGTGGGCGCGGTGTCGAGTAGGCCGGGGGAACCTCCCCCCCGGCCTCTCACAGAACC
>CAZKPE010000651.1:0-1330 GCA_964554545.1 uncultured Lewinella sp.
CTCAAGGCCGAAGACTTCTCGGGCATCATTGCCGCGCTCGAGACCGCCTGACACCATACCCCGCGCCCCGGATCCGCCCGGCGCCCCGGGCGACCGCGCACCGGTCCCGGAACGCGGGGCCTATGGCGATCCACGGGCGGGCGCGTGCACCAAGAGCGACGCTGGCGGTTCGAGCCGCCGCGTCTCCGACCGGGCTGAATCGCGGGCTGCGCGGGGAACGGAGGGCGGGGCTCGTCTCAAGGCCGGCGCTTTTCACCTCGGGACCGCCGCATCCCGACGGCCCCCGGACGATCGCAGGACGGCGGGCCACATCCGAGAAACCCTTCCCGGTGCAGACCGCCGCCCTGGAAAGCAGAAGGTGTGGACCACGTCAGCCGCGAATGCATGGAGCGCCAAACCGATCCGGGCCCGGGCCCTTCGGCGGGCCGGAGGACCCCCGGGGGAGGTACCCCGGGAACACGCATGGCACCATTCCACCGAACACGCGGGGCGTCGACCAAGTACTCCCTCGGGCTCATCGCCGGGCGAAAGAACCGCACGTGCGACACGCGCCTAGGAAGAGAGGGGCACCCATACAGTCGCGAACGCGTTGAGCCCCGAACGGGCGCTCGCCGGATATTTCCGCCGCGAGAACAATGACAGGGCCTTTTACCCGCGAACGCGCAAGGCGCCGGACGATCACGGTCCCGGCTTTTCGCCGGGGCCAAAAAGCTCAAGGGGATGAATGGCTTCCGGGGACGCATCCTCTCAACCGGGATCCGCCTGAGCGCCGAACGGACCTTTGCCCGGGCTGTTCGCCTTTCAAGAAGGCCCTGAGCGGCATGCGCGGCGGCCCGAACAAGGGTCGAGATGGAGCCTTTCGATTGCGGCTCCGCCGAGCCCGAACGGCGCCTGCCCGGGCTGTTCGCCATCCGAGATGGCCATGGGCGGAGTGAGAGGCCCCGGAACCCAGCGTGGAACCTTTTGGCTGCGAATGCGCCGAACGGAGCCTGCTGGGACTGTTCGCCTTGCGCGCGGGCTTTCGACGGGATGAGCGGCGCCCCAGGGAACTAGCATGTCGGCCGCGCATGCGCCGGGCGCCGGACGGACGCGGGCGGGGTTGATCGCCCGGTGCAACGCGCGGTTCGCGGCGGTTCGCCCATCGGGTTGGCCTAGCCGGTCGCCGACGTGGCGCTGGCGCTGGCGCCTCGAGTTTCGTCGTGGTCGTGGACCCAGGCGAGACGGCCGAGGGCGCCGCCCGGCCAGTAGCGCTCGACCAGCCGCAGGCCCGTGTGGAGCACCTGCCGCGGCGGACCCCCACGCATGTGGTAGACCCGCGCGTTGCGGCCGG
>CAZKPE010000652.1:0-1329 GCA_964554545.1 uncultured Lewinella sp.
CACAGGCGGCACAGCCGATACAGGCCGTCAGGTCCACGTGCATGGCCCACCAGTGCCCCTGGCTGTAGATGTCCTTGACGTACTCCTCGTAGGGATAAAGCGTCTGCTCGTTCAGGTGCTGGGCCTCGGCGCGGCGCTCGGCGATCTCTTCCCGCAGGGCGGGCAGTTCGGCAAAGGTGCCCTGGAAGATGATGGAGCGGTCGGTCAGACCACCCTGCATCCCTTCGCCCAGTTCCATGACGGTCTTTTCGTCCACGTTGAAGGGCTCCAGGTACTGCATCTCGGCCTCGGTCAGGGGGCGGTCCATGTAGACCTCCTCGCCGGTCTCGACGTTGTAGTAGAGCTTACCGGCTTCGTTCTTGGTCGTAAGCCCCATCGTGTGATGGTACTGTACGCTCGGGAATTCCTCCTCCGTGTCGACCTTTTCCGAGATGGTGGCCGAGGTGCTGTAGTACTGTACGTAGCCGCGGTCGTCGACGGTCAGATAGGGGTAGACGTTGACGCCGATGTTCTCGCCCAGGGCGCGGCCGGGGGCACCGGTCAATTTGCGGCCGTAGCCGATGGCCAGACCGAAGGTGCCGGGTAGTTGTCCGAACTGCCGCACTACGGTGACATCGGTCGGCAGGGCGTTCGCGCCTTCCACGATCAGGCTCACCTTATCGGCCTTGCCCTTGTATTCTTCCGGGTTCAGGTTTTTGTAGGCCGAGTAGCTGTTTCCCTCTTCGTAGGTGACGGGGATGGTCAGGTAATTGCCCCAGACGGTGCGGGTGACCGGGTCGGGGACTTCCTGCAACCAGGGGTTGTTGGCATATACGCCGTTGCCCATATTGACCGTCTCGTAAAAGGAAATCTCGTTTTCGACTTCCGGAAAGGCGGCGATACCGCGAACGGCATCACTCTCGTCAAACTCATCCACGGAAAGCACCATGGCTACCGGCAGCTGCTCGAAGAACACCACCTGGGTGGAGTCGGCGGGCGCGGACGCAGGTGCGGAGGTAACCGCGGGCGCGCGATCGGCCCCGTAGCCAAGACCGTAGTCCGTCACCGAACCCGTGGCATTGGTATTGAATACGCCATCGTGGAGCGCGCTATCCCAGAAGGCACGGAAGGAAGTAAACTGACCCTGAGCGGGGAAGGCGGTAGCTTCCCAGTTGCGCTTCAGGTACTCCATGTAGGGTTGCTCCTCTACCGGGTTATAGTTGCCGACCTCACCGGCCCAGATCAACAGGCTCTCACCCTCCTGCCGGGTCCCGTAGCGGTTCACGCTGGCGAAGATCGGTACGATGGTGGGCTGGATCAGGGAGTACACGCCCTGCACGGCCTCGGCGT
>CAZKPE010000653.1:0-1328 GCA_964554545.1 uncultured Lewinella sp.
CAATAGTCCGCTACGCTTTCGGCTTTTCCGTCCGGTCTGATATTTAAGAAAAGAGCAAGTCAGTATCTTGTAGGTTACCACACTTACCAGACATGACCTGCTCGACGAAGATCGAAACCCTCGCTGCCCCAATTTTGCAAAAACTTGGCGGACTTTCCGTATGGCGCTATCAATTTATGCTCCGGCTTTTCGCGCTGTGGCCGGCCGTTCTGGGGCGTCACAACTTTGTCAACCTGGCCCGACAGGGCGACTATAACGACTTTACCTACCGAAAGCACTTTGGTCGTCGCTTCGATTGGTTGGCCTTCAATCTGGAGCTGGTTAAGCAGCAGGCGGGCACCAACCTCATCATCGCCTTTGACCCCTCCTACTTGAGTAAGAGTGGCAAGCACACGGCCGGTACGGGCTATTTTCATTCCGGCCTGGCGGGTAGGCGCAAGTGGGGCCTGGAGATATCCGGTATCGCGGCGGTAGACCTCGATGATAAGACGGCTTATCATCTGGAAGGGGTACAGACCGTCGAACGTGGCGATGATGAGGGCTTACTGGAATACTACGCCGACATACTTGAACAACGAGCCGAAGAACTACAGGGGGTAAGCAAATACTTGGTTTGTGACGCCTATTTTTCCCGAAACCCCTTCATCAAGCGGGTGGTCGCAGCCGGTTTTCATCTGGTGTCGCGATTACGCAAGAACGTAGTTCTACGCTACTACTATACCGGTCCTCAAAAGCCTAGGGGAAGACCCAGAAAGTATGCCGGGCGGGTCGATCTGAGGCGACCGGACTCCACCGTATTACCACTAGACGAGGAGCTGAGTGACGATAAAACGAAAGTCTACGCCGGAAAGGTCGAACTCATGGCCGCAAGCCTACCCATCAAAGTGGTCATCGTTCACCACCTCGATCCCACAGGAAGCATCAAAGGCATCAAGGTTTACATGAGTACGGATGTGGAGCAATCGGCCGCTCACCTGCTGAGTTGTTATCGGGCTCGCTTTCAGCAGGAGTTCATCTTCCGTGATGCCAAGCAGTTTGTTGGTCTAGATGAGGGACAGGCCAGAGACTGGATCAAGATTGACTCTCACATCAATGTGGCGATGACGGTGGTCAACCTGGCCAAAGTGGCCCACTACCTTAGCATACCGGTCAAGCAGCGAGGAGCGTTTTCTATGTCGGATATTACCACCGCCTACGCCAACGAGCGACTAGCGCTGCGTATTTTTAGCCAGTGCGGTATCGACCCACAACAGCCTAAAATACAGGCCGTGCTGACCAACATCAGAAAATACACCGCTCGGGCAGCCTAAAAGCGTAGCGGACTATTG
>CAZKPE010000654.1:0-1328 GCA_964554545.1 uncultured Lewinella sp.
AATAATGCCCTAACTTAGCCTTGCTCTATCAATCGGCGATATGCTGAAACCATTTACCCTATTCGTGGCGTTGTTCGTGACGCTCCCCCTTTGGTCGCAGATTACGCTGTCCAATGCCTACTTTCCGGAAGCGGGGGATACACTGGTTTATGGGGTTACGGACAGCAGCTACGCCGTAGATCTGCTTACCGCCGGCCCGGCCCGGGAATGGGACTTCGGAAACCCGACGGCGGCCCGGCTCCGACGGCAGCTAGCGAACCCCGTAGGTGAGGATACGACCTTTGCCGGTGCCGATCTGATTTTAGGCATCGATGCCAATACCGTAGGGTACTATCGGGTGACCGATGATGTTTTCGAGCTGATCGGCATCCGGGGTAGTAACGAACTTCTCGCCGGTGTAGAGCTGAATGCCCCCGTTGACCCGCCCCGCCCCGAACGACGGGCTCCCTTGCGCTACGCGGATAGTTACACTACGAATACGGTCAATCAGGTCGAAGTGCTGGTGGATAGCCTGCCGGAAGAGATCACTGACCAGTTTGGTTCGGCACTTTCTTCCGGAAGCACCCTTCGAATAACGGCAACCAGCTCGCGAACCGATGAGGTCGATGCCTACGGTGAGCTCACTTTGCAGGGCCGTACGTACAGCGTATTGCGGGAAAAGCGGGTCGAGCAGGTGACTACCACCGTAGAAGCCATTACCGGTATCGGCACCTTCGATATCACCTCCACGCTGGAGCAGCAGCAGCCTGAACTGGCGGACGTTCTGGGGGAAGCCGACCCCACAACCACGTACTACTTCTGGGCCGAGGGGGAAAAGGAAGCTATTGCCATCGTGACCGTCAATGAGGATGGGGAAGCGGACGGCGGTATCAGTTTCATTCGTACCGACCAAACTAACTCTACCGGCTCGATACGCCTGGCGCGGGCGCAGGTGAGCGTCTTTCCCAATCCAGCCCGCTCCCAGGCTATCTTCGAGGTGGAAGGGCTCGAAAGCGGGAACTACACCTTACGCCTCGTCAACGTGCTCGGCCGGGAGGTACACCGCGAAGAATTTACTGCCGCCCGTGGCCGGGGTCGCCTGGAAGTTGACGTCAGCCGCCTGGCCCGCGGCACTTATTTGTACAGCCTGACCAACGAACGGGGGCTGCTGCTGACCACCCGGCGGCTGTTGGTGGGGCAGTAGTTGGCTATGGCGCCAGGCGTTCCCGCAATGCCCGAATTTCCCGAGTCAGTTCATCCACCTTCCGTTCCAGTTCCTGGTTATTGTCCATCGTCATCTCGTCGACGAAGACGGCGTTGGCTAGCCCGATTCCGAAAATGCCGCCGAT
>CAZKPE010000655.1:0-1304 GCA_964554545.1 uncultured Lewinella sp.
CAACACCACGGCGATCAGGAGGGCGGCGGCGCGCGGGTGCAAAGCGGGTAAAGGGCCTGGCGTTCTCCCCCTCCACGATCGTTCCCAGCGGGCGATTGCGGGTACGCGATCCCCCAGCCAGCGCACGAAGCGTAGCGGCCAGTCCGGCTCGAAGTACAGACTGGTCAGCACCATCGACAGAAAGGGGAAGATGCCGATATTGAACAGCAAGTGGTTCGTAGCGTGGAAGAAGACCAGCAGGGACAGGGCCAACCAGCGCAGGCGGCGGTGTAACAGCAGAAAGGGGGCGGTCAGGTCGAGCAGCATGCCACCCCAGGACATCACGTATGCGGTGATTTCGCGAGCGAAAAGGGACCCGACCACGGGCATCTCGGCCCGGGCGGCCAGCCACATTTTCATTGGCATGGCTTCGATCAGCCAGTCGTGGTTAATCTTGTTGATTCCCCCGTAAACGTACACGATGCCCATCAGCACTGGGAAGATATAGACGGCCCAGGCCGGTACAATAGTCGACCGTGCGGTGGGTTTTCGGCGGACGTCCAGCGACCATTCTCGCCAGGCGGGGGTGCAGGCCAGCAGCCAGGCCAACCAGACGAAAAGGTAGCCGTGATTCAGGTAGTGCGCCTTTTCCAGTAAGAAGAGGTAGCTATACGCCAGGGCAAAGAGGGGAGCCGTGAGGCGAAACCGCCAACCCAGCGCTACCGCGATGCCCAACCCAAATCCCGATAGGAAGAAGATTGTCAGCAGCGGTTCCGGCAGCGGCTGTACCCATCCGAAGCCGTAGTAGGGGAAGGTGAAGCCGTCGAAGTCACGGTGGTACCAGTGGTAGTAGATGCCGTTGCCGAGAATGTCGAGAGCACCCAGTACGCCCATGGCCACGCGCAGCCAGACGAGGGTGTAGATGGGGGTGGCTTGGTTCAGAATTCGCATATTCACGACATGCAAAACTACTACTACAGCTGTCCCCGCTGCCGGGAACGGAGCCCGATCGCCGTAGGCCATCCGACCGACCGGGGTGAGCTGGAACGCGAACGAGGCGATGGCCGCTCCTGGCCGGAGGGCTCGTGGCCCTGGTCCTAACCGTTGCGTTCTGGAGGCTGAGCTTCATCGCGGCGGCTACTTGTATACTTCCGGTGATAATCTCGGTTGTCCTGCGCAAGTCCGCATCCTCGTTTAACGGCTACGTCGTTAGGCGGACGCGGCAATGACGCTGCGATCTGATCACCTCCCGGAAGTCTTGTTTTTCACCTTTTTTAATCGGAGGGTTTCGCCGGGCTGCGCCCTTGCTCAACCCCCCGCTAAGG
>CAZKPE010000656.1:0-1302 GCA_964554545.1 uncultured Lewinella sp.
GCCATGGCGCTCGCCAACGACCCCGACGTGATCATCGCCGACGAGCCGACGACCGCGCTCGACGTCACGGTGCAGGCGCAGATCCTGTCGATCCTGAACGACCTGCGGCGCGAGCGGGGGCTCGCCATCGTCTTCATCACCCACGATTTCGGCGTCGTCGCGCAGCTCTGCGACCGCGTCGCGGTGATGTACGCCGGCCGCATCGTCGAGGAGGGCGTGACCGACCGGGTGCTCGACAACCCGGCGCACCCCTACACTGCGCGCCTGATCGCCTGCGTTCCCGAGCTCGGAGAGGGCAAGCGCAGGCTCGAGGCGATCCCGGGCCTGCCGCCGCCGGTCAACGACCTGCCCCCCGGCTGCGCTTTCGCCCCGCGTTGCGACAAGGCGCGGGACGAGTGCCGCGCGGGAGAGATCCCGCTCTTTCGCGAGGGCAGCCGCGCCTTCCGCTGCCTCTATCCCGAGAACCGCGCCGAAAGGGCCGCCGCAGAATGACCCTCCCCGACAGGCATCGCCGTCCGAAGGGGACGCCCGCACCGGGCCGGATGGAGCCCGGCCGCGCTCCCCGGAGGCGCGGTCGCAACCCCGCGCGCGAGGCCACGGAATGACCGTCGCCCTCGCGCTCACCGACCTCTCCAAGTCGTTCCCCGTCGGGCGCCGCCTGTTCGGGCCGCCGACGGCGCAGGTGCGCGCCGTCCGCCCGGTGACGCTGTCCGTGCGCAGGGGCGAGACGCTCGGCATCGTCGGCGAATCGGGTTGCGGCAAGTCCACCCTCGCGCGGATGCTCGTCGGCCTCCTCGAGCCCACCACCGGTACCATCGAGATCGAGGGTGCGGCGCTCGACACCGCCGACCCGGCCGAGTTCGGCAGGAAGATCCAGTACGTGTTCCAGGATCCGATCTCGTCGCTCAACCCGCGCAAGAACATCCGCCAGGTGATCGAGGCCCCGCTCAAGCGCCTGCACGGCATGAACCGCGCCCGGCGCACCGAGCGCATCGCCGAGATCTTCGATCTCGTCAGCCTGCGGGAGGAGTTCCTCGACCGCTACCCGCACGAGTTCTCGGGCGGCCAGGCGCAGCGCATCGGCATCGCCCGCGCGCTCGCCGCCGCGCCCCGCATCCTGATCCTCGACGAGCCGGTCTCGGCACTCGACGTCAGCGTGCAGGCGCAGGTCCTGAACCTCCTCGCCCGGCTCAAGGCCGAGCTCGGGCTGACCTACATCTTCATCTCGCACGACCTCGCCGTGGTCGAGGCGGTGAGCGACCGGATCGCCGTCCTCTACTTCGGCGCCGTGGTCGAGACCGG
>CAZKPE010000657.1:0-1301 GCA_964554545.1 uncultured Lewinella sp.
GTACTCCATCACTCCCCCCCATAAGCCAGCCGCCCATCTACATAAGTAGCCAGCACCTGCGTATCCATGATCTCCCCGTCCCCGCAATCCACTAGATTTTTACTCAGCAGCACGAAATCCGCCCGCAAACCCGGCACCAGCGCCCCCCGCTCATCCTTCTGAAAGGCAGCATACGCAGGGGCGGCCGTATAACTGTGCAGCGCCTCCTCCCGCGTCATCGACTGCTCGGGGAAGAACACCGCCTTGCCATCCGCCCGGGCACGGGTCACGCTGGCGTAGACCGATTCGATAGGGTCTACATCCTCCACTGGGGCATCGGTACCGTTGGTGACGATCGCGCCGGCATCGAGCAGGCTACGCCAGGGGTAGGCCCCCTCCCGGGCCCGCTCGGTACCCAGTCGGGTTTCGGCGAACAGGGCATCGGAGGTACAGTGAATGCCCTGCATGGAGGCGATCACCCCGAGCTCGGCGAAGCGGGGGATGTCATCGGGGTGCAGGTGCTGGCTGTGTTCGATCCGCCACCGCTTATCGTCTCCGGGGTCGACGTACTTCGCCATCAGGTCCAGTGTTTCCCGATTGGCGCGGTCGCCGATGGCGTGGACGCAGAGTTGCATATCGTTAGCCAGGGCTAGTTGGGCGATACTGTCTACGGTAGCCACTTCGGTGGTGTTCTGACCGACGAAGCCCGGGTTATCGAAGTAGGGTTCGATCAGCCAAGCCCCGTAGCTACCCAGTGCCCCGTCGAGCTCCGATTTGATGGCCGAGCACTCGAAGCGATTGCCGTAGTGGGGCAGTCCCTCCATATTGCCCTCCATCTCGTCGAAGGAGTGGCGCAGCATGACCCATAAATTCAGCCGAAGGCTATCGGATGCATCGAGTTCCTTATACCAGTCGAGTTCGCGGTATTTGGTCCCGGCATCCTGGAAGGAGGTGATCCCTTTGCGAAGACATTCCTCCTGTGCGGCCCGGATACCCGCCAGCCACTCCTCCTTGCGGGCGGTGGGGGTCATGGTTTGCACGAAGTTCTGGTAGGCATCCGCGATCAGGTCCATGGCCCGCTCCTCGAATACGCCGGTGGGGTCTCCGACGGCATCGCGTAAGATTCGTCCCCCCCGGGGGTCGGGGGTTTCCCGGGTAACTCCGGCCAGTTCCATGGCCTTCGCGTTGGCGTAGAGGGCGTGGCCGCTGGCATGCCTTAGCACGACCGGGTTTTCTTGGGTGAGCCGGCTCAACTCGTCGTGGACGGGATAGCCGCCTACGCTGTGGTCGTGGGGCTTGTCCCATTTTTCCTGGTGCCAGCC
>CAZKPE010000658.1:0-1296 GCA_964554545.1 uncultured Lewinella sp.
GTATCGTACTGCTACTGCCGTCCCTGGCCATTTCCATCGTGACGGGCATCCCGGTTGAGACCAGCATCCTCATCATGGGCTTTTTGTGCATCGTCTACACCACCTTCGGGGGCATCGAGGCGGTGATCTGGACCGACGTCCTCCAAGTGGTCGTGCTTATGGGCGGCAGCCTGTTGGCCATGGCCTGGATCCTGCTACACACCGAGCAGTCGGTGGGCGAGATGATCACCTACGCCAGCGAGCGCGACAAGTTCAATATCTTCGATATGGAGCCCGACTTCACCCGCTCGACCTTCTGGGTGGTGCTGATCGGGGGCCTGGCCTCGGCGCTGGTCACCCAGGGCACCGATCAGACCATCGTGCAGCGCTACCTGACCAGCGATAGCATCCAGGATTCTCAGAAAACGCTCTACACCAACGCCGTGCTGACCCTGCCGGCGACCCTCATCTTTTTCAGTCTGGGTACCCTGTTGTTCATCTTCTACACCGAGCAGCCTTCGGCCCTGTCGCCGTCCATTTCCAACAACGACTCCATCTTCCCCTGGTACATCGTGCGGGAGCTACCGGTAGGCGTATCGGGGCTACTCGTGGCGGGTATCTTTTCGGCGGCTATGAGTAGCATCAGTAGCAGTTTGAACTCGGTGTCCACCGCCTACTGCAACGATTTTCACGCTCACTTCAGGCCGGCGGTCAAGGACGTCGATCTGCTGCGGATTGCCCGCTACGCCACCATCGTGACCGGCATCCTGGGGGTTTTGCTGGCCTTGTGGATGGCCAACTCCAACATCAAGTCGCTGTGGGACGAATTTTACCGTTTCCTCGGTCTATTCACCGGCGGGCTGGGCGGCTTGTTTCTGCTCGGCATGCTCACCAAGCGGGCCAACGGAAAGGGGGCGTTGCTGGGGCTGGCGGTCAGCGCGCTGCTGATCTGGTACATCAGCGTGTACACCCTGATCAGCTTTTTGATGTATGCCTTTTTCGGGCTGGCGTCTTGCTTCGTGTTTGGGTATGCGTTTAGCTTGCTTTGGCCCTCACCCCCGACCCCTCTCCGGGGGAGAGGGGGGACGTCTCTGTAGTTCATGTTGTCATCAATACTCTTCCTACAAACATTAGATGCAGGTAGTAGATAGTGTTCTACATAGCTTGAGTGAACATGGTTAGCATAACTATCTATAGGACCGAAATCTGCACTGTTTGAGCGCAGCGAGTTTACCTTCGGTGATCGTCGTGCCTCCTCTGAGTTGCAGATTTCTTGATTTTTTGCTCCACTTTTGCATCAAGGCAAAAGTGGAATGC
>CAZKPE010000659.1:0-1295 GCA_964554545.1 uncultured Lewinella sp.
GAAGGACGCCGCCGGCACGGCCAGCCGCACGTCGCAGGCCAGCGCCATGCCGAAGGCCCCGCCCGCCAGCGTGCCGTTCAGCGCGGCCACCGTCGGGCAGGCGAGCGACGCGACGGCGGCCGACAGCCGCTCCCACAAAGGCGAGGTGGCCAGGCCCGCGCGCGCCTCGTCCAGGTCCGCGCCGGCCGAGAAGGTGGCGCCCGTGCCGGTCAGCACCAGCATGCGCAGACCCTCGGGCGCGCCCTCGACGCCCTCGATCAGCGCCTCGAGCATCGCGCCCGTCAGCGCGCCGCGCTTGTCGGGCCGGTCGATGCGCAGCACCCGCAGCCCGGGCGCGTCCTCGGTGCGGATCACGCCAGGCCGATCCGGGCGCGCAGCCCCTCGTCGCGCAGGGACAGCTCGGTGCCCAGCAGGTCGTCGGCGGCGGCCGTGCACATCCAGACCAAGGCCCGGGCGGGCCAGTCGGGCGGGATGTGATCGTCCCAGTCCAGGCGGGCGACGGGGCCGATGCCGCTGGCCTTGATCTCGCGCTGCATCTGGGTCGCCACGGTGCCGGGGCTCAGCCCCATGACGCGCAGGCGGCGGCCGTGCTCGCGATGGGCGCAGGCCGTCAGCATCGCGGCGCCGGCCTTGGAGGCGCAGTAATGCGACCAGCCCTCGAGCGCGTTATGCGCCGCGCCGGACGAGACGGTGACGATCGTCCCGCCCTCCTCCTGCCGCTCCATCACCGGGATCGCCGCGCGCATGCCGTGATACACGCCCTTGAGGTTCACGTCGATCGCATGGCCCCAGCCGTCCGGGTCCGAGCGGGCGAGCGGTGCGATGGGCTCGATCACGCCCGCGTTGCCGATCAGCACGTCGAGCCGGCCGAAGGTCTCGAGGGCGGCGTCGACCGCGCGCGAGACCTCGTGCATCCGCGAGACGTCGCAGGGCACGGCCAGCGCGGCCTCGCCGATCTCGCCGGCGAGGCGGGCGGTGTCGCGCGCGCTGCGCGCCAGCAGCACGACCCGCGCACCGGCCTGGGCGAAGGCCTGCGCCGCCGCCGCCCCGATCCCGCGGGAGGCGCCCGTGATCATCGCCACCTTGCCGTCCATCTCGCCCGCCATCGCGGCGTCCTCCCCGTCTGCCGTGGGGGCGCCCCGCCTTGACCAGGCCGGCGCCCTCCTAGACTCTTGCATCGGCATCACATCTGCTTCGGGGAGCGCGCCATGTCGAGATCAGGATTCCGCTTCGGGCGGGGGCCAGCGGGCCGCGCCGCCCGCCGCTGCGGGGCGGCCGTCGGCGCGCTGCTGCTG
>CAZKPE010000660.1:0-1294 GCA_964554545.1 uncultured Lewinella sp.
GACCTGACCGCTAAGCTGCCCGAATCGCTCACCGACGAGCAGCGCGAGCTCCTGCAACGCCTGGCACCCCAATCCTAAATTCCCAATTCCCAATTCCCAATTCTCAATTCCCAATTCTCAATTCTCAATTCTCATGCCCCCCGGAGTCGCCTACGTCACCATCCAGCAGTTCTGCAGTTTTCACCGCTGCGAGACCGTCATCATTGAGGAGTTCCTGGACCACGGCATCTTCGAGGTGCAGCAGGACAACGAGATCATCCTTATCCCTCAAGACCAAGTGCCGCGCATCGAGCGGGCGCTGCGGCTGCGGGAAGACCTGGGGGTGAACGCGCCGGGTATCGACATCATCCTACGGCTGCTGGACCGGATCAGCGGCCACCGGGAGGTGGAGGATCTTTAGCGTTTTCCCGCCACTTTAGTGCGTGAACTGGCGTGGTTCCAGCCGCTGAGCACCAGCCGTTCGTTGGGGTGGTCCGTACCGGGCTCTACCTCGTCCGTCCCGGCGTGCATCTGTATCAGGACGGTCTTTCGCGTACGATCCGACCGATTAGGCAGGGAACCGTGCAGAGTGAAGTAGTGGAAAAAAACGACATCCCCGGCCTGGGCTTCCACGGGCGTGCCTCCTTCCAGGGGATAATCACCGAGCTGCGTACCGTTCTGCCCGTGGCTGTCGGCCAGGCGGCCGAGGTGGTTGGATCCGGGGTAAACGCGCAGGCAGCCCATCTCGTCGGTCGCGTCGGTCAGGTGAATAATGGCGGCAATCATCGAGTCATCGCGGGTGGGGAAGTACGACCAATCCTGGTGCATGGGAAAAGGTGCCCCTACGCCGGCGGGCTTTTGAAACAGCTTGTTGTGGTGCAGTACGATATCCGGGCCGAGGATGGCCCGACTGACCTCCAGGAACTTCTCCTGCTGTAGCGCCCGTAACCAGGCGGCCGAGTACTGGTGGACGTTATTGGTGTGGAATACGACGGAGTCGGTAGCGCCGAGCTGGTCGAGCGCCGCCTCATTCTCCCACCGCGCATTGATGGATTCCCCCGACTGCCGTAGCTGAGCGACGATGCGGTCGAAGTCGGCCGTGAGCTCGGCGACTTCCGTGGGGGAAAATATCTGTTGCGCCAGGTAGTAACCCTGCTGTTGGAATTGAGCCTGAATGTTTTGCATAAATATAAAGATAGGCCATTGGACGGCTATACGGGAAAAACTCCGATGCGCCAGGGCTTGAAGCGGGTAGGGATTAGGGCAAGGTGCGGCCCCCGCATCCCCGGCCGCAGAAACAGCAGACCGAAGTGGT
>CAZKPE010000661.1:0-1294 GCA_964554545.1 uncultured Lewinella sp.
TTGCGGTCGCGCAGTTCGCCGTAGTGGGGGGCCTCGACGTAGGTGAAGGTTAACTTGGCGCCCCGCCCGCCGCTGAGGGTCCATTCGGGATAGCCGGTGAAGTAGTCGCCGAAGTCGAGGACGAAGCTGACGGTGGTATCCGCCGGTATGCGGTCCATCCGGCCCCGCCGAACGGCCGCGAAGGGGGAGGCCTGAAGGTGTTCCAGTGGTAGGCTCCGGGGCGTGAGCTTCCAGCGACTGGCCCAGCGGCAGCCGCGGGCGAAGGCGGATTCAACGACCCGAGCCACGGGCCAGTGACCAGCGTCGTAGTCGACCGCCTCCCATCCCCAGGGGTACCGCCGCCCATCGACGCGCTCCTTGCTGCCCGCCCCGTAATAGCCGGCCACCTGTTTGGGGGTGACGGGGTTGGCGCGGTAGGCCGGATCGTGATAGGCCCGCCACTTCCCCGAGCCAGTATTCAGGTAGCGGTATTCGCGGCGGTCGGCCGTCAGTAGAAAGGCCGTTTGCACGCTGAGCTGGGCGTCCGGCGGGCGGGCCCCGTAGTTGAGGACCACGGCCGCGATGACGTTCCGGCCCCGGCGCAGGTAGGGGACCAGGTCGGTAGACTCGTAGTACCAGTGACGCAGATCACCCCGCTGCGGCCCCCAGGTCACCCGGCTACCGTTCACGAAGAGTTGGTAGCGATTGTCTCCACTGCTGTGTACGATTAGCGAATCGGGCAGACTATCCAGGCTAAATGTGCGGCGAAAGTGGTGTACGCCGAACTCCTTCAGCGGCGCATCGGGGGTGACGATCCACTTGGCCGGCCAAACGCAACTGAGGTCCTCCGACTGAGCCCAGAGCGTCCCGGCCATCATCCACAAGATCACGACCAGCCACCCCGCACCCCGCATCCCGCTCATTTCTCCACCCGCACCCAAACCCCCGAACGCGCCGGCACCTCTACCCGAAACCCGTCTGCTACCTCCGCCAGTCGCTCTTCGGTATACACATTGACGGCCGTGCCGTAGTCGATCACATCGGAGGTGATGCGTACCGTCTCCGCCTCTCCGTCGTTGAGGATGAAGTAGTGATCGGCCTCCGGCGCACTGCGGCGTAGGACGGTGCTCTGTTCGGCTCCGCTGACCGCGAAGGGCGGACGATGCTCCCCCAGGGTGTAGTAGGTCAGGAAGTCCTCCATCGCGGCGTTGCCCGGACGGAAGGTCTGCCGACTGGCCTCGAAGTTGAACAGCAGCACCTCCCCCTCACCGTAGGAGTGGCGCAGGACGGCGGGCAGTCCGGTATCGAAGGTTTC
>CAZKPE010000662.1:0-1288 GCA_964554545.1 uncultured Lewinella sp.
GCCCGTAGAAGCGCTTATGAAGTTGAATGAGATTAAAAAGATTACGGGGAGTTAACCTTAAGAGATTATTTTAAAGGAATTCATTCCCCCTCACGGTTTTCCGGAAATTTGTTCCGCTGAGCTGGAAAAGCAGTGAGAGAAATTGAGGGTTTGAAACTTCTATTTCGCTAATTTTCATTGGAATCTTCAACAAACAATTCCTGTTCAATTCGAAAAAAAGAGTGAGTGCGAGTGTGAGAATGAGTGAAATTCAGAGCTAAAAAGTTCGCTCTCGACAAGACTTTTTTATTCCTATTCCGAATTAGGCATTGAAGCACTTGGCACTTTCACAAATGTCAAGTTTGTCAAAACAATTCTTAGTACCAGTATGAGAGTGAGAGCGGAGAAAAACAGAGTTCAAGTGATCGCTCTTCGCTTTCACTCTCACTCTGTTTTGTACCCGGAGCGGGACTTGAACCCGCACGGCCACAAAGGCCACAGGATTTTAAGTCCGGCGTGTCTACCAATTCCACCATCCGGGCGAATTGGGACGGCAAAGATAAAATTTTTGGTGGCCCGACAAATGGATTATGAAAAATGATTGTTTCGTGAAATTCGTAGCGTCAAGGCATGCCTTGACGCTACGAGACAGAATTGATTCTTTATATGGGATTTAGGATTCACCTCCGCTTCGCTACGGTGACCCTGAGTCCAATGGGGGAGGCTTTCAACAAAAACCAATCTTACTCCCTCAGATTTAGGCTTGTTTCATTTTCTGAAGCTCGTGAGCGAGTTCACACTTCAGAAAATGAAAAAAGCCATCACAAATTATTGTGATGGCTTTTGTTGAGCGGGAGACGGGATTCGAACCCGCGACCCCGACCTTGGCAAGGTCGTGCTCTACCAGCTGAGCTACTCTCGCATTTGGGTTGGCAAAATTAACCATTAATTTCTTTCCGCAAAATATTTTATTCTGCATTATTTCGGATACAACTTATGATTCAATTAAGCTGCCAACATGCCGGCGGTAAATGGCCGAATTCCGGCAAAAAAAGGTGAAATGGGCTTTGACATTCGAACATGGTGTTTTACCACCAAGTATGTTTCACTGCTTGAATTCTACGTTTTCGGTTTGAGACCATTCCAAAAAAAAATAGCAGGCCAAGATTCAAATTGAATACGATCTGTTCTCTGTTTTTTCACTCCACCACTTCTCTCACCTCCTTCACCCAAGCCCCGAAGTCAAAATTGCTTTCCTCGTACATCACGCCCAATCGGACAATCACCATCTCATCCTCGGGATGGATGG
>CAZKPE010000663.1:0-1286 GCA_964554545.1 uncultured Lewinella sp.
CGCCGTGGAAAGCGGCTCCGAACACCACATTGCCAAAGGACTGCAGCGGCGGGCGAAAGAGATAGGACTGGACGTACCCGCCAGCACGGACTTTGCCTACGAGTCTGGAGTAGGCGTAAGCGGCACCGTCAACGGCAAGCCCGTGCGCGCCGGGGGCTACCTCATGCTGGAACGGGCGGGGGTCGCCGCGCCCGCCGAGGAAGAGGAAACGGTAGAGACCAAGATCTTCATCCTAATCGACGGTACCCTGGTCGGATTCGTCACCTTCGCCGACCGGGTAAGGGCCAGCTCAGCCGGGGCCATCCGCACGCTGCAGGACAACGACATCAAAACCAGCCTGCTGACCGGCGACAACGAGCGGGTGGCAGCCGCCGTGGCCCGCGAACTGGGCATGGACGACTACATGGCCGAGGTACTACCCGACGAAAAGCAGGCCAAGATCAAGGAGTTGCAGGCCGCCGGCGAGTTCGTCGCCATGACCGGCGACGGGGTTAACGATGCCCCCGCTCTGGCACAGGCCGACGTGGGTATCGCCATCGGCTCCGGAACGGACGTAGCGGCGGAAACGGCCGACGTCGTACTGGTGGACAGTAACCCCGAAGATATTGCCAACCTGATCCTGTTCGGCCAGGCCACCCACCGCAAAATGGTGCAGAACCTCTGGTGGGCCACCGGCTACAATGTGGTGGCCCTGCCGCTGGCTACCGGCTTCGTGCCGGGGCTGATGATCAGCCCGGCGATCGGTGCCGCACTTATGAGTTTAAGCACTGTTGTTTGTGCGGTAAACGCGCAGCTACTCCGTCGTCAATTGAAGTAAGCGATCATGACCAACATCGAAAGTCTCTACACCTACACCGCCGCCCAGTACGAGGGCATCGACCACCTGCTCACCATGGGCGTGGGGGCTCACCTGGCGGCACTGGTTTTCTTCATCGTCTCCTCGCGACTGGTCGCGCCCAACTACCGGATCGCCACGGCGCTGTCGTGTATCGTGATGGTGTCAGCGGGACTAATTTTGTACGCTCAAAGCGGACTGTGGGAGTCTGCCTTCGTGCTCGACTACGATACCGAGACCTACTACCCGGCCGCCGATACCGGCTACTTCACCAACGGCTACCGCTACGTGAACTGGATGGTGACCATCCCCTGTCTGCTGACGCAGTTACTGATCGTGCTCGGCATCCGGGGCAAGCAGCTCGTGAGTGATGCGACCAAGCTTATCCTACTCGCCTGGGGCATGATCGTCACCGGCTACATCGGTCAGCTCTACGAGGTCAGCAGCATCT
>CAZKPE010000664.1:0-1282 GCA_964554545.1 uncultured Lewinella sp.
TGCAGGAGACCTTCGGCAAGGTCTTCAACGAGGGGACCGAGTTCCAGCGCGACGGAAGCCAGTTCGACGCGCTGTTCGAGGATGGCGACACCTACGCGATCGGCACGATGACGGCGTTCGCAATACACACGCCGGGGCATACGCCCGCCTGCATGACGCATGTCATCGGCGACGCGGCCTTCGTGGGCGACACGCTATTCATGCCGGACGGCGGCTCGGCACGGGCCGACTTCCCCGGGGGCGACGCCGGCACGCTCTACGACTCGATCCAGAAGGTGCTGGCGCTACCCGACGCGATGCGCCTCTTCATGTGCCACGACTACGGCCCGAACGGGCGGGACATCGCGTGGGAGACCACCGTCGGCGAGGAGAAGACGCACAACATCCACGTCGGCCGAGGCACCCGCCGCGAGGACTTCGTGCGGATGCGCACCGAACGCGACGCGACGCTGAAGATGCCGACGCTGATCATTCCGTCGCTGCAGGTGAACATGCGCGCAGGCGCGGTGCCGAAGGATCCCGACGGCCGCCCGACGCTGAAGGTGCCGGTGAACGGCCTGTGACGGGGGGCGCACCTATGGACATCCGACACCTGACGCCCGAGCTGGCGGTCGGCCCGCAGATCGGGGTCGCCGACATCGCCGACCTCAGGCGGCGCGGCTTCCGCGCCGTCGTCGGCAACCGGCCCGACGGGGAGAGCGGCGACGCGCCCACCTGGGAGGAGATCCGCGCCGCCGCGGAGGCGACGGGACTTGCGGCACGGCACATCCCCGTGCTGTCGGGCCGTGTCACCGACGCCGACGCCGAGGCCTTCGCTCGGGCGCTCTCCGAGCTACCGAAGCCGGTCTTCGCCTTCTGCCGGTCCGGCACGCGGTCGAGTACGCTCTGGGCGCTGTCGGAGGCGCGGCGGCGGCCGTTGCCAGAGATCCTGGGTACGGCCAAGGCGGCCGGCTACGACCTCTCGGGCGTCGCACGGCGCGTGGCGGCCGGTGGGCGGACGCCGACCGATCGGCCCGAGGCGACCTACGACGTCGTCGTCGTCGGCGGTGGCGCGGCCGGCGTCGCCGTGGCGGCGAGCCTCCTCGCACGGGACCGATCTCTCGACGTCGCCATCGTCGACCCCGCCGACGTGCACTACTACCAGCCCGGCTGGACGCTGGTCGGCGCCGGCGTGTTCGAGGCGCGGGACACCGAGCGCACCATGGGGTCTTTGATCCCGCGCGGCGCGAAGTGGATCAAGGCGGCGGTGGCGGCGTTCGAGCCCGAGGCCGACGCCGTGATC
>CAZKPE010000665.1:0-1278 GCA_964554545.1 uncultured Lewinella sp.
TGTCGCCGATGTTCTGGTAGGCATCGATGACGCCCTGGGCGACGCGGTCGCAGCGGACGATGCCCCCGAAGATGTTGATCAGGATGGCTTCCACCTTCTCGTCGCGCAGGATGATACGGAAGGCCTGCTCCACGCGGGCGGCATCGGCGGTACCCCCTACGTCGAGAAAGTTGGCGGGCTCGCCGCCGGAGAGTTTGATGATGTCCATGGTAGCCATGGCCAATCCGGCCCCGTTGACCATGCAGCCGACGTTTCCGTCCAGGTTCACGAAGTTCAATCCGTAGCCCTTTGCTTCCACTTCGGTAGCGTCTTCCTCGGTTTCGTCGCGCATCTCGGCGATGTCCTTGTGGCGGTAGAGGGCGTTGTCGTCGACCGAGAATTTGCAGTCCACGGCCACGATGCGGTCGTCGCCGGTGTGCAGACAGGGGTTGATCTCGATCAGGCTGGCATCGCTCTTTACGAAGGCCTGGTAAAGGCGGCCAATGAAGCGAACCATATTCTTGAAGGCCGCGCCGGAGAGACCGAGGTTGAAGGCCACCTCCCGGGCGTTGAAGGGCTGCATGCCTAGTTCCGGGTCGATATAGGTTTTATGGACCAGCTCCGGTGTTTCTTCGGCCACGGCCTCAATGTCCATTCCGCCTTTAACGGAGTGGATGATGACGTTTTGCTTCCGCTGGCGGTCCATGAGGATGGAGACGTAGTACTCCTTGTTGGCGTCAAAGTCGGGCGCGTAGGCATCTTCGGCGACGAGGATCTTATTGACCTGCTTGCCGGGGCCTTCCATTCCCCCGGGGGTCTGCGGCGTTTTGAGCTGCATGCCCAGGATATTGGAGATATGCTCTTTGGCTTCCTCGCGGTTCTTCGCCAGTTTCACGCCACCCCCTTTTCCGCGGCCACCCGCGTGAATTTGTGCCTTGATGACGGCAAAGGGGCTGTCCTTTTCCTTCGCCAGCCGATCGTATGCCTGCATCGCTTCGTCGACCGTATCGGCGGCATAGCCCTGCTGAATGGGTACGTCGAAGGAAGATAGAATTTGCTTGCCCTGGTATTCGTGGAGGTTCATGCGGGGGTGTTATTTGGTGGGGGGTGAAGGTAGGGAAATTGTTTAGGTGTCGGGTGTCGGGGTGTCGGGGTGTCGGGGTGTCGGGGTGTCGGGGTCGAGGCGTTGTATGCCGAACCAGGGTAGGGCGCGAGCGCAGGTGCAAACAATACCGGTAAACCTTAAAGCTCCTCCGCATGCGCCTTCACCCAGGCGGCCCGTTCCAGGATGGCCGCTTT
>CAZKPE010000666.1:0-1265 GCA_964554545.1 uncultured Lewinella sp.
GCCTTCGACGAGGACGTCACGCGCTTCCGCTCCGACCTCAACCGGATGGGGCGGGTCCTGGCGCTCGGCGGATCGATGGACAATTTCGCCGCCGGAATCGACGCCACCGCCGGTCCGCCGGGGGAGGTCTGGCGCTACGTCTCCATCGACACGCATATCCTCGGCATGGTCGTCCGCGGCGCCACCGGACGCAGCGTCCCCGACCTCATGTCCGAGAAGATCGTCGCCCCGCTCGGCCTGGAGGCGGAGCCGTACTACCTGACCGACGGCGACGGCGTGGCCTTCGTCCTCGGCGGACTGGCGCTGACGACGCGCGACTACGCGCGTTTCGGACAGATGTTTCTGGACGGCGGCCGCGTCGGCGGCCGGCAGGTGGTGCCGGAGGCGTGGGTCGATGCCTCGACCCGGCGCAGCGGGCCGAACCCGACGGGCCCGCTCGGCTACGGCTACCAGTGGTGGCTGCCGCCCGACGCGACTCCGGGCGAGTTCCTGGCCGAGGGCATCTACGGGCAGTACGTCTACATCAATCGGCCTGCCGGGGTGGTGATCGCCGTCAACGCAGCCGACCGGGACTTCAGGGGCCGGACACTTTCGTACGTCAAGGTGCTTCGTGAGATCGCGGCGGCGGCGGCTTCGCCCCGGACGCCCGCCGAGCGGCGCCGCCGTCGCCCGTGCGGCGCCCCTGCTGCAGCCAGGACGCCGCGTCGCGCCGTAGCTCTGACCGCGTCTCCTCCTGACGCGCCGGCGCCCTTGCGGGCCGCGGACGCATCGCCGAGGGTCCGGGCGACCGGGGCCCCGAAGGAGCGCGGACATGAGCGAGGACAAGCGCGCCGCGCAACTTCTGCACCTGCGCGGGGCCGGCCTCGCCCGGGGCGAGCCTCTGCCGCCGCCGCTCACGCTCGCGGCGATGTACCACCTCCCGGGCGATCCCGCGGGCACGCCCGGTTACGGTCGAAGCGACAACCCGACATGGGAGGCGCTGGAGCACGCGCTGGCGCATCTCGAGGACGCGCCCGTTGTCGCGTTCCCGTCGGGCATGGCTGCGATCTCGGCCGTCTTCCTCACGGTCCTGAAGGCGGGGGACCGCCTGCTCCTGCCGTCGGACGGGTACTACACGACCCGCCTCTTCGCGGACGGAGTGCTGCGACGCTTCGGCGTCGAGGTGGAGACGCGACCCACGGCGGCGTTCGCGGATGGCGGCTTCGCGGGGTTCCGGCTGGTCTTCGTCGAGACGCCGTCGAACCCGGGGCTCGACGTCTGCGACC
>CAZKPE010000667.1:0-1264 GCA_964554545.1 uncultured Lewinella sp.
GCCCTTGCCGCCGCCCAGTCCGTCGATATAATCGAGGATGCGGAACTTCTCGGCCGCACCCAGTACCAGGTCGACCCCTTCGATGTTGGCGATCTCCTCGGGTTTGAGCTGGGCATAGCATCCGACTATGATCACCCTTGCACCTGCGTTCGCGCCCAGTGCCTTCCGCACCACGTTGCGACACTTCCGGTCGGCGAACTCCGTTACCGAGCAGGTATTGATGACCACCACCTCCGCTCCCTCGGAAAAAGGAACCGGCTGGTAGCCCGCCCCCTCGAACTGCCGGCTGATGGCGGAGGTCTCGCTGTAGTTGAGTTTGCAGCCCAGGGTGTAGAAGGAAACGGTGCCGATGGTAGACATGCCGCAAAGGTAAAGCGACTAAACTACCTTTGCCACCGATGTATAAGGACAAGAAAGTAGTTGTCGTGATGCCGGCCTATAATGCCGCCCTGACCCTGGAACGGACCTACCGGGAAGTGCCCCGCGACCTAGTCGACGAGGTTATTCTCTGCGACGACGCCAGCCGCGACCAGACCACGACCCTGGCCACCCAGCTCGGTGTGGACCACGTGATCACCCACCCCAGCAACCGCGGCTACGGCGGTAACCAGAAGAGTCTGTACAATAAAGCGCTGGAGATCGGGGCGGATATCGTGATCATGGTGCACCCCGACTACCAGTATACCCCCAAGCTCATTCCCACCATGTGCAACATCATCGGGGAGGGGCTCTACCCGGTGGTGCTGGCCTCCCGCATTCTCGGAAAGGGGGCGCTTAAGGGTGGGATGCCGGCCTATAAATACGTGGCCAACCGCTTCCTGACCGCCTTTCAGAACCTGCTGGTCAACTACAAACTCAGCGAGTACCACACCGGCTACCGCGCCTTCAGCCGGGAGGTGCTCGAAGCGATCAACTTCAACGCCAACGATGACGACTTCGTCTTCGACAATGAGATGCTCAGCCAGATCATCTACCACGGCTTCGACATCGCGGAGGTGACCTGCCCGACGAAGTACTTCAAGGAGGCCAGCAGCATCAACTTCGCGCGGAGCAGTAAGTACGGGCTGGGGGTGCTGCGGGTGTCGGTGATGCACCGGCTGGCGAAGTGGGGGGTGGGGAAATTTACGATTTACGAATGACGATTTACGATTTGAGATTTGCGGGGATGCTCGCTTCGCTCGTCTAACAAAAGGTCGAGGTCCGATAGCTATCGGACCGCTCCGAGGGGTAGACTCACCGCAGATGGGCGCGGATTATTTTTCGC
>CAZKPE010000668.1:0-1261 GCA_964554545.1 uncultured Lewinella sp.
GGTTCCCATGTCTTCTCCCCCCGATGCTCGCCGCGCCGTCACGGACCGCACCTGCGTCCGTCCAGAGACGGGCGATCGACGCGCCCCCTCGCTCTCGGAGCTCCAGCGCGAGGCTCACGCTAACGACCGACTCGTCGCCCTCGCCGCCTACTTCTCGGCCGCGAGCAACGAGACCCGCCTCCGCATGCTCTTCGTGCTCTGGCGCGCGGGCGAGCTGTGCGTGTGCGACCTCGCGGACCTCTTCGAGATCACGCAGCCGGCCGTCTCGCGCCACCTCAAGATCCTGCGGGAGAAGGCCCTCGTCGAGGCCCGCCGCGACGCGCAGACCATCTACTACTCCGTCTGCACCGACAACCCCTTCGCTCGCTCGCTGGTCCGGCTCTTCGAGGAGCAGGCGGCCGACGGCGTGACCCTCACCCTTCCCGCTGCTCCCGATGCCTGAAGCTCCGCCCGAGACCCTCTCGATCTCCACGATCACGTGCCCGTCGTGCGGGGCGCGCACCGCGGCCGAGATGCCCACCGAGGCGTGCCAGTTCTTCTGGCCGTGCCCCTCGTGTGGGACCCTCCTGCGCCCCGAGCAGGGGGACTGCTGCGTGTTCTGCTCCTACGGCGACGTGCCGTGCCCGCCCATCCAGTCCGAGCAGGCAGGAGGCGATTCGCAGGCGGGAGGCGAGACGGCGTCCTGTTGCGCCCCATAGCATAGATCACCCTCACCCTACGCCCCTCTCATGTCCGACGTTCACTGCGACCTCGCCGTCCTCGGGGGCGGCATGGCCGGGCTCCCTATCGCGAACAAGGCCGCCTACAAGGGGCTTCGCACCGTCCTCGTCGAGCGCGAGCTCCTCGGAGGCACGTGCCTCAACCGCGGCTGCATCCCGACCAAGACCCTGATCGAGTCGGCGCGGGCGGCGCACGTCGCGCGAACGGCCGGGCGGCTCGGCGTCGAGGTCACGGGCGAGGTCCGGGTGGACCTCGCAGCCGTCATCGGCCGCAAGGACGAGGTCGTCCGTTCCATCCGCGAGCGCGCCTACGCTCAGGTCGAGACGAACGAGCGCCTCTCGCTCGTCGAAGCCGAGGCCCAGTTCGTGAAGCCCGGTGTGCTCCAGGCCGGCGACACCACGATCCGGGCCGAGCGCGTCGTCGTCAACACCGGCGCTCGGCCGACGCTCCCGCCCATCGAGGGGCTGGAGTCCGTCCCCTACCACACGAGCCGGACGCTCCTCGACGTGACGGTCCTCCCCGAGCACCTCCTCGTGGTGGG
>CAZKPE010000669.1:0-1254 GCA_964554545.1 uncultured Lewinella sp.
TGACCTTTCCCCGCGATCAGGGCCGGACTTCACTGGAATTCTCTGGCCGGGGTTGAGCGTTGAGCGGCGGCGCCGAGACCGCAAGAGTCTCGGGCGCTGACGCGGTGGTCGTCGATAGGAACTCCAATGGGGTGAGGTAGCCGAGTGCGGAATGAGGGCGTTCTGCGTTATAGTGATGGCGCCAACGGGTGATCTCCTCGCGGGCGTGGGCGAGCGAACGGAACCAGTGCAGGTTCAGGCATTCGTCGCGGAGCTTGCCGTTCAGACTCTCGACGAAGGCGTTCTGGACGGGCTTGCCTGGCTCGATGAACCGCAGCCTGACGCCGGTCTTCTCGGACCAGTCGAACATCGCCCGGCTGGTTCCTTCGGGGCCGTTGTCGAGGACTATCTCCTCCGGCAGCCCGTGGCGTAGTGCCATGTCGTCGAGGAACCGTGCCATCCTGGCGCCGGAGATCGAGACGTCGACGATCTGGCCGGGGCAGAACCGACTGTGGTCATCGACGATGTTGAGCACCCGGAAGCGCCGGTAGTCGACGAGCTGGTCGCCGATGAAGTCGATCGACCAGCGCTGCATCGGTCGCTCCGGCACCTGCGGCGCGATCCGGTCCCGGCGCGGCAACTTCCTGCGCTTTCTTGTCCTAACTTGCAGGCCGAGATCGGTGTAGAGCCGGTAGGTCCGCTTGCGGTTCACGACCAGGCCCTCCCGCCGCAGCACCGCGTGCAGCCGCAGATAGCCGTAGCGGCGGTTCTCCGACGCCAGCTCCTTCAGGCGCTCAGTCACTGCGACATCGTTCTTTGGGGCCGGCACATACTGCTGCACCGACCTCGACAGGCCGACGATCCGGCAGCTGCGTCGTTCGCTGAGGCCAAGCTCCTGCATCAGGAGGCCCACGGCTCGCCTCTTCGCCGTGGGCTCACCAGCGCTTTTCCAGCAGCTCCTTCATCGCCGACATGTCGAGCATCTGGTCGGCCACGATGCGCTTGAGCTTGGCGTTCTCAGACTCGAGCTCGCGCAGCCGCTTCGCCTCGCTCGCCTCCATGCCCGCGTAGCGCCTCCGCCACGTATAAAACGTGGCAGAGCTGATGCCGTGTCGCCGGCAAAGCTCCTCCACCTTGGCACCGGCCTCGTGCTCCTTCAGCACGCCAATGATCTTCTCTTCGCTGAACCGACTGCGCTTCATGGGTCTTCCTCCTGCGTCATCTATTACCGGAGGATTCCAGCTCGCAACGGCCCAGATCCCGGGGAGAAGGTCA
>CAZKPE010000670.1:0-1254 GCA_964554545.1 uncultured Lewinella sp.
AACCCGCACCAAGAGCTTGGAAGGCTCGTGTGATACCATTTCACCATGCCCGCGCCGGACCAGTGGGGTAGCCCCCGCGCGGGGATGCGTCAAGCGCCGCGGGAGCGAGCGGACCGGCTCAC
This sequence comes from uncultured Lewinella sp., assembly GCA_964554545.1. Lineage (GTDB taxonomy): Bacteria > Bacteroidota > Bacteroidia > Chitinophagales > Saprospiraceae > Neolewinella. Next base: position 123 of record CAZKPE010000670.1, read on the forward strand.
GCCGCGATCGGGGCGATCAAATCGGGGCCTTCGGCCCGGTTCGAGTTCACGTCCGTCGCGACCCGGTGGAACGCGAACGTTCCGTCGGGCGCCCCCGTCATCAGCCGGGCGGCGCCATGGCCGACCTCCCCGAGCCAGAGCGGCCAGTCGTCGGGCTCGAGCACGACCGGCATCCTGTCGTGCAGTTCGACCATCTCGGCGTTGGCGGCCGTCGTCACGATGGCCGCCGTCGCGACCGGATCGTCCCGCCCCCACATCTGCCAGACCGCGGCGAACGCCATCGGTTCGCCGTCCGCCCGCGTGATCCACCATGGCAGGCGCGCGTCGTCGGCCTTCGTCCACTCGTAGAACCCCGTCGCGGGAACGATGCAGCGGCGCTGTCGCGCCGCCTCTCGGAAAGCGGGTTTCCGGGCGATGGTCTCGGCGCGGGCGTTGATCAGGAGCGGCCCGTCGTTCGGCTTTCCGTACCATGTCGGGATCAGGCCCCAGCGCATCGCGACAAGGCGCCGGTCACCGGTGACCACGTGGACCGGATCGGTCGGGCACACGTTGTAGTTCGGCACCTCCGGCAGGTCGTTCGAGGGCACCGCCTCGAAGAGCTGCGCCATCGCGTCATGCGGCAGCGTGATCGCGAACCGTCCACACATACGCGCTTATCCCGCCCCTATCGCCTGGGAAGAAAGACCGTTCTCGGTCAGACCGAGAGGCAGACGTACTTCAGCTCGGTGAACTCGTCGATGCCGTGGCGCGAGCCCTCGCGGCCGAGGCCGGACTGCTTGACGCCGCCGAAGGGCGCGACCTCGGTCGAGATGAGGCCGGTGTTGACGCCGACGATGCCGTACTCCAGCGCCTCCTGCACTCGCGTCACGCGGCCGACGTCGCGGGCGTAGAAGTAGGAGGCAAGGCCGAAGATGGTGTCGTTGGCCTGCCGGATCGCCTCGTCCTCGGTCTCGAAGCGGTAGAGCGGCGCGAGCGGGCCGAACGTCTCCTCGGTCGAGACTTTCATCTCCTGCGTGGCGCCGGTGACCACGGTCGGCTGGAAGAAGAGGCCGCCGAGGTCATGCCGGCCGCCGCCGGCGACGACCCGGCCTCCCTTCTCCTGTGCGTCCTCGATGTGGGACATGACCTTCGC
>CAZKPE010000671.1:0-1254 GCA_964554545.1 uncultured Lewinella sp.
CGGGTCATCGCGCCGCCCTCGCTGCGGCACGGCTCGCGCCGATGATCGCGCCGACCCCACTCACGCGGGTGTCGAGGAGCCGGGCCTCGGGGGTATCTGCGTCCGCGCGCATCATGACAAAATGATCCAAACTTGCATCTACGCCGCTTCCTGTCTCGCGGCCTGCGCCTGCTGCCAATCGTGGTAGGTCTGGCTTGCGCCTTTGACCTTCCACTCCAGCCGACCGTTGCTATTGCGGTCCAGTACGACAGCCGCCGCCGCGGAGGGGCTGGAGAAGGACCAGGGCTTTGCAAAACGCAGCTTGCCGGTCCCGATTTCGACATCCAGCGAAGTAAGCACGCCTTCGGCGATCAGCTTCTCCTTCAGCCCGCCATAGCTTTGCTGAACATATCCGGTGCCGGTCAGAGCCTCCGAGCCGTCAAGCACGATGAACTCGCCGTCCTCCTCCACCGCTGTGGCCTTCACCCCGCTCTTGTGACGGATCTCGAACTGCACCTCGTTCGAGATGCTTGGAGAATTCGGGTTCGCCGCCATGCTGACGGCCTTGGGTTGAGGCTTGAGCATGTCGAGCCCTATGACCGGCAGGATGATCCGAAGATTGGCGAGGAACTGCTCCATGTTGGCGACGTCAGCCTCGGGGAGGCGGCGGCGGTCAGACGTCGGAAGGTTGCCGTTGTCCAGGGCCACACGGCCCGCCTGCGCAGCCACCTGTATCAGCCGCGACTCGAGGTATTCTGCGTGACCCTTGGACAAGTCGTCGTCGCTGGTGGTGACCGTGATCGCCGTTTCCCAGAAGTCGCGCCTGATGGCGCTCTGTTTCACTCGCTCGGCCACGGAATTGCCCGACCCGATATAGACGCGCGTTCCGCCTATCGTGTCCGGGTCAGGACCGGAGAGGATATAGACGCCGGTCCGATCCACCTCCTCCCTCGAGGTCAGATCGCCGAAGGCCGAGGCCCCGCTCACGAAAAGCAGCCCGGTCCAGCCGTGGATGGTCGCCTTTCGCAGGCCGGTGGGTTTGCCGTCCACAAGAAAGAGCTGGATCGTGCGACCGAAGACATCGCCCGCACTCACTCCGCTGCCACCCTCTCAGGCTCGCCCACCGCAACGACCTCGGCGTCCTGCAGGACCAGCGTCGCCTTGATCTTTCCCTTGCGGCCATCCTCGTAGGTGACTTCGGTCTCGGTGTAGACGTCGGGGGCGTCGGAGTAGAGGGCGTCGACGAGGTCGGCGAACTTCTCTCCGATGACCGCG
>CAZKPE010000672.1:0-1253 GCA_964554545.1 uncultured Lewinella sp.
TACCGGCGACCGACATTTCCGCGGGGCTTACCGCGACCGCCGTATCCGCCGTCATCCACTCGTCTGCGTCGAAGAAATTGGAACGCATGGTCACTTTTCCCCGCAACGTTTGATCGGGAGTGAAGTAGGCCAGGAAGTTGGTGATACTGGCGGTAGCGGAGATGTCGCTGCGTCCCAGTGTAGCCGAAAATTGATCCAGATCGATGGATTGGGGGGAAAAATCAGCCCGTGCCTGGGCGATTCGCACCGGCGGGGTACCATCGGCGACGTAGACCAGATTACTGACCAGCACCTCTCCGCCCAAATCGACCTCGGCGTAGCGGCCGGCCTCCAGGGCGCTCTGGCGTACGTTGTTCATGGTCACGTCGGCCACGATGCGGCCGGCCAGTTCGCGCACCCCCTCCAGCGGAATGGCGGAGGCCCACTTGCCCAGATCGAGGGTTCCGTTCAGGCGCGCGTCTACACTAGGATCGGAGATGGGCCGCTCCAGCCGAAAGCTTCCCCGGAAGGGATCACCTCCCAGATCGAACTGGAAGCGGGGGAGGGCAACGACGAGCTGATCCAGATCGGCGCCGGTGCTTTTGATGTCCAGTTCCGCCTGTATGTCGTCCAGACCGACGGGCCGCCCGGGGTAGCGGACGCTTCCATCTGAGATTTGGCTCCGTAAGGTAAAGGCTGGGTATGCCTCCCGTTCCGAATTGAAGGCTCCGTTCACCGCGCCCGCCAGGGTAAAGCTTCCTCCCGTCTGCACCTGATCGTATCCCTGGGTATAGGCGGCGGGAATGATGCTCCATAACTGCCGGAAGTCGTTCGCCGGGGCCATATAGGTCAGGTCGAACAGGATATCATCGTTGTCTTCCAGGTCGATGCTGCCGTCGACGACCAGGTCGAGTTCGTTGATCTTCGCTTTCGCCTCCGTGAAGGCGTAGCGGAAGGCTTCTGAATCGATATTGACCACGCCGTCCACGGCCATGCCTACTTCGTCCAGGTAGGCGATGCCGGCCTGCCGCAGGGTGAACTGCTCCGCCGTAGCCTGGGTGGTGACGTCGAATATCGTCTGGGTGAAATCACCTTCTCCCGTTGCATCCAGCCCCCGGATACGAACGTAAGTCTCCGTCGTGCGGTCGTCGAAGACCAGGCTGCCGTTCGTTACCGAGAAATGATCGAGGGCAATGGTCAGTTCGGAGTTTGCGGTAGTGCTTGCACCTGCGTCCGCGCCCTCCGTTTCGGGTACGATGAGGTAATTCGCCAGC
>CAZKPE010000673.1:0-1252 GCA_964554545.1 uncultured Lewinella sp.
GCGGATTCTTCCTGGATAGCTACGCCGTGCCTCCCCGGCTGGGACTGGTGATGGTGCCGATGATCGTGTTGGGGGTGTACTGGGCAGTTGGCTATCAGTGGTGCGGAATTGTAGTGCTGCTGTCGGTGATCGGTCTGGCCGTGCTCTCCGCGCCTATTGGTTACCAGTACTTTGGCTTCGGGCAGCCTACCGTGACTTTTTGTCAGACCTCCGAGGTCTGTAAAAATGGCAGGCATTTTTCGTGATTTGCTATGGGTTTGCTGGCCTTCGCGGCTGTCAAACTGTCAGACCTCGGAGGTCTGACATTCTGTCACCCAACACATCGGATGTCTAAGACCCGATGTCGAGGCCGGCCCGATTGAACTACCCACCCCCTATTCGTATTTTCATCCCTCAAACCCAATCATAATTATGGACCACCCCTATCCATCCAACGGCAAGACCAACAGAACCACTTCCGGAGCCGATGCCATCACCAACGAGCACCACACCTCCGTCTGGGACGTCAACGAATCCAGTAAATGCCCCTTCCTTGGCGGCGAGATGAAGCGGGGCGCCGGCCGCGGCACCACTAACCGCGACTGGTGGCCGAACGCCCTCAATCTCGACATCCTCCGCCAGCACGATGTCCGCTCCAACCCGATGGGCGACGACTTCGACTACGCCGAGGAGTTCAAGAGCCTGGACCTGAAGGCCCTCAAAGCCGACCTGGCCGAACTGATGACCGACAGCCAGGACTGGTGGCCCGCCGACTACGGCCACTACGGCCCCTTCTTCATCCGTATGGCCTGGCACGCCGCCGGTACCTACCGGATCGCCGACGGTCGCGGTGGCGCGGGCACCGGCTCCCAACGCTTCGCCCCCCTCAACAGCTGGCCCGACAACGCCAACCTCGATAAGGCCCGTCTGCTGCTCTGGCCCATCAAGCAGAAGTACGGACGCAAGATCAGCTGGGCCGACCTGCTGGTCCTGACCGGCAATGTCGCCCTGGAAACGATGGGCTTCCAGACCTTCGGCTTCGCCGGTGGCCGCGAAGACATCTGGGAACCGGAAGACGACGTCTACTGGGGCGGCGAGACCGAGTGGCTCGGCAACGACGTCCGCTACGCCAACGGCGACGACAGCCTGGAGCAACCCCTGGCCGCCTCCCACATGGGGCTCATTTACGTCAATCCCGAAGGCCCTAACGGTAACCCAGACCCCCTTGGCGCGGCCAAGCACATCCGCGAAACCTTCGGCCGCATGGCCATGA
>CAZKPE010000674.1:0-1251 GCA_964554545.1 uncultured Lewinella sp.
GGTGGCCCCGGCTACTGGCCTGTTCGAAGAGTACGCCCACCGTTCCGTTGATGTCCGGGTAGGTAGAGCCCTTGCCGTAGTAAAAGTCGTCGTACCCCTCCCCCGAGTAGTACAGCGAACCGATGCTATCCAGCGCCCGGGCGTGGTATTTGCCCATCTCGTAGGTCAGCTCCTGGTTCACGGCCGGTGTCATGGGGTGTACGCGGGTCGGCTCTCCGGGCATGAAGAAGAAGGTGGCGTCGGTGCCCATCTCGTGGTGGTCGGTCAGAATGTTGGGCTCCCATTCGTGAAATTGGGCGATGCGGGCCCGACTTTCGGGGTGCTGCACGGGCAGCCAGTCGCGGTTGAGGTCGAACCAGTAGTGGTTGGTCCGGCCGCGGGGGTAGGTCTCGTTGTACTCCCGGTCCTGCCCGTCGGGCGTCATCGCCTTATTCTTGTGGCTGTTGGCCCAGCTGGCGAAGCGGTTAAAGCCATCGGGGTTGTAGCAGGGGTCCAGCAGCACGATGTTGTTTTCCAGGATCGGGAAGACCTCGCTTTCCGGCGCCGCGGCGTAGTAGTAGGCTACCAGGGGGGCGGCATTTCCGCCACTCGGCTCGTTGCCATGGATGCTGAAGCCCTGGTACATGATGCCGGCTACGCTGGCCACGTCGATTTCGCTTAGTCCGCCGTCGGGTTGGTTCCAGTCCAGGTGCCGCTGCTGAATTTCGTCGAGTCGGGCGTGGTTGGCCGGGGTGGTGACGATCAGGTTGAGGAGGGGACGGTCTTCGTAGGTGCGTCCGATCACCTCCAGTTGGATGCGGTCGCTGCTGGCGGCCAGGGCGCGCATGTAGGCCTGCTGCAGGTCGTGGCTGATGTGCCAGTCGCCGATCTGCCAACCCAGGAATTTCTCGGGGGTGGGGATGGCGGGGTCGTAGTCCAGGTCGGGGAGGTAGTAGGTCAGGGGGCGGTCTTCCTCGCTGTTCGTCGTCTGGGCGCGGACGCAGGTGCAAAGAAGGACGGTGAAGAGGAGTAGCGTGAGTCGGAGCAAGGGGGATATCATTGTGGGCCGGGAAGATACAAAGGTCGAGGGCCTCCGGCCCGAGCTGTTCGAGAACCTCCGGTTCGAGAAGGGGTGCACCGCAGATTTTCGCGGATGGGAGGCGCGGATTGAACGCGGATTGTTTTAGCATTTGCTCGCTACGCTCGTTTCTCTTCACCACGGATTGGTCACGGATTAGGGCACGGATTTGCACGGATTGCGGTCGAGGCGTT
>CAZKPE010000675.1:0-1250 GCA_964554545.1 uncultured Lewinella sp.
GCGGCATCGAAGCCCCGCTCGTCGAGCACGACCTCGGTATAGTTTACACAGTCCTCGGTCGGACCGAAACTGGCCGTGAACTGGGTCAGGTCCGGCCGGGGCGTATCTCCCCGTTCGGGATTGACGGAGCCGGCCACGGCCTGCCGCTGGGCATTGAGGCGAATACCGCTGAAGGACACGGCCAGCGCCCCCTGTTCGAGCCAGGGAATAAGCAGCGTGCCGGTTCCCGCAAAGCCACTACTGGCGCTACCGGTAGCCGTAACCACCCGCACGGGAATACCCTGCATTTCGAAATTCGTGCCCGCCCGTACGGTAGCCGTGTCCGCAACGGCACCGGAGGCCATTCCGGTCAGCTGGGCGTTGGGGTCGCAGGCGGCTTCGGGTTTGTCAAAAATATCTCCCTGGTCGGCGGCCCCGGCAACCTGGGGGGTGGTGGTCGGACTCGGGGGTGGCGAAGTAGCATTACTCCCTCCCGAAGGGGGAAGAGGAGCTGAGATCTGCACATACCCTGGTGTGCTGAACGTGCCGCGGGCCGGACTTCCCCCGCCCCCGCCACAATTAGCGAATAGCTCGTACTGATAGGTGTTGGCCTGACTGAGCCGGTCGACGATCAGGCTGGTGTTCGTGGTGGTCAGCTCGTACCAGTTGGCCGTACCGAATAAGGCCAGCCCCTGATTGCGGAAGCGAAGGGTATAGCCCGGGGCGGCCCCGACCGGTGTCCAGCTCAGTTGCACCTGTTGGTCGCTGATGGGCAGGGCCGTCACGTTCAGGGGCGTGGGGCAGGGCGAACCGTAGGTAAACACCACCGGCTGGCTCCAGCCCCCATTCCGGTAGCTGCGATTGCCGAGGGGATCCGTGGCCCGTACCCGGACGATGTACTGCCGCCCCCGCTGCAACTGGGGGTCGCCGGGCTGAATCTGGTAGGCCGGGCTCATCAGATCCGTACGGAAGATGAGGGGGGCCACGTTGCTGGTCACGGCATTGAGGGGTAGTAGGTTGTTACTGCCAAAAGCACTCTGCTGGGTAGCGGGCTGAAAGGGGGAAAAACTCTGCTGGACCGTTCCGAATCCGCCGTTACTGACGGGCAGACCACCACCGGGGGGATTGCCTTCCGCCCCGGGGATGGTACCGTAGGGGGTAATTTCCAGATCATAGCTCACCGGTCCGCCGGCCTGTCCCTGCTCCTCCCAGGTGATGGCGAAGTTCTGGGGTTCGAGGGCATCCAGCACCTGATTGGCGATGGGATAGGT
>CAZKPE010000676.1:0-1246 GCA_964554545.1 uncultured Lewinella sp.
AACATGAGCTACCTGGCCAGCGCCGGGGTCGTAGTGGTGGGCTGTGTCTTCGGGCTCTTCCTGGATAGTCTGGACAGCATCATCCAGTGGCTGGTGAGCGGACTTTACGGCGGCTACACCGCGGCCAACCTGCTGAAGTGGTACTGGTGGCGCTTCAATGCCTACGGCTACTTCTGGGGAATGGTGGCGGGCATCCTGGCGGCGCTGATCCTACCCACCCTGCTGCCCGCCCTGGGGCTGGAGCTGAACGCCCTGGAAGCCTTCCCCATTAACCTGACCCTGAGCTTACTGGGCTGTATCGCGGGCAGCCTGGCTACCGACCCCGACCCCCTGCCGGTCCTCAAGCGCTTTTACTTCCGCACCCGCCCCTGGGGCTTCTGGGGGCCGGTGGTGGAGGCTTGCCGCGCTGAGCGCCCCGCCCTGGTCGAGAACCGTTCGGCGGGCCGCGACCTCTTCAACGTAGCGGTGGGCATCATCTGGCAGACGGCCATCACGGCCTCGCCCATCTTCATGGTGGTGCGGAACTGGCCGTGGTTCTTCCTGGCCCTCGGGGTAGTGGCCGTGACGACCCTCATCCTGAAGGTCAACTGGTACGACAAGATGGAGGATTTTCCGGCCGACATCACCGCCGAAGATTACCGGCCGGCCTACGTGGAGGAGCACCGGGCGAAGGAAGGAATGGTCTAATAGCTTATGCTCAGTACTTCCAGTTTGCGCAGCTCATCCCCCAGCCGAAAATCCGCCACCTCCCCCACGTACAGCCCCGTCACCGCCCGGGCGATCGGCGCGGTGAAGCTGATCTTCTGCTGCTTCACGTTCGCCTCGTCGACGCCGACGATCTGAAACTGCTGCTCCCGCTTGCCGGGGAGTTGGCGCAGGGTGACGGTAGCCCCGAAGCGGACCTCCTCCCGGGGTTGTTCGGCGGGGTCGAGGACCCGGGCCGAGGCGATGCGCTGATTGAGCAAGAGTAGCTTGCCGTCGATCAGGTGGGCGGAACGGCGGCGTTCATCTTCATTATCCGTCGGCAGGGCGGCCTTGGCCTCCTCCAGCGCATCGCGTTCGGCTTCCAGGGCGGCCAGTCCGGCGGGGGTCACGTAGTTCGTTTCCCCCGGGGGCAGCGGTGAACGGGGCGGGATGATCGGGAGCTCTTCCTGATCGGATTCTTTGACGAAGCCTCGGGACATGGGTTGTTGGGTTGTTGGGTTGTTGGGTTGTTGGGTTGTTGGGTTGTTGGGTTGTTGGGTTG
>CAZKPE010000677.1:0-1243 GCA_964554545.1 uncultured Lewinella sp.
TAGACGAGGATCATGATCAGCGAGAAGAAGCCGAACACGACCATCAGCTGACCGAGCACGTACCGATCGAACCTCGACAAATCGCTCCCCGCGCGCCGCACCGGATGGGCTGAACCTAGCCCATCGCCCGGGCCGTCGAAACCGAGTTGTCGTCACGCCGCTGACATCGCAATAGACGGGTGCAAACCGACGACAGGGAGCCCATCGATGACCGAGCCCGCGCAGGTGTCCTATACCGAGACCGACCTCGACGCCATCGCCGACGCCGAGGGGGTCGTCGCCGTCGTCGTGGGCGAGGACGGCAAGCTCGATCCGGCGGGGCGGCGCGTCAATCGGCTGACCCGCGGCGCGCTCGAGCGCATGCTCGGCGGCAAGGCGTGGGGCAAGGTCAAGCCGGGGGGCTCGGCGTCGATGGCATGGCCGTCGGGCATGAAGGCCGAGACGCTGCTGGCCCTGCGCCTCGACCCGAAGGGCGGGGCCGACGCGGCGCTCAAGGCGGGCGGCGCGGTGGGCAAGGCGGCGCTCGGCAAGGCGGCGCTGGTTCTCGCGGGAAACCTAAAGCGGGCGACCGACATCGCGCTGGGCGCGCAGCTTCGCGCCTATGTCTTCGACGACCACAAGACCGGCGACGAGGACGAGGCGGGCGGCGACACGACCGAGATCACGGTGATGGTGGCGAAGCCCGACGAGGTGCGCGACGCCGCGGCCGACCACGAGGCGCTGGCGCGCGGCATCTTCCTGACCCGCGACCTCATCAACGAGCCCGCGAACGTGCTGACGACGAGCGAGTTCGCCCGCAGGCTCGAGGCGCTCCGCGAGATCGGGCTCGAGGTCGAGACGCTGGACGAGCCGGCGCTCGAGGAGCTGGGGATGCGCACGCTCCTCGCCGTCGGCCGCGGCAGCGAGAGCCCGTCGAAGGTCGTCGTCATGCGCTGGTCGGGCGGCGGCGAGGCGCCGCCGCTGGCGCTGGTCGGCAAGGGCGTCGTCTTCGACACCGGCGGCATCTCGATCAAGCCGGCGCAGGGGATGGAGGACATGACCATGGACATGGGCGGCGCCGGCACCGTCGCGGGCGTCATGGCGGCTCTGGCGCTCAGGAAGGCCCGCGCCAACGTCGTCGGTCTCGTCGGGCTCGTCGAGAACATGCCCGACGGCCGCGCGCAGCGCCCGGGCGACGTCGTCCGTTCGATGAAGGGCGACACGGTCGAGGTCATCAACACCGACGCCGAGGGGCGGCTCGTTC
>CAZKPE010000678.1:0-1238 GCA_964554545.1 uncultured Lewinella sp.
ATCACATCCCCCTTGCTGGTGTGGCCGCCGAATAGCCCGTAGTGATCGTTGACGGGGAAGATGCTCTGTACGTAGACTTCCGTGGTGGGGCTGTCGGCGTTGATCCGGGCTACGATGTGACCGATATTTTCCACAACCTGTTCTGCCGGGACATCGCGCGCCAGATCGTTGGTGCCGATGAGAAGGAAGACCCGGTCGGGCTTCGATTCAGTAATTTCGTCCAGCCGGTCCAGGACGCCGGTGGTGACGTCGCCGCTGATGCCGCGGTTCTTCACCCGGGGGTTGCCGAACAGCTCGGCCCACTCGGCCCCGTCGGTCATACTGTTGCCGAGCAGGATGATCTCCCCCTCGGTGTTGGGCAGGGTCTCGAAGTGGGTTTTGCGCTGCTCGTAGTAGGTGGAATGCTCCTGGGGGCGGGCGGCAAAGCGGAGGCCTTCCGTATCCAGCGGAGCGAAGGTGAACATCCAGTTCTGGTAGTTGGAGGAGGCGGGGATGCTGACCACGACCTTATTCCAACCCTTCTTCAGGGGCAGGGAGACGGGCGGCCGGGTCCAGTAAAGTTCCTCGTCGGTCCAGGGGCGCTCGCGGTCTTCGGGGGTGGCCCAGCCGGACTGTACTTTCGGTTTCCAGCCGGGGTTTTCCCACTGGGGGCCGGGCAGGGGCTCGCCGTTGAGGTAGATCTGGCCTCCGTTGGCGTCCCACTGCCCGTTCTCGGGGATACCGGTGTAGGTACGGTTGGCACGCATGGGCGTTTCGAAGCCGATCCAGGTGTCGACCCGGCGCTCTTCGTCGGAGTGGATGTAGGTGAGGGCGTATACGGTTTGTCCGGCCTTAGCTTCGGGGAAGTAGCCACCCAACCGGAAGCGATCGTTCACCACCAGGGTGTTGCCGGTGGCTGACTTCCAGCGGTAGGTGGTGTCGCCGATCGTATAGCTTTCCCGGGTTTCACGCAGTATCTCGTCCCCCGCGTCGCCATCGAAGGGGCCGATGACCCGCCACCGCTTGTCGCTCTGCCGTAGGTAGGGGAAGGGCAGATCGGAGAAGTAGCGCTCTTTATGGTGAAGGAGAATATCCTCGAAGGCGGCGAAGTAGGCCCGTGCGGTCTCGTCACGCTGCGGTAGGGTCATGTAGTAGGTAGGCGGGGCACTGCTGATGTCGGCCGTCCAGCTGGTCCAGGCGTAGGTGAGCATGGAGGGGTAGACGGGGTTTTGTACGTAGGCATCATCGGGGTCTTCCAG
>CAZKPE010000679.1:0-1238 GCA_964554545.1 uncultured Lewinella sp.
AGGTCTTGCATAGCGAAATATAGGTTGGGGTCGCGGGATGGCGCCAAGCCTGAAGCCATCCAGGTAAGTCTTTCTCTACTCCTTCGGCCGTTGCCTACGGTAGGTGTAGATGGTATCGAACGGGCCGGGCAGTAGGGGGCGGAAGGGATAAGCGGCCACCGCCTCGTAGCCCCGCGGTTTCACGAAGGCAATGATGAATTCGTCGTCCGTTACGAACCACCAGCTCCGTCCGTTTCCTCCCGTCGGAGCGACGCCATCGTAATTCCACGCATTCAGCTCGAAACCCGCATCGATGGAGGTGATCGGTACGCCCTGGTCCTCATTCAGCTCCTGATATGCTTGGTAGCGCGCCCGGTTCCAGGCGAGGTAGTCGTGGGTGCCCCCTACGGCATATACCGTCAGCATGACCCCGACCGCTCCCCCCAGGACGGCCGCCCAAACGGGTGCCCTCCGGTAACTTCCCACGATGAGTACCGCCAGCACCGGCAGAAGCGGCAACGCATACCGGTCGTAGAGGCTATTGACGGCACTCACGAGCACATAATAGCCCAATCCGTATAGCGCGATAGCAATACGAGCCGCTGTTCTACTATCCCAACGTAGGCCAGACGATTGAATTTTACCCGAGAACGGGCGTCCATTGAGAAGGATAAGGGCCAGGAGGCAGGTGCCGGTAATCGCCAGATAGTTCAGCCGTTGCCACGTTCCCGCATCGATGGTAGGGTACAGTACATCCGGATAATGATAAGTTCCCTTCAGCAGGCGGGGGCCAATGCCAAGGTTGTACAGGACATTGCCCGCCGGAAAATGATGGTGATAGCCGATCAGGAAGCCCGCTAACGGCAGCAGGATCAGCAGCGTAATGACGGGCCGCCGAAACAGACGCCGACCGAGCCCCGCCGCGAGGGGTATGGCGATGGGAAGTAAAAAGAGACCCGGATAGAGCAGCAGGGCCACCAAACTGCGCGACCACCAGTACCAGGATTTCCCCATTGCATTGTTCAGTAATTCCCCTACGCCACCTACCTTATTCAACTCGGGGAAGGCGTTCGCCAGCCAGTACTGGTATCCCAACAGACAGCAAATACTGACCACAAAAGGAATAAATCCGGCCCCGCGCCGCAACCACCCCGTCGGGCGAAACAGCAGCACGAAGCCGAAAGCCAGCGGAAGGAGGATCGCAAATTGCCGAATCAACACGGCGAATGTGCTCAGAAGGGTAGCCGCCAGCAGCCACT
>CAZKPE010000680.1:0-1236 GCA_964554545.1 uncultured Lewinella sp.
GATCATGGTGTCGAGCACTTCCTTGATCATCTCGGGATCGAGCGCCGAGGTCGGCTCGTCGAAGAGCATGATCCGTGGCCGCATGCACAGCGCCCGCGCGATCGCCACGCGCTGCTGCTGCCCGCCCGAGAGCTGGCCGGGATACTTGTCGGCCTGCTCGGGGATCTTCACCTTGGTCAGGTAGTGCATGGCCGTCTCGTCGGCCTCGCGGCGGGGCACCTTGCGGACCCAGATCGGCGCCAGCGTGCAGTTCTCGCGGATCGTCAGGTGCGGGAACAGGTTGAAGTGCTGGAACACCATGCCGACCTCGGAGCGCACCTTGTCGACGTTCTTGAGATCCGAGCTGAGCTCGGTCCCGTCGACGACGATGCGCCCGCTCTGATGCTCTTCGAGCCGGTTGATGCAGCGGATCAGCGTCGACTTTCCCGACCCCGAGGGGCCGCAGATGACGATCCGCTCGCCGCGGTACACGGTCAGGTCGATGTCGCGGAGGACGTGGAACGTGCCGAACCACTTGTTCATGCCCGCCATCTCGATGGCGACCTCGTCGCTGACCTTGAGCGCGGCGCGGTCGACGCGGTCGACGGGATCGAGATCGGGGGCGTGGCTCATGGGGCGGGTTCCCTAGTGGTTGCCGGTCTCGAGCCGTCGCTCGAGATGCTGCGAGTAGCGGGACATGCCGAAGCAGCAGATCCAGAACAGGAGGCCGATGAAGACGAAGAGCTCCCAGTAGATGCCCTGCCAGTCGGTCGACGCGCGGATCGCGTTCGACAGGCCGATCGGGTCGAGAAGCCCGATGAAGACGACGAGCGTAGTGTCCTTGAAGAGCCCGATGAAGGTGTTGACGATGCCCGGGATCGAGATTTTCAGCGCCTGCGGCAGGATGATGAGCCGCATCGATTTCCAGTAGTCGAGGCCCACCGCCTCGCCCGCCTCGTACTGGCCGCGCGGGAGGGCGGCGAGGCCGCCGCGGATGACCTCGGCCATGTAGGCGGCGGCGAAGAGCGTCACCATGATGATGACGCGCAGCATCAGGTCGAAGTTCGTGCCGGGCGGCAGGAAGTAATTCAGCAGCAGCGACGCGGTGAAGAGCCAGACGATCAGCGGCACGCCGCGGATCACCTCGATGAACACGACGCTGATCTTGTTGATGAGAAACAGATGCGACTGACGCCCGAGGGCGAGCAGGATGCCGAGCGGGAAGCTGAGCGTGATCCCGGCGATGCCGATGATGAA
>CAZKPE010000681.1:0-1235 GCA_964554545.1 uncultured Lewinella sp.
GCGCGATGACGATCAGGGAAGGAGACCGCCTCCCCGAGGCGACGCTGATGCGGATTGGCGACGACGGGCCGGAACCCGTGCCGCTCATGCCGCGTCTCGCCGGGCGCCGCGTGGTGATCTTCGCCGTGCCGGGCGCGTTCACCCCGACCTGCCACTCGGCGCACATGCCGAGCTTCGTGCGGAGCCGGGACGCGTTCGGCGACAAGGGCATCGACGAGGTCATCTGCGTCGCCGTCAACGACCCCTTCGTCCTGCGCGAGTGGGGTGCCGCAACCGGCGCTACTGAGGCCGGCATCACCCTCCTCGCCGACCCCGACGGGGCCTACACGCGCGCCATCGGCATGGACTTCACCGCCGCGCCCGCCGGCCTGATCGGCCGGTCGCAGCGCTACGCGATGGTGGTCGAGGACGGCGTGGTGGGGACGCTCCACGTCGAGACCGCCCGCGGCGTCTGTGACGTGACGGGCGGGGAGGCGTTGCTCGCCACCCTGTGACATCCGTTCAGGCGCCGCCGGCATCGTCGAGCGCAGCGAGAAGCGCGTCGGCGAGCGGCCCGGGCGGCTCGCAACCGACGGAGAGGCGGACGAAGCCTGGCGGCACCGCGTCGCCCCAGCGCGCGCGGCGCTCGGCCGAGCTGTGAACGCCTCCGAAGGACGTCGCCGGGCGCAGAAGCGGGCAGGCGGCGATGAAGCGTTCCGCCGCCGCCTCCGACCCCAGCGTCAGGCCGATCAAAAAGCCCATCCGCCGCATCTGGCGCGAGGCCAGCGCGTGCGCGGGGTCATCCGGCAGCCCCGGAAAGCGGATCGCCCGCACCGCCGGGTGCGCGGCGAGGCGGGGCGCCAGCGCCGCCGCGGTCTCGCACATGCGCTCGTGGCGCAGCGCGAAGGTCTCGAGCCCGCGATGCGCCAGCCACGCCTCGAAGGGGCCGGGAATCGCGCCCGAGAGCTTTCGCCACTCGCGCAGCGCCGTCATCAGCGCGGCGTCGCGGGTCGCCACGTGGCCGAGGAGGACGTCGGAATGGCCGTTCGGCGCCTTGGTGTCGGCGGCGACGACGACGTCGGCGCCAAGGTCGAGGGGCCGCTGCCCGAACGGCGTCATCGTCGTGTTGTCCGCAACGACAAGCGCCCCCGCGCCATGCGCCGCCGCCGCCACCGCGGCGAGGTCGCAGACGTCGAGCCCCGGGTTCGACGGCGTCTCGACGAAGACCAGCCGGAAGCCCGCAAGGCCGCCCTCCG
>CAZKPE010000682.1:0-1235 GCA_964554545.1 uncultured Lewinella sp.
GTCCCGATAATGTTACGGAAGGGCGGGATTATGATGCTCCGACCGAGCACGATGACCACGGCGATCACTGTACCCCCCTCTGTTCCTGTGCCTGCTGTAGCGTGACGACCGACGTGCCGCCCCGACTGGCTGGCTGGCCGTCGGCTGAGGTGCCCACTCCGCCCCGTGGGGTCACCGAACCGCGGTTCGCCCCCGGATGGTCTCCCTCGGCCTACGTGGCCGGTAGTTGGCAGCCACCCCGAGCTTAGTTAAACCGCCTTACTGGGATAGGTCTGCCCCGTCCCCATCCATTCGGTTTAACTCCATCCCTTCATGTTCGATCAGATTATCGCTTATTCCGTGCGGAATAAGCCGGTCATAGGGCTATTCGTCCTGGCCCTCGCTGTCTGGGGCGTTTACTCCCTGCGCCAGCTCCCCATCGATGCCGTTCCCGACATCACCAACAACCAGGTGCAGGTCATCACCACCTCGCCGACTCTAGCCACCCAGGAGGTAGAGCGCTTCATCACTACGCCCATCGAACTAGCGCTGCAGAACCTGCAGGACGTCGTCGAAATTCGCTCCGTTTCCTTCTTCGGGCTATCGGTGGTGACCGTGGTCTTCGAGGAGGACACGGACATCTACCTGGCCCGCCAGCTCGTGGGCGAACACTTGCGCGAAGCCGAAGACGCCATTCCCGCTGAGCTCGGTACCCCCGAGATGGCGCCTATTTCCACCGGACTAGGAGAAATATACCAGTACGTAGTGGTGGCCGAGGAAGGCTACGAAGAGGAATACGGGCCCATGGAACTGCGCTCCATCCAGGACTGGATCGTCAGCCGCCAGCTTTCCGGTATCGAGGGGGTGGTGGAGATCAATACTATGGGGGGCTACCTGAAGCGGTACGAGGTGGCCGCCGACCCCGCCCGGCTGAAGTCCGTCGGCCTGACCATCAGCGACCTCTTCACGGTGCTGCAGGAGAACAACCAGAACACCGGCGGCGCCTATATCGAGAAGAACCCCCTGGTGTACTACATCCGTACCGACGGCATCCTGGAAGACCTGGAGGATATCCGCAAGCTGGTCGTCGACGTGCGGGCCGGGGTGCCCATCCTGATCGAAGACGTGGCCGAGGTAGGCTACGGCGCGGCCCCCCGCTACGGCGCGTTGATCCGCAACGGGGAGGAGGCCGTCGGCGGCCGGGTCATGATGCTGCGGGGCGCTAACTCCGCCGCGGTCACCGAGCGGGTGCGGGA
>CAZKPE010000683.1:0-1235 GCA_964554545.1 uncultured Lewinella sp.
AGCCTGAAAACGCGGTTCGGCAACCTGAAGAACGTGCTCGACGAGGACTCGAGCCAGACCGAGATCTTCGTCCTCGAGAGCCCGTTCATCGCCAACGCCGAGTTCGAGTGGCTGGAGGAACGGTTCGGCGCCGGCCTGGCGCGGATCGACTGCACCTTCGTCCCCGGCGCGCGGCTCGGCGACGAGCTTGCCCGGATCCGCTCGGAGGCGGAGGATGCGGTGCGCTCGGGCGCCGGGCACCTGGTCCTGTCGGACCACGGACAGGGGTCGGAGCGGGTGGGGATCCCGATGATCCTCGCCACGAGCGCGGTGCATTCCTGGCTGACGCGCAAGGGGCTCAGGACCTTCTGCTCGCTCAACATCCGCTCGGCCGAGTGCATCGACCCGCACTACTTCGCGGTGCTGATCGGCTGCGGCGCGACGGTGGTGAACCCCTACCTCGCGCAGGACTCGATCGCCGACCGGGTGCGGCGGGGGCTGATCGAGGGGACGCTCCTCGACGCCATGCGCCGCTACCGCGACGCCATCGACGCGGGCCTTCTGAAGATCATGTCGAAGATGGGGATCAGCGTCATCTCATCCTACCGGGGCGGGCTGAATTTCGAGGCGGTGGGTCTCAGCCGCGCCATGGTGGCGGAGTACTTCCCCGGGATGGCGAGCCGCATCTCGGGCATCGGCCTCGGCGGGCTGCAGAAGCAGGTGGAGGCGGTGCACGCGAAGGGCTGGGCCGGGGGCGGTGGCAACGCCGCCATGATCCTGCCCATCGGCGGCTTCTACAAGGCGCGGCGGTCGGGAGAGACCCACGCCTGGGGGGCGCAGGTCATGCACATGCTGCAGATGGCCTGCAACAGCGCCTCCTACGAGCTCTGGAAGCAGTACGTCTCGGCGATGCGGGCGATGCCACCGATCCACCTGCGCGACCTTCTCGACATCAAGGCGATGGGCCAGCCGCTGCCGATCGAGGAGGTGGAGTCGATCACCTCGATCCGCAAGCGCTTCGTGACGCCGGGGATGAGCCTCGGCGCGCTCAGCCCCGAGGCGCACAAGACGCTGAACGTGGCGATGAACCGGATCGGCGCGAAGTCGGATTCGGGCGAGGGCGGCGAGGATCCGGCGCATTTCGTGCCCGAGCCCAACGGCGACAACCCCTCGGCCAAGATCAAGCAGGTGGCCTCGGGCCGCTTCGGCGTGACAGCCGAGTACCTCAACCACTGCGAGGAGCTGGAGATCAAGGT
>CAZKPE010000684.1:0-1232 GCA_964554545.1 uncultured Lewinella sp.
GGATCGAGTACATCGACTACGGCACCGACCAGGCCGCGATCCTCGCCGCCGCCGACGCCGGCGACATCGACATGATCTACGAGAGCCTGGGCGAGTTCATCGAGGTGTTCGACTCGATCGGCTGGACCCGGTCCGAGGCGGTGACCGCCAACACCGTCGTCATCCGCCCCAACCAGAACTCCGAGCCCTACGGCGATCCGCGCGTCCGCCGCGCCCTCGCCCTCGCCGTCGACAACGAGATCTGCCTCGAGCTCGGCTACTCGGGTCGCGGCATCCCGGCCGGCAACCACCACGTCTGTCCGATCCACCCCGAATATGCCGAGCTGCCGCCGCCCGAGTTCGACCCCGAGGCCGCCCGCGCCCTGATGGAGGAGGCGGGAGTGGCGGACTTCGAGCACGAGCTGATCTCGATCGAGGACGACTGGCGCCGGGCGACCGCCGACAGCGTCGCCGCGCAGCTGCGCGATGCCGGCATCCCGGTCCGGCGCACGATCCTGCCCGGGGCGACGTTCTGGAACGATTGGGTGGGCTACCCGTACTCCACCACCGACTGGGCGCAGCGCCCGCTCGGCGTCCAGGTGCTGGCGCTCGCCTACCGTTCCGGCGAGGCCTGGAACGAGACGGGCTTTTCCAACGAGGAATTCGACAGCCTGCTGGCCGAGGCCCTCTCGGTCGCTGACGCCAACGAGCGCCGCGAGACCATGCGCCGGATCCAGGAGCTGCTGCGCGAGGAGGGGGTGATCGTGCAGCCCTACTGGCGCTCGACCTTCCGCCACTACACCGAGCAGGTGATCGGCGGCGACCAGCACCCGACCTTCGAGATCCACGTCTACAAGCTCGCCCTCGCCGCCTGACCGGAGCCGCTCTGGTTCCCTGGGGCGATCGACGCGGTTCCGCGCGCCGATCGCCCCAAGCTCCTATGGTTCTCCCCCGAGGCCGTCTCGGGGGGGGGCTCGCGGCGGGAGACCTGCCGCGCGACGACCGCGCCTTCATTCCCGCGAACGCATCCGGCGCGTGCGAGAACCGCCTCCGCGGGCCCGTCCCCAAGCTGACGATCGACGATGCGCAGCTGTGCTCACGGCGTCCGCGATCGGCCTTGTGACGATCCGGTCGGGCTACGCAGGTCACGCCACGGCAACGATGCAGCGGGTCGTCGGTGCCATCGGCTGACCCTTCGCCAACGACGTGCGGATTGGCCTCCACGCCAACAGCGAAGCGGCATCCGACATGGC
>CAZKPE010000685.1:0-1232 GCA_964554545.1 uncultured Lewinella sp.
GGGGTGTTTACTCGTGTGAGCGTTTAAGTGTTTAAGCTAATCAAGCCGTCTCCTACATGCAACGGGGCGGGTGAAAAGTAGGTGCTGAAGCCCGACTAAGGCAACGTGAGCAGAATGAGCAGGGTGGTGTAAGTGTATACACTTAAACATTAGCAAGCGTATAAGATCATAAGCTGAAACATAACGTCAGATGACTAGGGGGTGCTGGCCCCCGCCGCCTCGACGGGCTGACGGGGCGAGCCCGTCGAAGCGGCGGGCATCGCGCAGGCGACCCTCGGGGTCCAAGCACCCGGAGCAGTGTGGCTCGCGCGGACCAATCCCCCAAACCTCCGGCGCAGTCATGGCTTCCTCACTAATCATCCCCTCGTTCACCGTCCAGCCCCAACTCGACCTGTTCACCAGCCCCGGTAGGGCGGCGTCGGCGAAGAGCCAAAGCGATCTGCGAGACAGTCTGCGAGAAGGTGCTCCGAATGATGAGGTCGGTAGCGCTCACGCCGCGTCACGCGCCAGGGAACTCGCCAGGTACGTCCGTAGGTGTCTCGGGAGGGGGGAGCCGCTCGCCGCCGAAACCCTATTCGGGTTGGCAGCGGGGGTGCACGGGGGCACGCTCGCGAGCGGTGCGTTCTCGGCTCGAGACGCCTACGACGCGGCCGAACTCGGTTTCCACCTCTTCCTCCTCCGAGGCGGCCCGCTCCAGAGCGGCCCGGCTACGGCCTACACGACGTGCGAGACCCCGGAGGCGGCGCTGTGCGCCCTCCGCGAGGTGGAGCGAGCGTGGGGTCTCATGCCGACGCAGACGCGGCGCTCGCAGGAGCAGCAGGCCTACCAGCAGTTCTCGACGCCCGCACCGTATGCCTTCGTGTGTGCGTGGGCGGCGGGACTACGTGCGAGCGACGTCGTGCTGGAGCCGTCGGCCGGGACGGGGGCGCTTCTGGTGTGGGCACTGGCGGCGGGCGCTCGCGTGTTCGCCAACGAGCTCTCGGAGCGGCGGGCGGGGCTCGTGCGCGTGCTGATGGAGGAGGTGGGTCGAGACGGGGCAGGGGAGGGGTCCCTCCAGGAGCGGCTTGTTCAGGAGAACCTCTTCCAGGAGAACGCGGAGCACCTCCACGCCCTCCTACCGGCGCGCGTCCGCCCGAGCGTCGTGCTCATGAACCCTCCGTTCTCGCAGACGGCGGGCCGCCTCGGTACGCGGCGCGTAGCGGGGGAGGGGGGCGAGCACGTCCGTCAGGCGC
>CAZKPE010000686.1:0-1228 GCA_964554545.1 uncultured Lewinella sp.
GATGAAATAGCGGTATCGATCGCCGATCAAGCCCTTTCCATTGCGCCACAGAACTTGTTAGCGCTGAATGTCAAAAGCAAAGCCCAATTACGTCTGAATCGGACGGACGATGGGATGTTGACGGCTAAA
Organism: uncultured Lewinella sp.; assembly: GCA_964554545.1. GTDB lineage: Bacteria > Bacteroidota > Bacteroidia > Chitinophagales > Saprospiraceae > Neolewinella. The sequence goes on from CAZKPE010000686.1 coordinate 130, forward strand.
ATGGCTTTATCTATTGCCCCCCTCGATGCCTATACGCAGGTAAATTTCGGTTTTACCCGCCTTGATCAGGCAGCATATGCGGATGCCCGCACGCACTTTCAGATGGCGTTACGGACTAATCCCAACCTAGAGGAAGCTCGCCTAGGACTGAAGGAGGTAGAAAAAGCGAAATGGGGATGGTACCGACAATATCGGAGGGCACTAGTCTGGATTAACCAGTCCAATGAGGGCAAGGGTGTCCTGCTTGCGGTGGCGGTGTGTCTGGGGATGGGCTTCGCAGGGATAGCTAACAGTATGCCCCCCGGAACCGCAGTGCCCCTGTTGACCTTTGGAGTTTTTGCCTATATCGGACTACTGCTCAATTTTTACTTCTTACTGTATGTCGGCGACCTGTTACTGCTTTTACGACCGGCAACCCGTACGTTATTGCTGTCGCGCGACAAGTGGAGAGCAGGAGCAAACGCTATTTTCAACCTGAGCTATTTAGGCTGTTGTATTAGTTATCTCCTGACCGAACACTCTATAGCGTTGGCCGGGCTCGTTTTTACCGTTAGTCTGCATATTCCCCTCCATTCAGCTTTTCGATCTACAGGAGCCAGAAATAGATCTGTGGTTGTCCTTATTCTTTTTCTCATAGCTCTAGCAAGTATGTGTGCTATCATATTTCAGACTAACGCCCGACCTCTTTTCTTAGCCTACGCAACGGTCTATGGTATTTGGTTCATTCAATCAACGCCGAAGAAATCAGCAAATAATCAGTAATGACCCAGGACCCCCGCCTCACCAAAGCCACCATCCTCATTAAGCAACAGCGCTACGCCGAAGCTGAGCGCAGCCTGCGGGAGGTCCTATCCACCGACCCCACCGACGTCAACTGTCTCGCCCTCCTCGCCGAAGTCAAGCTCCGCCAGGACGACCATGCGGCCGCCGAGTCCATCATCGATCAGGCCATCGGGCTAGCCCCGGATACGGCCTACCTCTACTACATCAAAGGGGGGATTCTACTGGGCGCAAAGCGGCAACGGGAAGCCGAAGTAGTCCTGCGGGAGGCCATCGAGCTAGACCCCCTCGACGCGGACGCCTACGCCCTCCTGGCCCA
>CAZKPE010000687.1:0-1222 GCA_964554545.1 uncultured Lewinella sp.
GAGGGGGCCGTGATGGTGAAGTTGCCGTCAAAGTCCGTCACCGCACCCGTGCTGGTGCCGAGGACGAGGATGTTCACCCCGGGAAGGCCGATACCGGAGTCGTCGGTCACCTGCCCGGAAACTTCCACCTGCGCCGCGACGCCCAAAGAGGTAAGCAGCAGAGCGGCCAGGAGGAAAAACTGTGTAATGCGTGGGTTCATGAAGTTGAATTATGCTTGATCGAACTAGTGAAAAGACCCTCTAATATCCATATAAATTTTAGGAATGCACAGGTGCAACAATAATTTCGTGTGCAAAACACACTATGCAGGATAGAAATGTGGTCTCCGGATGTGCTCCCGGATTAGGGCCGGCATAAATTTTTCCTCCCGTATCGGCCGTCTTATCCGGCTTTTCGTAGCTTTCGTCGCCAAATTTACATTCCGATGAAAGCCTATTTGCTCGCCACTTTCTTAAGCCTCGGGTTTCTCTCCCTCGCTCAGCAAGCCCCCGCCACCCTTACCGGCCTCTCCCCCCGCAACGTCGGCCCCGCCTTCGTCGCCGGCCGCATCGCCGATATCGCCGTCCACCCCCATGACGAGAACGTCTGGTACGTAGCCGTCGCCTCAGGCGGCGTCTGGAAGACCCGCAACGCCGGCATCACCTGGGAGCCCATTTTCGACGACCAGAAATCCTACTCCACCGGTGCCATCACCGTCGACCCCAGTAACCCGGCCACCGTCTGGGTCGGCACGGGCGAAAATGTCGGCGGCCGCCACATCGGTTTCGGCGACGGCGTCTACCGCAGCACCGACAGCGGCAAGAACTGGAAGAATATGGGCCTGCCCGAGTCGGAACATATTTCTAAGATCATCGTCCACCCCGACGATTCCGATGTCGTCTGGGTCGCCAGCCAGGGCCCGCTCTGGAGTAAGGGCGGGCAGCGCGGGATCTACAAGACCACCGATGGCGGCGAAAACTGGACGCGCACCCTCGGCGACGACGAGTGGACCGGCGCCACCGACCTCCTCATGGACCCCCGCGATCCCGATGTGATGTACGCCGCCACCTGGCAGCGCCACCGCACCGTAGCCGCCTACCTCGGGGGCGGCCCCGGATCGGGCATCCACCGCAGTCGCGACGGCGGCGAAACCTGGGAAAAGCTGACCACCGGACTGCCCACTTCCAACCTGGGTAAGATCGGACTGGCCATCAGCCCCCAGCAACCCGACGTGGTCTACGC
>CAZKPE010000688.1:0-1222 GCA_964554545.1 uncultured Lewinella sp.
GCCGAACGTCTTGAGCACGGCGAGGAACGAGGCCTCGCCGCTGCGCGCGATCCGGCCGAGCAGGGCGCGAATCGCCTCGTGCCCGTCGGTGTGGGGGACGACGAACTGGTACTGGAAAAAGCCCCGCCTGCCGTAGAGCCGGTTCCAGTCGCCGAGCACGTCGAGCGGGTAGAAGAACGGCTCGTAGGGCACGCGCTTGCGGACGACCGGCCGGAGCTGCTGGCGGTAGTACGCCGCGTTGAAGGCGCGCACCGTCCACCGGTTGAGCAGCCCGCCCGGCGCGTCGAACGGGATGCGGAGCTTCGGCACAGAGGCGTCGCCGGGTTCGGGGAGCGTGCCCGGCGCGTGGTCGCCCTCGATGTAGAGCCCGCGGCCGAGGCGCGCGCCCGTCGCCGTCGTGTCGATCCACGCGACGGTGTAGCGCGAGCGCGCATTCGCCTCGGCGTTGATGCGGAAGAAGTCGTCGAGCGAGGGGAAGCGCTCGCGCCGCAGGTCGATCCGGTCGCTCGCTACGGGAATGAGTCGGACCTCGGCCCAGCGGACGAGCCCCGTCAGCCCGAGCCCGCCGATCGTCGCGCGGTAGAGCGCAGCATTCTCGGTGGAAGAACAGACCAGCTTTTCGCCCGACGAGCGCCACAGCTCGAGCCGGGGCACGAACCGGCCGAAGGTGCCGTCGCGGTGGTGGTTCTTCCCGTGGACGTCGTTCGCGATCGCGCCGCCGACGGTGACGAACTTCGTCCCCGGGGTGACGGGCAGGAACCACCCGCGCGGCACGGCGAACGCGAGGAGCTCGGCGAGCGTGACGCCCGCCTCGCAACGCACGAGTCCGGTGTCGGCATCGAACGCGAGGATGCGGTCGAGGGCAGCGGTGTCGAGGAGCGTGCCGCCGTTGTTCAGGCAGGCGTCGCCGTAAGAGCGGCCGAGGCCGTAGGCGAGGAGAGAGTCTCCCGCAGCCTCGGGGAGGGCGTCGGCGTCGCGGCGGAGTCGTTCCGCGCGGGCCGGGGCCGAGCGCGGGATGCGTCCCCACGAGGCGTAGTCGGGCGGGGTCACAGCGTGGCTCCGACGAGGGTGAGCGCCGTGAGGACGAAGACGCCGTAGCTCGTCGGGTCCTTGGCGGCGAAGAGGATGGGGTCGTCGTCGACGCGGCCGCGCTCGGCCAGCAGCCACACCCGCGTCATCCAGAACAGCAGGAGCGCGCCGACGAGCCAGAGCAGGGTGGGGC
>CAZKPE010000689.1:0-1221 GCA_964554545.1 uncultured Lewinella sp.
CCCGCCGCGCCGCGATTGCGGTAGAAGCGGTGCGCGCCGATCGTGCCGACATGGTCGAGGCTGGTGGCCCAATAGGGCGAGACCCACAGCGTGTGGTAATGCGTGGCGTGCCCGATCGGGGCATAGACCTCGCCCGCCAGCGCCGCGGCGGCGATGCGGCGCGCGTGCGCCCAGCTTACGCCGCCCGCGCGCCGCGCAAGGCTGCCGTCGCAGGTGAAGGTGAACTGGCACCCGGTCGGGCGCTCGGAGCCCTGATAGACGACGCCGCACACGCTCGATGGCCAGGCGGGATGCGTGACGCGGTTGAGCACGACCTGCGCGACCGCGCGCTGGCCCGCCTCGCTCTCGCTCGCCGCCTCGTAATAGACCGCCTGCGCCAGGCAATCCTGCGCCCGCGCCAGCCCCGTGCCGGAAGCTGCGAGGAAGGGCGCGGCGGCGGGTCCGGCGTCGATCAGCGCGCCGACCTCGCGCCCGCCCGCCGCGCCGCGCGCGAGCGGATCGGTCTCGGGCAGGGCGACCAGCGCCTCAACCGGCGGATCGGCGAGATAGTAGAATGCGGAGCCGGGAAAGCTCATCCCCGGCTGCTCGAATTCGAGCGCGCCCGCCGCGCCCGCACTGACCTCGGCGGCGACATGCTCGGCCGGGGCATCGCCCGGAAGCGCGCCGAAATCGCCGGTGGAGGCCATTGCGGGCACGCCGATCACCGCGAGCAGCGCCGCTATGCGCTTGCGCAGGGAGATAGCCTTGCGCGGGGCGAGTGCGGGCGCGGTCGGTTCGGCAGGCTGCGGTGCTGCATTCCGGCGCGCCGGGCGCAGCTCGATCGGCGGCGGCGGACTGAAATCGAGCCGGGAGCGCATCTGGTGCGGCAAGGGGGGGCGATGAGTTGTCATGGCGCGCGTCATTGCGCGTATCGCGGCAGGGGCGCGCGGGCGAGCGTCGCGTCGGCGGCGTCCCGAAAGCGAACAGGCGCGGCCCCGTCGTTAACGTCCCATGCCCTTAGCGCGCGCGGCGCTTGCCTCGCACTGGCGCGGTGCTATCGCGCGTGGCGTGACAAAGCGGGGTCTTGCAAGGATGGTGAGCGCGCTCGGCGTGCTGGCGCTGACGGGCGCGTGCGCGGGCGAGGCTCCGCGTGGCGATGCGCCGGATGGCTTGCCCACACTCGTCAGCCTCAATCCGTGCGTCGATGCGATCCTGGTCGAAATCGCCGCGCCTTCGCAGATC
>CAZKPE010000690.1:0-1220 GCA_964554545.1 uncultured Lewinella sp.
TATCTTTGCGCCCGCTTGGCGCGGTAGCTCAGCCGGTTACCCCGATAGTAATCGGGGAGGATTCATAATCCTGAGGTCGGCCCCGATAGCTATCGGGGGAGTCACCCTCGCGTAGAATGCCAATCCAATCCAATGTTTTGGTTGCCTATTACAGCGTCTACATTCTGTATAGCGAGAAGCTAAACCGGTATTACGTCGGAAGTACGGAACTGGCTGTAAATGATCGGTTAGCACAGCATAACTCCCCTAAGTTTGCTACGGATTATACACGTAAAGGACAACCCTGGCAATTGGTTCTACAGTTGCAATGTGGTACCAGATTGCAGGCAATACGCATCGAACGACACATCAAGGCGATGAAAAGCAGTCGATACGTTATGAACTTGTGTACTTATCCGGAAATGCGTAATAAGCTAGTTGCCAGGTATGCCGGGTAAGGTGGCTAATTTTTGTATTTGAAGAAGTTGGTCAACTTAATTTAAACCTTATCTTTGCGCCCGCTTGGCGCGGTAGCTCAGCCGGTTAGAGCGCAGGATTCATAATCCTGAGGTCGGGTGTTCGAGTCACCCTCGCGCTACTTGAAAGGGCCGGAATTTCCTTACAGGGAAGTTCCGGCTTTTCTGCTTTTTGGGGGAAGGGGCCCACAGAGAGTCCGCTTCGCGGACCGCGCAGAGGGGGGCACAGAGTTGCACAGAGCCTTCGTGACAGCAGCTCCGCGCTACTCTGCGTGAACTCTGCGCTACTCTGCGGGCTTACTACTAAGCCCCCCCGGTGCTACCTATGAAAACCCTACTTCTCTACCTATTTATCGGCCTGATCTGCATAGGCTGTTCCCCAAGGACGGCCAACCGGGGCGAGGTGGAAGAGAACACCGGACAGCGTACCGATCAAGTCTTGCTGTTGAACGACATCTGGGCGCTGGAAGCCATCGGCGAGCAATCCCTCCGCGGAGCCGAAGCCGCCGATCGTCTCGAACGACCCACCCTGGAGTTGCAACTGGCTGCAGACCGCGTAGCCGGTACCGATGGTTGTAACCAGTTTATGGGTCGCATCGAGGAAGTGGGGGAGTCGGTACTGAAGCTCGGGGGGCTCGTAAGTACGAAAATGGCGTGTTTGGATGATGGAGGTATTCCCGAACGGGTGATGGATGCCCTGGCCCGGGTAAACCACTACCGGATAACCGACCTCCAGCTCCGGCTATTTGATACGGAAGGGGAGGT
>CAZKPE010000691.1:0-1217 GCA_964554545.1 uncultured Lewinella sp.
CAGCCCCTGGCCCGCCTGATGCTTTACCACCGCATCCGGCTGGAGCACCGCTGGTCGCAGGGCTTTTCGGAGGAGGCGGACTACATCTTCCGCAACCGTTACCGCTATATGCTGCGGATGAAGATTCCGCTCAACTCAAAGAACCTCTATCCCGGTACCTTCTACGTAGCCCCGGAAGCGGAAATCATCATGCAGAGCGGAAAGGTGGTCGTGGATAGCCCACTGGAAGACTTGCGGCTGCACACCTCCCTGGGCTACATCGTCAACCCCCGCCTCACCCTCGCCACCGGCATGATGTACAGCATCGGGCAGGAGCTCACCGACGGGGGCATCTACAAGCAGAAGTGGACCTGGCGGGTGCATGCCTACTTCACCCCCGACCTGCGCAAGGTGAAGAACAAACTCCCCGACATTCACCTCGACGAATAAGCGCCCGCGCCCATGCTGACTTCCCGCCGTTTCCTGCTTACCCTCTCCCTGTTCATCCTGATCGGGATGGCCGCCTACTTTTTGGGGCGGACCCACAAGATGGAAGAAGCCCTTACCGCGGAACGGGAACTGGCCGAGGCCCGGGCGGACAGCCTACGCCGGTACCGGCTGATCGGTAGGGGCGATTCGCTGGTCCGGATCGGAGCGTATGAGGAGGCCGTCGTCGTCTACGAAGACCTGGAGGCGGACACCACGCTGAGGTATGGTGGGGAGGAGCTGGCCGACCGCATCGAGCACGCCCGACGGCTGGCCCAGGTCGGGACCACGCTTGAAGAACTTCGTCGCCGGGCCGATCGCCGCATGCGCCCGGAAGCACCTGCCCTGGCTCCCGTGCAGCCGGTCACCGTGGCCCGGATGCCCCTGGAGGCCTCCAACCCCAATCAGTACGACTCCCTCCGCTTCGCCCTCCAGAAAGCCGAGATGCAGATCCGGAACCTGGAAAGCCGGTTGCGGAATACCAGTGGCGGCAACTACCTCACCTTCGACAGTCGGCAGGGCAATGAGGTCTACTACGTCGGCGACATCAAGAACGGCAAGGCCAACGGGCGGGGGGTGGCCCTCCTCAGTTCCGGTAGCCGCTACCTCGGCGAGTGGCAGAACAATATGAAACACGGCATCGGGGAATTTCACTGGCCGGACGGCGCCTGGTACGAGGGGGAGTATGAGAACGATAAGCGGAGCGGGCGCGGCACTTACCACTTCCCCGACGGCAGCGTCTTCGTAGGCCA
>CAZKPE010000692.1:0-1215 GCA_964554545.1 uncultured Lewinella sp.
ACGCTCAGCATCTCGGCCATGGCCTCGCGGACCCAGTTCGTGTCGGCGCGGGCAATCACCTGGTCGCCCTCGACCCCCTCGACGCCGACCCGCGCCTGGTCGGCGGCGACGTCCAGCACCACCGCGGCGCGCCACCCCTCGATGTCGCGGGCGACGTCGACGCGGGCGAGCGCCTCGCGCCAGTCGCCGAGCGCCTCGGCCGGAATGGTCTCGCCCGTGCCGCGCCAGCGTCCGCGCCCGCGATCGTAGCGCTCGAGCCCCGCGCGCAGCGCCCGCGCCGCCTCTCGCTGCATCTCGGCGTCGACGGTGGCGCGGATGGTCAGGCCGCCACCGAAGAACTCCTCCTCGCCGAAGTCACGGCTGAGCTGACGGCGGATCTCGTCGGTGAAGTAGCCCCGCGGCGGCAGGCTCGCACGGAAGCTCTCGATGTCGTCGTTCTGCACGGTCCGGAGCGGCGACACGCGGGCTTCGTCGAACGCCTCCCGCGGGATGTAGCCGTTCTCGTACATCTCGCGCAGAACGAAGTTGCGCCGCGCCAGCGCCGCCTCCTTGTCGCGCACCGGATGCAGCGAGGCCGGACGCTGGGGCAGGGCCGCGAGGTAGGCGGCCTCGGACAGCGTCAGCTCCGACAGGGTCTTGTTGAAGTAGGTCTGCGCCGCCGATGCGACGCCGTACGAGTTCTGCCCGAGGTAGATCTCGTTGAGGTAGAGTTCGAGGATGTCGTCCTTCGACAGCGCCTCCTCCACCCGCGCGGCCAGGATCAGTTCCTTGACCTTGCGCTCGGCCGACCGGTCGGACGAGAGCAGGAAGTTCTTCATAACCTGCTGGGTGATGGTCGAGGCGCCGCGCACGGTCTCGCCCCGGCTCTCCACCGCCTCGAACGCCGCCGCGGCGATGCCGCGCGGGTCGTAGCCGCGGTGCAGGTAGAAGTTCTTGTCCTCGGCCGAGATGAAGGCCTGCTTGACGAGGTCCGGGATCTCCCCCGCCGGCACGAACAGCCGCCGTTCTCGCGCGAACTCGTCGATGATCCGCCCGTCGCGATCGTAGATGCGGCTGATCGTGGCCGGGGCGTAGCTCGCCAGCTGATCTGTGTTCGGCAGGTCGCGGCCGTACATCCAGAACACCGCGCCGATCGACAGCGCGGCCATGACGATGCCGATCGTGACCATGCTGAAGAGGCCGCCGAAGATGGACAGGATGAAACGGATCACGCGC
>CAZKPE010000693.1:0-1214 GCA_964554545.1 uncultured Lewinella sp.
ACCCCATCGCCTGCGCCGGCGAAACGACTACCCTTACGGCCACCGTGACCAACGGGAATGGCAGTGCATTGGAGTACCGGCTCAATGACGGGGACTACCAAGCCGAAAACACCTTCGATATCGGCGAAGCGGGCACCTACACCGTAACGGCCCGCTACGTCGGAACGGACATCACCGGTTCGGCTTCCCTCGTCATCTCCCTTCCCGACGCCATCACCTTCGAGGTCACCACAACGGACTTCTCCTGCGCGGAAGACGCCGGAAGTCTGACCTTCGGGGAGGTTGCCGGCGGTACCGGGTCCTTAGCCTACAGCATAGACGGCGGGGCCACCTTCGGCAGCGCGGTGACCTACACCGGGCTCGACGCCGGTAGCTACCGGGCCATCGTGCGCGATGCTAATGGCTGTACGGTCGAAAAAGTCGTCACCGTGGCGGATGAGTCCTTCGATCTGCGGGTCGTGTCACTAACGAACGCCGTCTGTACCACTACGGGCTCGGTCACCCTCACGGATGCCGGAGAGGGCAGCGTATACCGGCTCTTCGACGGTACGGGAGAGATTGCGAACGGCACGGAACCCTCCTTCACCGGACTGGCCGCCGGCACTTACCGCGCGGAGGTCACCATCGGTGATTGCACGCCCTCGGTCGTCTTCACCATCGCTGACGGCTGCAACGGACTGGAAGTAGAACTGAGCGCAGGTGAACTGAACTGCGTTGGCGACGAAACGACCCTGACGGCAACCGTCACGAACGGAGACGGCAGCCCGCTCGAATACCGCCTGAACGACGGCGCCTACCAAACCGAAAACACCTTCCCCATCACCCAGGGTGGCAGCTACACCGTCACGGCCCGCTACGTCGGAACGGAGGTGATCGGCACGGCGACGGTAGAAGTGGACGACCCCCAGCCGTTCACCGTAGCGGCTACTACTGCACCGGCCACCTGTGGGGAGGACAACGGGAGCATCACCGTTACTCCCGATCCGGACAATACGGCCACCCCCTTCACCTACGAATTACTGGGGGTGAGCGAAGCCCAAAGCGGACTGAGCTTTGAGGGTCTGGCAGCCGGCAGGTACACCCTGCGGGCCACCAACGCGCTCGGCTGTACCGCTGAGGTGACCCTCGAAGTAGCAGCCACGGGTGCCGCCACCTTTTCCGTAGCGACGACTGCCTTCCGCTGTGAAGAAGATGCCGGCAGCCTCATCATTAAT
>CAZKPE010000694.1:0-1213 GCA_964554545.1 uncultured Lewinella sp.
CGTTGAAGCCCCACAAATCCTCGATCGAGCCGCCGCCGCGCGCCACGATCAGCATGTCGGGCCGGGGGACGGGCCCGCCCGGCGCCAGCGCGTCGAACCCCGCGATGGCGCGCGCCACCTCGGGCGCGCAGGCCCGGCCCTGCACGGCCACGGGCCAGATCAGCACGCGGCGGGGGAACCGCTCGCGCAGGCGGTGCAGGATGTCGCGGATCACCGCGCCCTGGGGCGAGGTGACGACTCCGATCACCGCGGGCAGGTAGGGCAGGGGCCGCTTGGCCGCGGCGTCGAACAGCCCCTCGGCCGCCAGCGCCAGGCGCCGCTTCTCCAGCATGGCCATCAGCGCGCCCTGGCCGGCCGGCGCCACCTCCTCGACCGTCAGCTGGTATTTGGACTGGCCGCCGAAGGTCGTGAGCTTGCCAGTCGCCACCACCTCCATCCCCTCCTCGGGGGCGACCGAGAGGCGGGCGATCTGCCCCTTCCAGCAGACGCAGGCGAGCACGGCGCGCTCGTCCTTGAGGTCGAAATACAGGTGCCCCGAGCGGGCGCGGAACACGCGCCCCACCTCGGCGCGCACCCGCACCCGGCCGAAGGCGCCCTCGAGCGTGCGGCGGATCGAGCCCGCGAGCTCGGACACCGTGATCTCGGGCGCGTTGGTGCCGGGGCCCTCGGGGCCGTCCGCGGGGTCGTCGTCGAGCAGGTCGTCCATGGCCCACAGCTAGACCGCCCGCGCGGGCGCCTCAACGGGCCCGGTTGCCGGCCGCGGCGGGCGGGGGCATAGACCGCCCCGCGCGGCAGCCCCCAGCGAGGCCCCCATGAACGTCCTGATCCTCGGCGCCGGCGGGCGCGAGCACGCCCTCGCCTGGGCCGCGCTGCAGAACCCCAAATGCGACCGGCTGGTGGTCGCGCCGGGGAACGCGGGCATCGCGCGCATCGCCGAGGTCGCGGCACTCGACATCCTCGACGGGGCGGCGGTGGCGGGCTTCGCCGACGAGGAATCCGTCGACCTGGTGATCGTGGGCCCCGAGGCGCCGCTCGCGGCGGGCGTGGCCGACGCTCTGCGCGCCAGCGGGATCGCCGTGCTGGGCCCGGGCGCGGCGGCCGCGCGGCTCGAATCCTCCAAGGCCTTCGCCAAGGAGATCTGCGACGCGGTGGGCGCGCCCACGGCCGCCTGGGCGCTGTGCCGGGACGAGGCCGCCGCAGTCGCGCATCTGGC
>CAZKPE010000695.1:0-1213 GCA_964554545.1 uncultured Lewinella sp.
ATCCCAGTCCTCCGATGGACGAATTACTCTTGCTAACGACCAAGCTAACCCGCCGTGAGCGTAGCGAGCGGTCGGATTGAGCGCCTTGTTAGCGCTCACGTCCAAAAACTCTGCGAACGATGACTACATAGTCAAATGCAACACTCACTATCAAAAACTCCGGAATTAAGGCAATCACTATTTGAAAAATTCCCTCATATGACCACTCCTGTTCCATCACTTTCCAAACTGTCCAAAGCCAACTCCTGATGTTTGACACTCTTATTAGCGATTCATATGGTAAATTTCATTGTTCTATCTTTAACGCTAATATCAGCAGATTTGAGTTTTCTATTTACTAAGTCTGATACATCAATGCTCGTCGCTAGATTACCATTTATGCTGAAAGACCAGTATGTTTGATCAAAGCTAACCAAGGCAGAATCGCCGTTGGCCCAGAAATACATTTTAGCAACTTCATCACCGTTACTTTTGTTTATATATTGGCCAATCATCTTTTGATCTTCAATTCTGGTTAACAATACCGATGTATGTTCTTCATCGATGTACTTAATAGTTTTATTTATCGGTAAATCGTTAATCTGCATTTTTTCTCTCCTTAGAGCTGAATTCGCTAACAACCAAGCTAACCGGCGCGGCGCGAAGCGGCAGCGTCCGGTTGAGCGCTGGGTTAGCTGCTTTGTTTAATTGACGCCCTCTGTTGTTAACCAATAAGTAACGCTGAGAGCTAGCAGTAATATAAACAGCGAAGCCCACCAACGGTCAAATGGACTGATGCGTTGAGCCACGAAAGCTGCTGACATGAAGCCAATGAATAGCCCGACATCGAGTAGCATAATCTTAGCCGCCAATATAGTTCCACTTACCGTGAGTGTAAATAGCGAGTAAGACACTGTTATTAGAGAAATTCCTATACTAAACAAAATGATTGCACTCGCAATCTGTCTTAACCGACACTCTACATCTGAGACAAAATCCTCAAGACGACGATATTTAAAACCAAATGCATCGAGCGTTGTGACAAACGAACCGAGCGCTAATAGGCCAAGAAAGATAAGACAGAAGGCATTGAATGAAAGGAAATCAGAAAATAGGTCATCAGACCATGCCTTACGTCCCCCTGTGCCTGTTTGTTTTAACCAGGACTGCCAGATCATGAATACGGGCTGTTGAAAAACCCTTGATACCCTAGCAATAGTCTCCATATTGCTAA
>CAZKPE010000696.1:0-1213 GCA_964554545.1 uncultured Lewinella sp.
TGGTTTACCACTGGGTCACCGAGGGCCGACTGATTACCTTTACGGAAGAGCTTTGGGATGGTGACGAGGTTCTAACCGTCGCATTGATCACTTTCGATTTTCAGAAGCGCGGCACAAACGGCTCGCGCCTCAAGCTGACCGATCAGATCACATCCTTTGTCGGAGAAGGCGGCGTTGCAGGGCATCGCGAGGGCTACACAAAGGCCCTGGCCAATCTCGCTGCGTCACTCATTCCGGCGTAAGCTATGGTTATGGCGGGTCCGTCCAACTGTCGGTCCTGCCTCGAGATCCACCAGACAATGCCATTGGGATCCGCGATGCCGCAACGATGATACCCGTCACTCAGACTCTCCCGGTTCTGCATCACCGTCCCGTCAACGTCTGATGGCGTTGTCCTGATGTTTAGGTAACTCACCGTTCTGTCGCACTCTTTCCCGCGAGTATCCTGTCGCGGAATTTTGCGATCCGGGCCGTTCTGGTGGAGGACGCCTTGGCGCCGTTCAGATGGACGACATAGCTGTTCCTACGCCCCGGCGTGAGAGCGTGAAAGGCCTCGGCCAACTCCGGATCGGCGTCGAGGGCCGCCACCAGTTCCTCCGGAAGGTCGCGCTCCTGCGGATCGTTCGGCGGCCGGATGCCTGCTGCGGCATAACCCATGGCCTCGGCCAGATAGGCGCGGATGACCGGTTCAAGCCGCGCCACGTCCTGATTGGCCTTGAAGCGGATCATGTCTGCGTGGCGGGTGTTCGGTCCCTGATGTTCAAGGACGCCTTCGGGGTCGGTCATCAAGGAAGCATCAAAGAAGGACAGGCGGAAGTCACCGCGCAGGGCCCCTATGATCGCGATGTTCCGGCCCGCATGCACATAGCAGGGGTGGCCCCATTTCACCGCCTCCTCCAGCCCTGTATCCCGGCAGATACGGCGCAGGGCGTCGAGCCCTTTTGCCCATGTCCGGGTCGAGCAGTCCGGAGTCGCAAAGCGATCACAGCGCCCGCAGCCTTTCGTGAAGTAATCCTCAATGTCGGTGATCACGCGCCGCTCTTTCGGAAGTATGGCAGGGCAAAGAGGTAGAGGCCGCTCAACAACATCAGTGCAAGCGCTGGGAGCGGAGTGTAGAAAGCCCATTCCGGCGGCGCGGGTCGGCTACTTACTATGAAAACCACGATCACAAGCAGCGTGAAGATTATCGACATCCAGCGGTGAAACTGGCGGA
>CAZKPE010000697.1:0-1208 GCA_964554545.1 uncultured Lewinella sp.
AGCCCCCGCTCTGGTGAAAGATCAGGGGCCCGTGCTGCTCGCGCAGGGTGTCGATCACTTCACACGCTCGCTCCGTAACATCTACTTGCGACATATTCATCTCTAGATTAACGAATCATCAAACCTCCCCTCTCCCCCGGAGAGGGGCCGGGGGTGAGGGCAGGGGCAGGGGGTGAGAGCCTAAAAGAAGCCCAACTTCTCCTTACTGTAATTGATCAGCATATTCTTCGTCTGCCGGTAGTGGTCGAGCATCATCTTGTGGTTCTCGCGACCGATGCCCGACTTCTTGTAGCCACCGAAGGGCGCGTGGGCCGGGTAATCGTGGTAGCAGTTTACCCACACCCGACCTGCCTTAATGGCCCGGGGAATGCGGTAGAGCTCGTGAGCATCGCGCGACCAGAAGCCGGCACCCAGTCCGTACAGCGTATCGTTAGCGATCTCGATAGCCTCCGCTTCGTCCTTGAAGCTGGTCACGCAGACCACGGGGCCGAAGATCTCCTCCTGGAAGACGCGCATCTTGTTGTTCCCCTCCAGCACGGTAGGCTTGATGTAGTAACCCTCGCCGAGGCCGTCCACGAAGGCGGATTCGCCACCGGTGAGCACCTTACAGCCCTCTTCCTTGCCGATCTTGATGTACTTAAGGATCTTCTCGTACTGGTCGTTGCTGGCTTGGGCACCCATCATGGTGTCGGGGTCCAGGGGGTGGCCCATCTTGATGGCCTCGACCCGCTCGATGAAGCGCTCCATAAATTTATCGTAGATCGACTCCTGCACCAGCAGGCGGCTCGGACAGGTACACACCTCCCCCTGGTTGAGCGCGAACATGGCCGCCCCCTCCAGGCACTTGTCGAAGAAGGCATCGTCGGCGTCCATCACCGATTCCATGAAGACGTTCGGGCTCTTTCCGCCCAGTTCCAGGGTGACGGGGATGATATTTTTACTGGCGTACTGCATGATCAGCTGCCCGGTCGTCGTCTCCCCGGTAAAGGCGATCTTCTGGATGTCCGGATGACTGGCCAGCGGCTTACCGGCCTCGACGCCGAATCCGTTGACGATGTTGAGCACCCCGGCGGGCAGGATGTCCTCGATCAGCTCCATCAGGATGAGGATGCCGACGGGGGTTTGCTCGGCCGGCTTCAGCACCACGCAGTTGCCGGCGGCCAGGGCGGGGGCCAGTTTCCAGGCGGCCATCAGGATGGGGAAGTTCC
>CAZKPE010000698.1:0-1208 GCA_964554545.1 uncultured Lewinella sp.
TGGCGGGAGAGCTCGGCGCCTTCGCCGGTCACGCCCGCAACGCCGGGCCCATGCTGCGCGTCATCGGCAACCACCGCGCCGCCGCGCACGGGCTGCCCTACGACGGCCTGCGCGTTCCGGCGGTGGCCCTCGATGGCGCAAACTGCCCCGATCCGCGCCTCGTTGAAATGGCGCAGGCCGCGTGGGACCTCGCGCTCGGCCTCGGCGCGGAGAACGGCTTCCGCAACGCGCAGACGACAGTGATCGCGCCGACCGGCACCATCGGCCTCGTCATGGACTGCGACACCACCGGCATCGAGCCCGACTTCGCGCTGGTCAAGTTCAAGAAGCTGGCGGGCGGCGGCTACTTCAAGATCATCAACCGCTCGGTTCCTGCCGCGCTCGAGACGCTGGGCTATGCGCCGGCCGAGATCGAGGAGATCGTGGCCTACGCCGTCGGCCATGGCACCCTCGGCAACGCCCCGGGCATCAATCACGCCGCGCTCGTCGGCCATGGCTTCGGTCAGGCCGAGCTCGACCGGATCGAGAGGGCGCTGCCGCAGGCGTTCGACATCCGGTTCCTCTTCAACCAGTGGACGCTTGGCGAGGCGTTCTGCCGCGAGACCCTCGGCATCCCGGAGGGTCGGCTCGCCGACCCGTCCTTCGACCTCCTGCGCCATCTCGGGTTCTCGCGCGCCGACATCGAGGCCGCGAACGACCATGCCTGCGGGACCATGACACTCGAAGGCGCGCCGCACCTTCGCGAGGCGGACTACGCCGTCTTCGACTGCGCCAACGCGTGCGGCAAGAAGGGCCGGCGCACCCTTTCGGTCGAGAGCCACATCCGCATGATGGCGGCGGCGCAATCGTTCATCTCGGGCGCGATCTCCAAGACCATCAACATGGCCAACACGGCGACGATCGAGGATTGCCTCGCCGCCTACGAGCTCAGCCACTCGCTAGGCGTGAAAGCCAACGCGCTCTACCGCGACGGCTCGAAGCTGTCGCAGCCCCTCGCCTCGGCCTTGGTCGAGGACGACGAGGAGGCCGAGGAGATCCTCGAAACCGGCGCGCCGCAGGAGAAGGCGCGGGTCCTGGCCGAGAAGATCGTCGAGAAGGTCATCGTCAAGGAGGCCGCCCGCGGCCGCCAGAAGATGCCGCAACGCCGCCGCGGCTACACGCAAAAGGCGATCGTCGGCGGCCACAAGGTCTACCTCCGCACGGGCGAG
>CAZKPE010000699.1:0-1207 GCA_964554545.1 uncultured Lewinella sp.
CCGGGGGCGCGGTTCTCGGGGCGGGTCAGACTCAGTCCGACGCGGCCGCTGCGGTTGACCTGGGCCAGGAAGATGGAATCGGTGGAGGAAAGCGGGTCGAAGAAGCTCCGCAGCCGGGAGGTGTTGTTGAAGTTGCTCAGGTTGAGGGTAGCACTGAGCCGATCGGTGAGGGTGGCGCGGGTGCTAATCTGGGCGATCAGGCGCCGCTGGGTATTGAGCTTGTCGCCGGCCAGGTTGTTGCGCTGGATGCCGCCGTTGAGGGCCAGGGTGACCTTATTATCGGCGAGTTGGAAGGCGGTGCCGGCGGTGATATTTTCGCGGTCGGGAAGGAGGTAAAGGGTACCGAGGGAGCGGTAATTCGGGCTAAGGCGCTCGTAGCTCAGCTGCCAGTTCGATTTGTCGAAGGCGTAGGCGGCGGTGGCACGGACGGCGCTTTCCCTGCTCGTGCTGGCGTTACCGTCGACCAGAAAATCGGCGATGCTGTCCGGGAGGATGGCGGCGCTGCGGTCCTCGGTGATCCAGCTCTGGGCCAGGGTGCCACTTAGGGTGAGCCGCTTCCCGATCTGGGTACTGGCTTCCAGGGAAGCGACCCAGTTTTCGGCGGGGGCCAGTCCGCGGATGGGCTCGGCGGGTTGCTCCGGCTCTTCATCCTTGGCGCGGAATACGGTGCCCTTGATGGCGATCTTTTCGGTCTGGTAGCCCAATTCCGTAGCAAAACCCATGCGGCGGTAGCGGATCTCGAGGTCCTGGCGGGCGTTGAAGTCGCCGACCTGGAGGCGATTCAGGCGGCCGTAGAAGCCGGCGATGCGCCACTTGCCGGGCTGTAGTTCGGCACCTATTCCACGAAACTGTTGGTTGGAAAAGGTGTAGGGGTTGAAGTTCATGCCGCGGTCGCCCAAATGCAGGCGGGCCCACTTGTAGGTCGGGCTAAGGCCCACGAACTGGTAGGAGGGCAGGTTGTAGAGCCGGTTGCGGTCCGAGATGAAGGCAGAAAAGGGCAGCTGGAAGCCGAGGATGTCGACGTTCAGATTAGCCTGCAGCGACCAGTCGAAGTCGTCGTAGCGGGCCGGGGCACCGGAGATATCGGCAAACTGCCCGCCCAGGGCCAGCCCTCCGGAAAATCGGATAGGGTTTTCACTGATTCGGCGGGAGACTTCGGCGGCGGTGGCTTCTACGTCCTGTGCATTCAGGCAAAGGGGTAGACATA
>CAZKPE010000700.1:0-1206 GCA_964554545.1 uncultured Lewinella sp.
AGGACTGTGTAAACTATACCGAGGTCGTGCTCGACGAGCGGGGCTTCGATGCCGCTGGTATCCACTACATCACTGGCACCACACTCGACCCCTACGACTTCGATCAGGCCGGCAATTATCAGGGACAAGCCGGACAACTGTACGACGACAACGGCTTTAACGCCGAGGGGGAACACGAAACGACGGGCACGAAGTACAACCCCGCCGGCTGCGACCGGGATGGGCTGAACCGCAACGGCCAGCCTTGTGCAAGTGGGGTATCGGCTCCGACTGTTCCTATCGCCACTGCACCTGCCCCGATAGCTATCGGGGCGCCCGACCTATCCACCCCGGCGGCCCGGGAAGCGGGTATACTCGACAGCGGTCCTGCCAGCCTGAGCGGACCGACCACTACCGCCGGACGGGACACGAGCAACAACCTCAGCGACGCGGACCTCCGGACGCTGGTATTGCAATCGCTGGACAAAACGCTCAATACCCTCGATGAGCGGTTGGCCCTGTTTCAGTTCGTGCAGGGAGCGGCCAGCCGGGCGGTATTGGCACTGACCCTGATCTCCGATCTGGAGGAAGACATCCTGATCGGCCCCAACGAAGAGTTGATCCAGCCGGGGATGAGCCAGTACTACCCGAACGGATTTCCCGAGGTGGATACCAGCCAGAGCGGGATCGCCTATAACCTCTACGTGCTGGGGATGCAGGCCTTGTTCAACATGGACCGCTACCGGATGGATACGCTGGTACCGCTTAAAGACCTTTACATCGACCATAAGGCCGACCCCCGGCTGGCCGATCTGGTCAACCACGTACGGGAGCACATCAAACGGGCCCCGACCCAGACCGTGGCCGAGTGGAGAAACCAGGGGGGACTGCCCGAGTGGATCGACATGCGCGTGCAGCGAAAACTTACCCAGTTGTTCGGGGATGCCGGGGCCGGCTACGGCATGTGGTACAAGCCCGCCGACTACCTACCGGGGCAGGCACTAGGGGAACGGGCCCTGGCCGCCGCCTTCGGGAATCAGTTGCCGGGGACGCAGGTGGTAGACGTACCGAAACTGTTGCGGGCGCTGTCCGTCACCAGCTACGACCCGGCCCTGGGTTGGAAACTGCCGATCAAGATCGAGGACAGTCTGGGCGGAAGGAAGTACACCATCTTCATCGACGACATTCGCTTTGCGCAGGGGGGGATGCAGGCCGACGTCTTCACGG
>CAZKPE010000701.1:0-1203 GCA_964554545.1 uncultured Lewinella sp.
CGCTGCCATTCGACAGGCTAATCCAGTGCTGGGAGTTCCCTTCATTCGGGCCACGAGTGATGGTATCGTAGAGGAACATGTTGCGCAGCGTCAGCCCATGCACCCCATTAAAATCAACTCGCTCGCCCAGATAGATTGGCAGGAAGCCCATGTCGATGGTGTCCCCGTACTCGGCCTCCGCCATGAGGTCATTGACGACGCTGGCCGCTGGCCCCTCGCCGATTTCGAGGCGGCGGTTCTTGAACTGAACCGCCTGGAGATTGAACTGATTGCGCGCATTGGCAGACGACTCCGACCCCGGCATCGGTCCCGTCTGACGTAGCCCTATGCTGCGTATTTCGGTCACCGAATCGGGGATGTAGAGGTAGTAGGTGGCCGAATTATTCTCCCGAATGGGGTACATATACCGCCCGAAGGGGTCTTCCAGGTTTTCCTTTTCACTCGCCACGACCTGAATCTTCTCCATGTCGCCACCAACCTTGTTCGCGTGGGTCAATGTAAAGGCAATTACCTTCCAGCCATCGGTAATCGCAGGGGTGGGTAAATTGGCGTAATACTGCGTAGTGTCCCGCTTATTGAGGTACACATTCACCCGAAGCTGCCCATTTCCGAGATCGAAGGCATCCCCGCTGCGCCAGTTCTGGAGGTCCATTGCCCCAACCACTTCACCGGTGTAGAGGGGCTCGTCAGTAGCGTAGTCGTAGTAGTAGCGTTTTTTCCGCGTGGCCGGGTCCACCTCTGCCAGCTCGGTCAGGCGCACGAAACCGCCCGATTGGATCTTGGTCCGTTTCAGGTCCACGGCGTGAAAGAATATCTCCAGGTCCTCCGCTTCGGTGACGTAGAAAGTCCCTTCCACCCGGACCAAGTGATTCAGGGTATCGCTGACGATCTCGGTCAATACCATCGAATTGGACCGAGGGGCGGCGTAGATGAACGTATCGCGGTCATGGGGCGCGGTAATCTCGAAACGGTAATACTGCATGGCTTTCAGCCGGTAGGGCACGTCGACCACCCGTCGTTGGTGCGCGAAGGTCAGGGCCGGCAGCGGCATGGTGTTGGCCTTCAGACTGTCAATCCGTCTTGACACGCCCTCGACCAGCGTAGTGGCCGTATTTTCTGCCACCGCACGTAGATCAGTAGCGATACTATCCAGCTGGGCCTGGCTCAGCGTATCCCCTCGCTGTATCGTGGCAAAAAGACTAT
>CAZKPE010000702.1:0-1198 GCA_964554545.1 uncultured Lewinella sp.
GATCCGGCTGGGCGACCGGCCGATCAACGACATTCCGCCGCACAAGCGCGGCATCGGCATGGTGTTCCAGAACTACGCCCTGTTCCCGCACATGACGGTGGCCGAGAACCTCGCCTTCCCGCTCGAGGTGCGAAAGATCGGCAAGGCGGAGCGCGAGGAAAAGGTGCGCCGCGCCCTCGAGATGGTGCAGATGGGCACGTTCGGCGGACGCCGGCCGACGCAGCTCTCGGGCGGCCAGCAGCAGCGCATCGCGCTGGCCCGCGCGCTCGTCTTCGAGCCGGAGCTCGTCCTGATGGACGAGCCTCTGGGCGCCCTCGACAAGCATCTCGGCATCACCACGGTCTACGTCACCCACGACCAGACCGAGGCGCTGACCATGTCGGACCGTGTCGCGGTGTTCGACGACGGGCGGATCCAGCAGCTGGCGACGCCCGACGAGCTCTACGAGCGACCGCAGAACAGTTTCGTCGCCCAGTTCATCGGCGAGAACAACACGCTCCTGGGCGAAGTGGCTGAGATGCGCGACGGCGTGGCGGTGGTCCGGCTCGACCACGGCGAGCTCATCGATACGGTCCCCGTCAACGTCGGCCGGGTGGGCGAGCGGACGCGCGTCTCGATCCGCCCCGAGCGGGTGGAGATCGACCCCGCGCTCGGTCCCGGGGCGCACACGCTGAACGCCGAGGTGCTCGAGTTCATCTACATGGGCGACACCTTCCGGACCCGTCTGCGTGTCGCCGGAAAAGACGATTTCATCGTCAAGACGCGCAACCGCCCGGGGCAGCGGCGGCTGAAGGCCCGCGAGACCGTGGAGATCGGGTGGCTGCCTGCGGATTGCCATGCCCTGGACGCGTGAGAGACATCCGCCCTGGGGCCCGCCCGTGGCCCCGGCGGAGCGACAAGCAATACGGGTGATGATGACAAGGAGTGCGAAGATGAGACTGACGACGATCCTGATGACCTCCGCGGCGCTGGCGTGGCCGGCGCTCGCGCAGGACGCGCCCGACCTGCCGGAGTGCGAGAACTGCGCCGACAGCATGACCATCATGTCCTGGGGCGGCGCCTACCAGGAAAGCCAGCAGAAGGCCTACACCGAGCCCTACGCCGCCGCGACGGGCATCGACGTCACCTGGGACGAGAGCTCGAAC
The DNA here is from genome assembly GCA_964554545.1 of uncultured Lewinella sp. Taxonomy (GTDB): domain Bacteria; phylum Bacteroidota; class Bacteroidia; order Chitinophagales; family Saprospiraceae; genus Neolewinella. The sequence continues at coordinate 1,146 of CAZKPE010000702.1, forward strand.
GAGGCCGTGGCCAAGATGCGCGCCGCGTCCGAGGCCGGCAACATGCCCTACGA
>CAZKPE010000703.1:0-1196 GCA_964554545.1 uncultured Lewinella sp.
TCGTCGCCTCGAAGTTCAACGGCGGCCGGCACATCTTCCAGAACATCGGCGAGGGGACGTGGTACCATTCGGGCTCGCTCGCCGTCCGTCAGGCGGTCGCCGCGAACACCAACATCACCTTCAAGATCCTGTTCAACGACGCCGTGGCCATGACCGGGGGCCAGCCCGTCGACGGGCCGGTCAGCGTGCAGGGGATCGCGCAGTCGTGCCGGGCCGAGGGGGTCGAGCGGATCGCGGTGATGAGCGACGCGGTGAGCAAGTACCGCCGCCGCGACTTCCCTGAGGGGACGACGTTCCACGACCGCGCCGACATCATCCCGCTGCAGCGCGAGTTGCGCGAAATCGGGGGCGTCTCGGTCCTCATCTACGAGCAGACCTGCGCCACCGAGCTCAGGCGCCGCCGAAAGCGCGGCAAGGTGCCGGACCCCGACACCTTCGTCGTCATCAACGAGCTCGTCTGCGAGGGCTGCGGCGACTGTTCGGTCGAGTCGAACTGCCTCAGCGTCGAGCCGGTCGAGACCGAGTTCGGGCGCAAGCGGCGGATCAACCAGAACACCTGCAACAAGGACTATTCCTGCCTGAACGGGTTCTGCCCGAGCTTCGTCACGGTCACGGGCGCGAAGCGGCGGCGCAAGGCGGGGGCGGAGATCGACATCGCCCCCCTCCTCGCCGACCTGCCGCAGGTCGAGCCCGCATCGCTCGACGAGCCCTACGAGCTGCTCGTCACCGGCGTCGGCGGCACCGGCGTCGTCACCGTGGGCGCGCTCATCACCATGGCGGCGCATCTCGAGGGGCTGGGGTCGAGCGTGCTCGACTTCACCGGCTTCGCGCAGAAGTTCGGCACGGTGCTGAGCTACATCCGCCTCGGCGCCACGCCCGAGGCGCTGCACCAGGTTCGGATCGGGCCGCGTGCTGCCGACGCGGTGATCGGCTGCGACGCCGTCGTCTCCTCGGCGCCGAAGGCCTCCGTGCACTACCGGCAGGGCACGCGCATGGCGCTCAACACCGCCGAGATGCCGACGGGCGACCTGGTGCTGAACCGCGACGCCGACCTCAGGATCGGGACCCGGGAGAAGGTCATCGCGGACGCGATCGGGGCAGAGAACCTGAAAGCGTTCGACGCCAATGCGGCGGCCGAGACGCTCCTCGGCGACAGCGTCTTCGCCAACGTCATCCTGCTCGGCTGCGCCTGGCAG
>CAZKPE010000704.1:0-1196 GCA_964554545.1 uncultured Lewinella sp.
GAGAACGACATCGTCGCGATGTCGAACAAGATGCTCTACGAGATGGGCTCGGACGACGTTGAGGCGATCAACGCCATCAGCGGAGAACGCTGCAGTCCGCACCCGCACAACTTCACCGACCGCTACTTCCGGCCCGGCGACCAGGCGTTCTTCGACATCCTGCAGTCCTACCAGGGCTACCGGACCTGCTACTACCGGACCTTCAACATCGGTCGCGCGACGTCGGCACAGCACGACGCCTATACCCGCGCGCGGGAGTGGCTGGATGCTGCGATCGAGGCGATCAAGCCGGGCGTCACCACAGATACCGTTGCGAAGCTCTGGCCCACCGCCGAGGACATCGGCTTTCCCGACGAGTTGTCGGCGTTCGGGCTGCAGTTCGGGCACGGGCTCGGCCTGGCGCTTCACGAGCGGCCGATCATCAGCCGTGTCGTGAGCCTCGAGCATCCGATGGAGATCGAGACGGGGATGGTGTTCGCGCTCGAGACCTACTGTCCCGCGACTGACGGTTACTCCGCGGCGCGGATCGAGGAGGAAGTCGTGGTGACGGATGCCGGCTGCGAAGTGATCTCGCTCTTCCCCGCCGAGGAGCTGCCGATCGCCAACCGCTACTGATCGCCGTGCCGGCGATGGCCTCCGGCGGGGATATTTGAAGAAAGATGAATGCCCACCGAGATGGGGCGGGAGGCGAGACAGATGGCGACGAAAGCGAAGAAGACCAATGCCGAAGCCTACCTGACGATGTACCGCCAGATGGTCCGCATCCGTGCGTTCGAGGACCAGGCGAACCAGCTTTACCTGTCGGCGAAGATGCCGGGGCTCACGCACATGTACTCCGGCCAGGAAGCGGTCGCCGTCGGCATCTGCGAGGCGCTCGAGGTCGACGACAAGATCACCTCGACGCACAGGGGCCACGGCCACTGCGTCGCCAAGGGCGCGAACTTCCGCGAGATGTTCTGCGAACTCCTCGGCAAGGCCGAGGGGTACTGCCGCGGCAAGGGCGGGTCGATGCACATCGCCGACCAGAGCCACGGCAACCTCGGAGCGAACGCCATCGTCGGCGGCAGCATGGGCATCGCCACGGGCGCGGCGCTGACGGCGAAGCTGCAGAAGACCGGGCAGGTCGCGGTCTGCTTCTTTGGCGACGGCGCGACGGCGCAGGGCCTCTGGTACGAGGTGATGAACATGGCGGCGCT
>CAZKPE010000705.1:0-1194 GCA_964554545.1 uncultured Lewinella sp.
GGCGAGAGCTTCATGAGCCGCGAGCGCGCCCCGTTCCGCGACGACATCGACCTCGGCGACCTGAGCTACGGCTCGTGGAAGGCGTATGCGCGGGTGTGCGGCGCGGCGCTGGCGCAGGCGCATGCGCTTTCCGACGATCTGGGCCGGATCGACTACGACGTCGAGCCTTCGATTCTCGCGGCGGCGAGCCCTCACGACCTCTTCATGCGCGACATCGTCCGCTTCACCGAGGAGGCCGCGGACCGCCTGAAGCGCGACCATGCCATGTTCCGCGAGGACCACGCGCTCGGGGCCTTCGCGAGCATCGACATGGTCTACCGCTAGCGCCCGGCCCGGTCGGGCAGCATTGCCCCTGAGCGGCTGCGAGAACCGCCGGCTGCGGGCATGGCGCCGCGCCTTGGCGTTCGACGGGCGTTGTCGCAGCGGGCGCCCCTCCAGCCAGACACGGACGCTTCGATTCGGACCGATGCGGCACGGCGATCGTACCGCTCGTCCGGCCGGAGGTCGCGGTCCGTCCGCCCCCCCCCGGAATGCTGCGGCGCGGCGGATCGGGCACTTTTCCTCCGGCGGCAGTGCGTTTAGAACGCTTCCAAAGTCACGGACCAAGACGCGAGGAGAGGAAGATGGACGCCAGAAGCGACGACGACCTGAGTTGCCCCGTCCGGCACCGCCGGGCCAAGTCCAACCGGGACTGGTGGCCGAACCAGCTGAACATCAAGATCCTGCACCAGAACCCGCCGATGGCGGACCCGATGGGCGAGGACTTCAGCTACGCCGAGGCGTTTAAGTCCCTCGACCTCGAGGCGCTGAAGGCGGATCTGTTCGCGCTGATGACCGACAGCCAGGACTGGTGGCCGGCCGATTACGGGCATTACGGGCCGCTCTTCATCCGGATGGCGTGGCACAGCGCCGGCACCTACCGCACGGGCGACGGCCGCGGCGGCGCGGGCGCCGGGCAGCAGCGGTTCGCGCCGCTGAACTCGTGGCCGGACAACGTGAACCTCGACAAGGCGCGCCGGCTGCTCTGGCCGGTCAAGCGCAAGTACGGCGACAAGATCAGCTGGGCCGACCTGATGATCCTGGCGGGCAACTGCGCCATCGAATCGATGGGGCTCAGGCCCTTCGGCTTCGCCGGCGGCCGCGCCGACGTGTGGGAGCCCGAGGAGGACGTCTACTGGGGCGGCGAGGAGGAGT
>CAZKPE010000706.1:0-1193 GCA_964554545.1 uncultured Lewinella sp.
TCCTCGTCGTAGCCGGCGAAGGCTTCGATGTAGTTGATCCAGTAGGTGAGGGTATGGTCGTAGTCTTGTTCGGGGGGTGGGAGGACCAGGGCGATGGTCTCGGCGAGGTCACCGACGACGTGGTAGCTTTCTTCCAGTATCCAGGTTTCGATGTCGCTCAGCTCCGAGGCCCAGGCGCGTAGCAGCTTGGAGTTTACGGTTCTGCGCGGACGCCGGTGCGATAGTAATGCGACGGTCCAGAGTTTATCCTCGTCATCTACCTGGATGAAATAATCGGACAGGGCAGCCACCTTGGTGTTGATCTTGGTGGTGCGGTCGAGGCGGCGGAAGAGTTCAGCGAAGTTTTTCATGGCTTGTGTGGGAGTTCAACGCAGAGGGCGCCGAGGTATGCGCGGAGGGCAGCGCAGAGTGTTCCTATAGTGCCTCCGCGATACCCTCTGCGCATACCTCCCTTACCTCTGCGGTGATCTACTCTACTCCGCATCCGCTGCCGCGTTTTCCTTCTCCGTCTCCGCATTCCCCTTCGTTTCGATCTCGGCCAGTTCGCCTTCATATTCCGTTTCCAGTTCGACCGCATTGTAGCCCTTCTCTCGTAGGTATTTGCTGAAGATGGAGGTGTAGCCGTGGGTGACGTAGATGTTATCCGCGCCCGTGAGGTCGATAGCTTCGAGGAGACTCGGCCAGTCGCAGTGGTCGCTCAGGACGAAGCCGCGGTCGGCCCCCCTACGCCGCCGGGCACCCCGCAGCGTCATCCAGCCGGAGGCGGCCCCGATACTGGCGTTCCCGAATTTCTTGACCCAGGGTTGGCCGATGGCACCGGGGGTGGCCACGACGATATTTCCGGGGTACTCCTTCTTATTCACCTCCCGGGTGACGCGAATGGTGTCGGGTAGCTCGATGCCCTGTTGACGAAGTACTTCATTCGTATTCTCGATGGCCCCGTGAGTGTATATCTTTCCGATGGAAGTATCCAGTCCGTCGAGAATACGTTGGGCCTTCCCGAGGGCGTAGCCGGTAATGATGGCGGTGCGGCCCTCGCTGGCCGTTTGCCGCCACCAGTCGTTAATGTCGGCGAAGAGTTCCTCCTGTGGCGTCCAGCGGTAGACGGGCAGCCCGAAGGTCGACTCGGTGATGAAGTGCTGGCACTGCACCGGCTCGTAGGCTTCGCTCAGTCCGTCGTCCTCCAGCTTATA
>CAZKPE010000707.1:0-1193 GCA_964554545.1 uncultured Lewinella sp.
CGATATCGCCAACATGGCCCGCAAGGTACTTAGCGGAGAGATTAAGAACCCCCGCAAGACCCCCGGCCGCATCATTGTGAACACCAGCGTTCACGAGCATATCGCCAGCCCGATGGACACCACCTATACGATGACGAAGCATGCCCTGGGTGGCTTCATCAAGTGCGCCGCCTTCGCCCTGGCCGGTACCAACGTGACCGTCAACGGCGTACGCCCCGGTGAGATCGCCACCCCGATGAACGACGAAGACCCCCGGGAGGCCACCGATATGGACCGGCAGTACATCCCCAGTCAGCGGGTCGGCCACCCCTCCGAGATCGCGAGCATGGTGCGCTACCTGGCCAGTGACGAGACCGGCTACATCAACGGCATGAGCTACGATGTGGGCGGCGGGTTGAGCATCGGTGCCCCCATGGCGATGGAGGGGTATCAGAAGGCGATGTGATCAGGAATCGCGGCGGGGCGAGCGGCGACCGAACTTCTTTGGTTTGTCGCCTCCCGATGCCTTGCCGCGACCGCCTTGTCGGTTACCACCTTTGCTTTTTCCCCGGCCGCGACCGCGACCACGGTTGCCGCCACGATCACCGCTACCTCCGCGGCTGGGTTCGGCATCTGCAAGCTCATCGGGCAGCGGGATGCGGCGCACCTTCTTCTCCACCAACTCTTCGATGCGCTGGAAGCGCTGGCGGTCTTCCTTACTGATCAGCGTGATCGCTTCGCCCTCGGCACTGGCGCGGGCGGTACGGCCGATGCGGTGGACGTAGTCTTCGGCGTCGCCGGGCACGTCGAAGTTGATGACCAGGTCGATGCCATTGATGTGGATGCCCCGACTCAGTACATCAGTGGCGATCACGATGGGAATTTTACCGGAGCGGAAGTCGCTCAGCCGTTGCTCCCGCTCATTCTGCTCCAGGTCGGAACTGACGCTCTCGGCCTTATGCCCCTTACGCTGCAGGCGGCGGGTGAGGTCGCGGACGGTTTTTTTACGTCCACAGAAGATGAGGATGCGTTCCAGGTCTTTTTTGTCCTTAAGAATGTGCTCGATCAGGCTGATCTTGGCCCAGTCGGCCACGTCGAAGGCCTTTTGGTCGATCTTCTCGGCCGGTTTGGAGATGGCGATGCTGATCTCGACCGGGTCCTTGAGGATTTCCCGGCTGAACTTGCGGATCTTGTTCGGCATAGTGGCCGAGTAG
>CAZKPE010000708.1:0-1188 GCA_964554545.1 uncultured Lewinella sp.
CGTTCGATGCCGTAGAGCCCCGCCGCCAGGGCCGCCGCGATGGCCAGGTAAGGGTTGGCATCGGCCCCGGGAACGCGGGTTTCCAGTCGGGTGCTGTCTTCCCCGCCGGGCACGAGGCGAATGGCCACGGTACGGTTATCGATGCCCCAGTTGGCGCGGGTGGCCGCCCAGGAGCCGGGGACGTAGCGCTTGTAGCTGTTGACCGTGGGGGCGAAGAGTGCTTGCAGGGCGGGCAGCAGGGCGAGCTGTCCGGCGAGGTATTGCTCCCCCACCCCGCTCAGGCCGTAGCGGCCGTCGGGATCGTGGAAAACGTTGCGCCCCTCCCGCCACAGCGACTGGTGCAGGTGCCCCCCGCAGCCCGGTAGCTTAGTGGTGGGCTTGGCCATGAAGCTGGAGCGTAATCCGTGCAGAAAGCTGACCTGCCGGACCCCCTCCAGAAAGAGCACCGCCCGGTCAGCCGCTTCTAGGGCCTCCTGGTGAGCGATGGCCGCCTCCAGGGCACCGGGGCCGGTTTCGGTGTGAAAGCCTTCGATGGTGACCTCCGTCCACTCCAGTTTGGCGAGCAGATCGCGGAAGAAAATACCGTGCTCCCCCGTCCGCAGGGAGGAGTAGCCATCCATGCCCGGGCTCAGGGGCTCCCCGTCGGCCCGGTAGGTGAACCACTCGTACTCCGGGCCGAAGCGGGCGGTGAAGCCCATCTCGGCAGCGCGTTCCACGATCCGGCGTAGGAGGGCGCGCGGGCAGGCCATACCCGCAACACCCGTATCGTCACGGAAGTCGGCCAGCAGCAGGGGGGTATCCTCCTCCCAGGCCAGTGTCCGGTACGTTTCCGGGGCCAGGGTGGCCCGGGCGTCGGCGTAACCGGGGTCGGCGGGAGCGGGCTGGGTGTAAAGGAGATCGTGGCGATCCCAGGCAAAGAGGACGTTGCAGAAGCCGAAGCCTTTTTCGAGAGCGGCGGTCACTTTCTCGTTGGAGAGGTACTTGGCCCGCAGCATTCCATCCAGATCGGTGACGGCTACCTTAACGAAGGGTACGGGCTGATCACGGAGCCAGTCAGCCAGGTCGCGGGTAGAATCGGTGGTTTCCATAGGAGGGCAAAGTAGGAAGCTAGTAGCTGAATTCGTCCATTCGCACCTTCCCCCAGAACGTTTTGTACACGAAGACGGTGTAGCCCACCGCCATCGGCCC
>CAZKPE010000709.1:0-1188 GCA_964554545.1 uncultured Lewinella sp.
TGTCCCAGGCCCCGCGCAGGGTCAGCAGTCCGTTGAGCATCCCACCCCAGCTCGGCGCGATGAGCATGATGCTGAAGACCGTACCCAGCCCCTGCGCCCAGTCGGGCAGGCTGGTGTACAACAGGTGGTGGGGTCCGGCCCAGATGTAGATGAAGATCAGGGCCCAGAAGTGGATGATCGACAGCCGGTAGCTGAACACGGGCCGGTTGGCGGCCTTCGGCAGGAAGTAGTACATCAGCCCCAGGTAGGGGGTGGTGAGGAAGAAGGCCACGGCGTTGTGACCGTACCACCACTGGATGAGCGCATCCTGCACCCCGGCGAAGAGCGGGTAGCTCTTCCACAGGCTCACCGGTATTTCCAGGCTGTTACCGATATGGAGAACGGTGACGGTCACCCAGGTCGCGATGTAGAACCAAATGGCCACGTAGAGGTGGCGCTCCCGCCGCTTCAGGATGGTCCCGAAGAGGTTAATGCCGAAGATGATCCACACCAGGGCGATCCCGATGTCGATGGGCCACTCCAGCTCAGCGTATTCCTTACTCGTGGTGATGCCCAGCGGCAGGGTGATGGCCGCCGCCAGGATGATGGCCTGCCAGCCGTAAAAGTGGATGTTGCTCAGCAGATCGGAGTACATCCGCGTCTTCAGCAGCCGTTGCAGGCTGTAGTACACGCCCATATAGATGCCGTTGCCGACGAAGGCGAAGATGGCCGCGTTGGTGTGCAGGGGGCGGATGCGCCCGAAGGTGGTCTCGGCCGTGAAGTTCAGCTCCGGAAAGACCATCTGCAGGGCCGCCAGTAGCCCGACGCTCATGCCGATCAGCCCCCAGAAGGCGGTGGCATAGGCGAAGCGCATCACGATCTTGTTGTCGTAAGCGAAGTGTTCCAGGGGTGCCTCGGTGGCCGGGGCGCTAGTGGTCGGCGTCATCGTCCGTAGTTTCTGAATCGAAAAGCATGCGAATGGCCGGCGTCACCTCGTCTTCGTACTGCCCCGTGCCCGCCGCCCAGAAAAAGGCCAGCAAGAAGCCGCCCGCGATAAGCAGACTAAGCAGGACGAGCAGAAGGATGACGAGCATGGGGTGCCGGTTTGAGTCTGCAAGATGGCCGTAGTGGGGGGCGGATCGCAATGACCCAGATCACCCCCTCCATTGATGTGCGTCACTTCCGCCCCACGCCCCGGCTGACCCACCA
>CAZKPE010000710.1:0-1186 GCA_964554545.1 uncultured Lewinella sp.
CCGCGCCCGAAGCGCGCGATCCAGGCCCGGGTCCAGGCGCGCGCCACCGCGTCGGCCTCCGGCAGCGGCACGGCCATCAGATCGTCGAGCCAGCCGAACCCGTGTGCCGCGTGCGTCGCCCCCGGTGCCGTGGGCAGTGCCTCCCATGGCGGGACGCCCGGTCGTCCGACGAGATGGCCGCCCAGCCGGTAGCGCCCCTCGAGCAGATGCGTGCCGCGCTCCATGCTGCCGATGCGCCGCGGCAGTCCCGGCCGCAGGCGAGCACGGCCGAGCTGTCCGGGCGACGCGAGCCGCGCCGCGAGCATGTCGGACCAGGTTGCGAGGCGCCCGGCTTCCGCTGCGTTCATGCGACCACCGCGATGGTGCTCCTGCGCATCCATACGCAGATCGCCCGCCCCCGTCATCCTCGTGCGTCATTCATGCCCGGGCGCGACCTCGAGGCGACAGATGTAGAACCCGTCGAGCCCGCCGAGCTCGGGCCAGCCATCCGGGCGGAGACGCAGGCCGCCCTGCGCGTCCCTCCAGGGGGCGGCCCATTCCGGTCCGGCGGCGTCGACGAAAATGTGCGGATGACGCGCGAGCGCCACCTCGATCTGCGCCTCCCCCTCCTCCGGCAGGAGCGAGCAGGTGCAGTAGACGACGCGCCCCCCCGGCCGAACCGCGGCGACGGCGCGGTCGAGGAGCCGCGTCTGCAACTCGAGGACCGGCGCGAGATCGCTCAGGTCCTTCGCGTGCGGCAGATCCGGGTGCCGGCGGATCGTGCCGGTGGCCGAGCACGGGGCGTCGACCAGCGCGAGGTCGAAGCCGCCGCCCTCCCACGCGACGGCGTCGGCGACGACGGTTCGCGCCGGCAACCGGCAGCGCGCCAGGTTCTCCTGAAGCCGCGCCATCCGCGACGCCGAGGCATCGACCGCGGTGACGTCGGCGCCGGCGGCGGCAAGCTGCAGCGTCTTGCCGCCCGGCGCGGAACAGAGGTCCAGCGCCCGCTCGCCGGGGCGCGGTAAAGCCAGTTTGGCCGGAAGGGCAGCGGCCGCGTCCTGCACCCACCATTCGCCCTCGGCGTAGCCCGGCAGCGCGGTGATCGCCCCCCGGCGCGAGAGGCGCACCGACCCCGTGGGCAGCGCGGTGCCGCCGAGGCGGCCGGCCAGCGCCGCGGCATCCCCGTCGCGCGGCGTCAGGTCGAGGG
>CAZKPE010000711.1:0-1183 GCA_964554545.1 uncultured Lewinella sp.
TCCTAGGATAAGCCGGGCGGCGGGGCGCAGGTGCAGAGAATAAACCTACCTTTGCGGGCGCTTAGCAAAACATAGCCTGCATGGGACTTAAATGCGGAATCGTCGGCCTGCCTAACGTCGGTAAATCCACCCTCTTCAACGCCCTCACCTCGGCCAAGGCCCTGGCGGCCAACTACCCCTTCGCCACCAAGGACCCGAACCTCGGCGTCATCTCGGTCCCCGACCCCCGGCTGGATAAGCTGGCCGAACTGGTCAGTCCCCAAAAGGTCATCCCCACCACGGTAGACATTGTCGACATCGCCGGCCTGATCAAGGGAGCCAGTAAGGGAGAAGGGCTCGGCAACCAGTTCCTCGGTAACATCCGCGAGACCGACGCCATCATTCACGTCGTGCGCTGCTTCGAGGACGATAACGTCGTACACGTAGACGGCAACGTCGACCCCGTCCGCGACAAGATGATCATTGACACCGAGCTCATCCTGAAGGACATCGAGACCGTCGAGAAGCGGGTCGAAAAGTTCCGCCGCACCGCCAAGAGTGGCGATAAGGAGGCCAAGCGCGTCGTCGAGGTCGGCGAGGCCCTACAGGCCCATTTGGAAAGCGAACAGCCCGCCCGCAGCTTTGAAACCTCCGAGGAGGGGCAGGAAGTGGTCGATGAGCTGATGCTGCTGACCGCCAAGCCGATCCTCTACGTCTGCAACGTCGATATCGACAGCATCGACTCCGGCAACGCCCACACCGAGGCCTTCCGGCAGGCCGTGGCCGACGAGCAGGCCGAGGTCATCCTGATCTCCGCCGGCATCGAGGCCGACATTGCCGAACTGGATACCGCCGAGGAGCGCGCCGAATTCATCGAAGAGATGGGCCTGAGCGAACCGGGGGTTAACAAGGTTATCCGCGCCAGCTACGAACTTCTCGACTTAGTTACCTACTTCACCGCCGGCGAGAAGGAGGTTCGTGCCTGGACGATCAAGCGGGGTACCAAAGCTCCGGGAGCTGCCGGCGTGATTCACACTGACTTTGAGAAGGGCTTCATCCGCGCCGAAGTCATCCACTACGCCGACTACGTGGAGTACGGCTCGGAAGCTGCCGCCCGCGATAATGGAAAGCTGAATATTGAAGGGAAGGAGTATGTGGTGCAGGATGGGGATGTGATGCACTTTCGGTTTAATGTTTGAGGTGT
>CAZKPE010000712.1:0-1182 GCA_964554545.1 uncultured Lewinella sp.
GAGGAGCAGGAGAGCGCCCGGCGGCAGGCCGAGTTCGAGGAGCGCACCCAGCTTTTCGTCGACATGCTCGACCTCGACGAGTTCTTCGCGCAGCTCCTGGTGTCGGAGGGCTTCACCAACCTCGAGGAGGTGGCCTACGTCGATCTTGAGGAGCTGACGGTGATCGACGGCGTCGACGAGGACACCGCGGAAGAGTTGCAGGCCCGCGCCCGCGACCATATCGAGGAGCAGAACCGCAAGGCGCTCGAGGCCGCGCGGGAATTGGGCGCCGAGGAGGCCCTCATCGCCTTCGAGGGGCTGAGCCCGCAGATGGCCGAGGCGCTTGCCAAGGACGGCGTCACCTCGCTTGAGGAGTTCGCGCGCTGCGCCGACTGGGAGCTCGCCGGCGGCTGGACCACGGTGAACGGCGAGCGGGTCAAGGACGACGGCATCCTCGAGCCCTTCAACGTGAGCCTCGAGGAGGCGCAGGACATGGTGATGACCGCGCGCGTCCTTCTCGGCTGGGTCGACCCCGACGATCTCGTTCCCGAGGCGGCGGAGGAGACCGAGGGCGAGGAAGAGGTGCAGGCCTGAGCGCGACCGACATGACGCGCGGCGGTCGCACGAAGGACCGGGACGAGCCCGAGCGCCGGTGCATCGTCACCGGCGAGACCGGGCCGAAACAGGGCCTCGTGCGCTTCGTCGTCGGTCCCGGCGACGTCGTGGTGCCCGACGTCCTCGGCAAGCTGCCGGGCCGAGGCATATGGGTGACCGCCCGCCGAAGCGTGCTTGAGGCGGCCGGCCGCGGCCAGTTCTCGCGGTCGGCCAAGGCGCCGGTGACCGTGCCCGATGACCTGGTGGGCCAGGTCGAGGCGGTGCTGGCCCGGCGCGTCGTCGATCGCGTCGCGCTGGCGCGCAAGGCGGGCCTGGCGGTGGCCGGGTTCGAGAAGGTGAAGGACATGCTGGCCAAGGGCCAGGCCAAGGTACTGCTGCAGGCGAGCGACGGCTCGGAACGCGGCAAGGGCAAGTTGTGGACCCCGACCGGCGGCCGATTTTTCGGCTGCCTGACGGCGTCGGAATTGGGTTTGGCTTTCGGGCGTGAACGTGTGATACATGCCGCGCTTGCGGCGGGTGGACTCACGACAGGTATCGTTGAGGATGCCGCGCGGCTATCGGGCCTTCGCGAAGATGTCGGTGGCATGG
>CAZKPE010000713.1:0-1177 GCA_964554545.1 uncultured Lewinella sp.
CGACGACGATGCGCCCGAGTTGCGCCTTGATCTGCTCGATGATCTGCGGCGTGCCGGTGGTGACGATGGTGATGCGGCTGCGGTGGCCCTCGTGATCGATCTCGGCCACCGTCAGGCTCTCGATGTTGTAGCCGCGTCCGGAAAAGAGGCCGACGACGCGGGCGAGCACGCCGGGCTCGTTCTCGACGATCACCGCCAGCGTATGGCGCTCGTGCACCGCCTCGTAGCCGGCCCTGAGGTCGTAGGCCGAGTGCTTCGACGATCCCTTCTCGATCTGCAGCGTCACGGGCGTTCTCCACGTTCCCAGCTTGGGGCGACTCGATGCCCCGGTTTCGTCGCAGTCCACACCGGTCAGGCGTAGGTCGGGGTGCCGTCCGGCCGGTAGCCGGTGACGCCCGGCTCCCACCAGCGGACCGGATTGGCGATGAAGCTCTGCCGACGCTCCAGCCGGTCGACCAGTGCGCCGACCCGGTCGCGCTGCCGGGAGCGCCAGTCGATGCCGATGGGCCGGTTCTCCGCGAAGGACAGGGCCGACGCAAGGAAGATGTCCTGCACCGAGAGGATCCCGGGAACGAAGCCTCGACCGTCGCCCGCGTCGCGAATGACCTCCTCGCACCAGTCGAGCAGGTGGTCGACGCGCTCCACGTTCCGCGCGACGAATCCGTTCTCGAGCCCGACGCCCGACCAGCGAAGCTGCGAGACAAGGGTGATGCTGGCGCAGAGCGTCTGCAGAGTGGCGAGGGCGAGACGGTCCTGCGTCTCGCGATCCCTGCGCAGCAGCGACGGCGCGAGCGGCGGGTCGTCCGGCGCTCCGCCGCGGCGCGCCGGGTGGCGCGTCATCAGGTGCTCGACGATCACCAGGCTGTCCCAGAGGCGGAGGTCGCCGTCGCGGAGCGCCGGCACCATCAGCGTCGGCGCATCCGGCCGCCGCTCCTCCGCCGGGCCGGCGCCGTCGTCCTCGACCGCCTCGTAGTCGAGGCGCCTCTCGGCGAGGACGACGCGCACCACCCGCGCGAAGGGCGAGCCCGGCGTGAAGCGCAGGCGCAGCGTCACAGCGTCAGACCAGCACCGCGCCCTTCGAGCCGATCGCGTCCTTGGTCGAGGCCTCGCCCAGCAGCATCTTGTTGTGCGGCTCGCCCGACGGGATCATCGGGAAGCAGTTCTCGTGCTTCTCGAC
>CAZKPE010000714.1:0-1176 GCA_964554545.1 uncultured Lewinella sp.
ACCGATACCGACGATGGCGACCCGCATTAAATTTCCGGTTTTGTTTGCACCTGCGCGCCGCCGCCCAATCGCTGCAGGGCTTGTTTGAGTTGTTCCTCCTTACTGCAGAGGCTAATGCGCACGTAGTTCCTGCCCTGCTCACCGAAAATGCCGCCGGGAGTGACGAATACGTTGTGATCGTAGAGCGCCCGGTCGCAAACCGCGAAACCATCCGTTCCCGGCGGGCACTGTCCCCAGACGAATAGGCCTACCTGCTGACGAGAGTAGGTACAACCGAGAATGTCCAGCAACTGAAAGGCTATTTCGCGCCGGCTCCGGTACACCATATTGAGCTCGTCGTACCACTGCTGCCCCAGCCCGAGCGCGACCGTAGCCGCCCGCTGCACCGGCAGGAACATGCCGCTGTCCATATTGGATTTGAAGCGCAATACGGTCTGCAGATACTCCGGTGCTCCGGCAAGCACGCCGACGCGCCAGCCCGCCATATTCTGGGCCTTGCTGAGGCTACCGAGCTCGAGGGCGACCTCACGGGCCCCGGGTATGGCGAGTATACTTTGCACCCGCTCGGTCAGGATGAAAGCGTAGGGATTGTCATTGACCAGCAGAATGCGGTGACGGCGGGCAAAGTCGACCAGGTGCGCGAAAAAGTCAGGGGGGGCCGAAGCGCCGGTCGGCATATGGGGGTAATTGACCCACATGATCTTGACCCGGTCGAGGTCCGTAGCGGCCAGGGCATTGAGATCGGGGAGCCAGTTCCCCTCGGCGGTCAAAGCGTAGGGCCGTACGGTTCCTCCGGCCAGCTCCGTAGCCGAGCGGTAGGTAGGGTAACCGGGGTCGGGAACCAGTATTTCGTCCCCCGGATTAACGAAGGCCATACTGATGTGCATGATACCCTCCTTGCTGCCAATGAGGGGGAGTACTTCCGTGTCGGGATTCAGGGTGACCCGGAAATAGCGGGCGTACCAGTCGGCGAAGGCCCGGCGCAGCTCCGGCCGCCCCGTGTAGGGTTGGTAGCCGTGGCTGTCCGGGCGGGCCGCCGCCTCCGTAAGTGCGGCAATGACGGCCGGGGCCGGGGGCAGGTCGGGACTGCCGATCCCCAGGTTCAGGATGTCGTGCCCCGTCTGTCGCAGTTCGGCGATCTCCCGCAGCTTGCGGCTGAAGTAGTACTCCTGGGTG
>CAZKPE010000715.1:0-1176 GCA_964554545.1 uncultured Lewinella sp.
TCACCCCTCACTCAAAGCGCGCATCCAGCCAGTCATCGATCGTGCGCAGTACCGAAGGGTCCAGCGTGATCTCGATCTCTCCGTATTCGGAGGGGGAGCCAGTTTTAGCCGGCTGCAGAAGATGATTCAGTTTCGGGGCGGTGACGAGGGTGACGTCCTGGTTGCCCGCCACTTCGAGGGCCTTGCCGATGGCGGACAGGTTCTCTACGCTGACCTGCTGGTCCAGATCGCCGTTGATGGCCAGTACCGGCAGGGTGAGTCGCTCCAGGTAGGGAGTGGGGTCGAAGGCGATGAAGTAGCGCATCCAGGGGCTGGCGTAGGTGTCGATGTAGGGCTGTAGAAATTGGTTGGTGTCCATCACGTTTTGGCGTATCGAATCAGGTAAGCTGGGATAAACCTTTCGCAGGGTATCCAGCAGGCCGGCGATAAACGTCTGTTCGGCCGCTTCCTGGTGGTCGCCGGCGTAGGCGTAAGTAGCCTGGTGTAGCGGTTCATCGTCGGGGACTCCTCCGCCGATCTGCCGCCGCTGTACGGTCATTAGCTGACGGATAGGCTCCCCCGGTCCGGCTAGCAGGACGAGGAAGTCGAGCGCGTCCGTTGCTTCGGCCACCATCGGACCGATGAGACCGCCTTCGCTGTGCCCGGCCAGTCCGATGGGTAGGTCGGCTAGGGAGTCACCGAGATTATCCAGGTAAGTGACCGCCGCCGTGGCATCCCGGGCAAAATCTTCCGAGGTCGAGCTACGGAAGTTACCCGTACTCTCCCCCACGCCCCGATCGTCGTAGCGCAGTATCCCGTAGCCCTCCCGGGTCAGGAAATCACTCAGCACCAGGAAGGGGCGGTGGTTGACGGTGGGGCCGAGGTCCTCATCCCGGTTTTGCGCCCCGCTGCCGCTGACCAGGACCAGTAGGGCCCGTGGGCGCTCGAGGGCCGGGAGGGTCAATTCGCCCGCCAGGGTCACGTCCGGGGCACCGCCGGGGAAGGTGACCGCGGTGCGGCGGTAGGGGAAGTCCGTCGGATCCTGGGGTCGGGGGCCGGCCGCGGTCGGGGTGTCGACGCGGTAGTTGGTGGGCGGGGTCCGGCTGAAGTCGAGATCCGCGGAGAAGGCCGACTGTTTGAAACGGCCGCGGATATCGTTGCCGACCACCATCCCCCCGTAGCTGATGCCCGCCGCCA
>CAZKPE010000716.1:0-1163 GCA_964554545.1 uncultured Lewinella sp.
TGCTTGCTGAACAGAATCGCCAGCGGGTCAGCCAGGGTGTAGTAGAAGGCATGCCGCCGGCCGGCCACCGATACGAAGCTGCGCCCGGCCGCCACCGTAGCTCCGAAAAAGAGGATGATCCAGTAGACGGCATTGAAGGAAATGGCCCCCATGCCGCGGATGAAGGCCAGATAGGCGATAACGACCGTGGAGACGACATAGAGGAAGACGCTGCCCAGGGCATACTTATTCCGCCACTCCAGCAGCAGTTCCCAACGTAATAGTTCATAAATTTGCCCTAAGGTCGTCATCCGGGATGCGAAGATAGCCGCCCCCCCACGTTTAACCGGACGAGACACGAACGCTGATACTGAATGACTGCCGCGCCGCGCATGCTGCCCCTGTTGCTATTCCTCCTCCCCGCCCTGATCGGAGCGGAACACCTCATGGTAGAAGTGCGTAGGGGGGATGGTATGTATTCCCTGCTGCGCCGCTACCAGCTCGTCGATTACGGGTGCAACATCACGCGCTTTCGTGAGCTGAACGGACTGGGGCCAAACGCTAAATTGTTGGTGGGCCGCAAGTATGAATTGCCCGTAGAAGTGTATCGCTATGACGGCACCAGCATCCGCTCGACCACCGGCAACACCGACTGGGACCGCGCCGTCCTCATTAAAGAGTACAACGAGGGACTACACCAGCAGGGCTTGCGCGAGCGCGACTACCGGAAAGACCGTGTCCTGTATGTCCCCTACCACATCGATCATTGTCTGCGACGGGATGCAGCCGATGATGTAACCCCCGACCTGCTGACCGAGATCGGCGAGAATACCCTGGTGACGGACATCGCCAACTCCCTGAAGGCCAAAAGCGCCGACCGCCCACCGATCGCCGTGCCGGAACAGGTGACGACGATTGCCCCCCGGGTGTACAGCATTTTTGGGAAGGACTACGCCGAAGTTCCTTTGCTCGACCAACGGCTGGCCGGGCGTATCTTCTATATCGTGGCCGGTCATGGCGGTCCGGACCCGGGGGCCGTAGGTCGACGCGGTCGCCATCAACTCGCAGAGGATGAATATGCCTACGATGTGGCTCTGCGCCTGTGCCGGAATATCCTCCAGCACGGCGGCATTCCCTACATGATCGTACGCGACGAGAATGACGGCATCCGCGACGACAAATAC
>CAZKPE010000717.1:0-1163 GCA_964554545.1 uncultured Lewinella sp.
ACGCCCGCCGCAACTCCCGTTCCAGCCCCTCGGCTACCTGGTGGTCCAATCGGTCCGAATCGTCCACCCGGATGGTCACTTCCAGTCGGTCAATCGGATGCCGTCCGCCCCGGTCCAGATCATCAAAGACCGCCTCCATCACCGGTAGCAGGCGCCGCTGGTGCAGTGCTTCCAGCCGGTCGTGCCAGGCCGTGCCGGGCCGGGCGTCCGCGATTTCGAGCAGCAGGCGTTGGCGGTGGATGTGGTGGCGGGTGGCCATCAGAGACCGACGCTATCGGTCGCGATGGCAAAGCAGCCCGTTTCGGGGTCGACCACTAGTAGGCGGATCGGGGCCGTCCGGTCGTTCCCGATAAAGCCCGCCCCGAAGGAACGTTCGTTCGATACCGGCGGCACCCCGAAGCCGACCTCCCAGTAGGGCTGCAGTCTGCGGCCCCCACCAACTACCCGCAACTGGCGGGCCGGCCCCCGTCCTTCTATTCCGATTTGCACTCCCGGCCCCTCGTTCGGACAGAGGGGAATGGCCGCTTCGTTCGGTTCGCAGCGGTTGACGCGGAAGCGGTCGAAGGAGCGGGCGTTTGCCTCCACCATTTCCGGTTGGTTGTCCATTTCGATCGACATTTGAACGCTTACCTCCCCGCCCCGGTAGGTCAGGGTCCGCACCCGGGGGACGACGAAGTTTTGGTTATCCACGGCCTCGCCGTATTCCACCCGTACCACCAGTTCATAGTCATAGCACTCGTAGCGCTCCACGGTCAGGCGGTCGAAGGAAGGGTTCGCCTCGTGCTCGAGCGTCAGCAGGCTTCCCCCCTCCTGCGGGAGCTCGAACTCGCCGTCGATGTGGTTGCGGATGGCCGCTTCGATCTGCTGGGTGACGCTCCCCATGGTAGCGTTGAAATTTCCTTCATTCAGCAATTGATTCCGTTGGGCCAGTGTCCGGGCGATGGCCAGGTTCAGGTCATTGCGGGCATCGTTTTCCAGCTTCACGGTCTGCTGCTCGTCGGTCGTGACCGTCAATCCCTCCACCTCGATAGTCACCTGCCGGTACTCGGTAAAGGCATTCGTCGGGCTATGCAACCAGAAGGGGAAGCTTTCCCGCACGGCCATGCCGCCGCAGGGCAATAGCTCCGCGCAGGTCGGGTCGGGATCGGGGTTCGGGTCGGGTA
>CAZKPE010000718.1:0-1162 GCA_964554545.1 uncultured Lewinella sp.
GAACTGGACCTTACCGCCATCACCGTCACCCTCTTTCACACTCACCGGGAGCGTTTCGCCCACCTCTTCCCCGATCGCTTCGGGCAGCTCGAACGGACCTTACCGCTGTCGGTTCCGGCTTAGTACCTTTAGCGTTTTCGATTATGGAAGAAGACCGCACCCGCGTCCCCGCCCCCGAAGACGTTCCGACTACCGTCGCCCCCGAAGACCGCGTCAAACTAGATGGCTTGCGGGCCGCCGCCGACCGTATCCGCGAAGAGATCGGGAAGGTGATCGTGGGTCAGCGCGACCTGGTGGACCTGCTCATCGTTTCCCTCC
This sequence comes from uncultured Lewinella sp., assembly GCA_964554545.1. Classification (GTDB taxonomy): domain Bacteria; phylum Bacteroidota; class Bacteroidia; order Chitinophagales; family Saprospiraceae; genus Neolewinella. The sequence continues at coordinate 319 of CAZKPE010000718.1, forward strand.
TCGCCGGCGGACACGTACTCGTGGAAGGGGTACCCGGAATCGCCAAGACCCTCACCGCCCGCCTGATCGCCCAGACGATCCGCGCCGATTACCGCCGCATTCAGTTCACCCCCGACCTGATGCCGAGCGACGTGACCGGCACGACCGTCTTCCGCGCCACGGATGCCACCTTCGAGTTCAATCGCGGGCCGATCTTCGGTAACCTCATCCTGATCGACGAGATCAACCGCGCGCCCGCCAAGACCCAGGCCGCCCTCTTCGAGGTGATGGCCGAGCAGCAGGTGACCGTCGACGGCATCACCCACGACCTGCCCGACCCCTTTTTCGTAATCGCCACCCAGAACCCCATCGAGCAGGAGGGTACTTACCGCCTCCCCGAGGCCCAGCTCGACCGCTTTCTGCTACGGGTGGTAGTCGATTACCCCAGCCAGGAGGAGGAACGCGACATTCTGTACCGCTTTCGCAGCGATTTCACCCAGCGTCAACAGAAAGAGGTCGCTGGCGTGCTGAGCCGGGATGAAGTGGCCACCTACCGGCGCGTTGTGGAGCGCGTCTATATCAAAGACGAATTACTGGACTACATTGCTGCCCTGGTACACCGCACCCGCACGCATCCCGACCTGTACCTGGGGGCCAGTCCGCGGGCCTCGCTGGCGATCCTGCGCCTGTCCAAAGCCGTGGCTGCGCTCGGGGGGCGCGACTTCGTTACGCCCGACGACATTCAGCGGGTGGCCTTTCCGGCGCTCAATCACCGCATTATCCTGAGTCCCGAGCGGGAAATGGAAGGCTTCGGGGCGCGGGACGTGATTCAGGAGATCGTGAAGGGGATTGAGGTACCGCGGTA
>CAZKPE010000719.1:0-1154 GCA_964554545.1 uncultured Lewinella sp.
CGTCCGCTCATGGCGCACCTGCGAGCCGGGCCACGATCTCCGCCGCCTCCGCTGCGCCGTTCGGCATCTCGAGGGCGGCGCAATTGGCGCGGATCGCCGCGTTGGCCTCGGGCGTCAGCATGGCCCGGCAGAGCGTCGGGAAGACGTGCATCTCCTCGGGCGTCAGGTCGAACCCCGCGCCGTGGTCCTGCGCGAAGGCGGCGCGGGCGCCCTGATCGTCCATCGAAGGGTGCCGGTTGGCCACGAAGATGCTGGGCAGACCGTGGGCGATCACGTCGTGATAGGTGTTATAGCCGGCCGCCGCGACCGAGAAGTCGAAGGCGCGGAAGACCCGCGCGACGGGAAAGCCGCGCAACCGCTTCGTCCCGGCCCATCGCGGCAGCGCGGTCGCCCCGTTGGACCATTCCGCGATCACGATCTGCAGCGCCTCGAAGCGTCGGAGATCGGCGACGAGCCGGTCGACCAGGTCCACCACGTCCCGCGTTCCGTCGCCGCCCGGCTGCACCAGCACCGCCGGCCGGTCGGGATCGAGGCCCAGATCCGCGCGCGCGGCCTCCCGCGGCAGAAGCTCGTCCGCGTCGAGAAGCCGGATCGGCGGCACGGCCCGCACCTCGTGGCGCAGGCGTGCGGTCGGCCCCCGGTCGCGGTCGCGGGCCAGTTCCCCGGGCTCGATGATGCAGTCGAAGAACCGGGCCTGTCCCAGATGCGGCGAGGGTTTCGGCGCGGCCATGCCCCGGCGGACCCAGATCAGACGGCAGCGCCCGTCGGCCAGCGCCGCGCGCACCAGGCCCGGGGTCGGATGGTTGCCGTCGTAGACCACGGCGTCAGGCGCGTATCGCGCGATCAGCTCGCGAAGCTGCAGGCCGAACCACGCGTCCCACTGCGTGAGATCCGCTCCGATATCGGTGTGGGAGGGGATGTATTCGGCCCTGTAGCCGAAGCCTTCGACGGTCGCGGCGGCTTGCCCGAGACAAGCGAAGACCGGCTCGGCCGACGCCTCGAGACGCCGCGCGATCGCCAGGAGCCGGGTGGCGTGGCCCAGCCCGACGCCGTTCGACGGCACGAAGAGCACGCGGGGACGGCGCGGTGTCGCGTCGGACGGGGCCGTCGTGCGGGCCGGCGGCGGGCCGACGAGGGCCGCGATCCGCTCCAGA
>CAZKPE010000720.1:0-1151 GCA_964554545.1 uncultured Lewinella sp.
TTCGGGCCATTGACGACGCGCCGAACCCGGACATCAATAGCACCAACCAACCTCAAACCCACCAGCCCCGGTTGACGCTGGGCGCGGTGTTGGGCGCATGAAATCCTTAATAAGTTATAGATTATGAATCGGCACAACTACATACCGTTCTCTTCATAAATTTACTGTCTATACAGAATATCTATCAAATCAAGACTCACCGGTCTAATTATTTTATTGTTAATCCAAATAAATTGGTCGAACTGCGTTATATATATCTGCTTATCTTAGTTTTTATTCATCAATCTCAGCAATACCTCACTATGTAATTGTTCATTTTTACTCTGTGGATGATATGAAACAATTATTTTAGTGTCCTTACCCTGATACAATGTTGATTCAAATCTAGACCATTTTATACTTCGAATTTTGTCCATCCTCCCGTGCTTACCGAGTTCTCTCAAAAAAACTTCCTCCCAATGAGAGGTTAGCATTACTACATATTCTGGTTTTAATATTTCGATTTCATATTTCAAAATATCTAAGCAGTATTTTCTTTGCAATCTTTGCAGTGAGCTATTGGGATTCCCTCCCCTAAATGGAGCTACCTTGTAAAGATTCGACCATGCTATTTTATGATACCATGGTTCACTATAAATATTGGTAGTCACTTTTTTGATTACTCGCCAGAATGCTGATCGATTGGTATTATACTCATTTTTGTTTCCAGCAAAATTATGCACCCATTCAATTTGATCTTCCCTATTAAAATCCTGTTTTCAAACTCATCATCAAATAGTTTATTGACATCAATATCTTTAGTTATCCATCCATTAACTGCTTTCCCTACAAATAGAATTCCAGTATCAGCTCGCGTTGGATATTTCTTCCCCCATTGAACTGCAAAAGTGCAGACATCCTGATTGAACTTTTCTTTCAGTAGTTGTGAATATACTGGCTTAAGCTTGCTTTTCAATTCATCTTCAATTAAATCTTTCATGATTGGATCGTTAATTTGTTGACCTTTTAACTCCTTATTGCACTAAAGTAAATTTATATGAATAATTATACTGATTCTCAAGGTGATCACTATTTCAACCGCCTTTAATGGCGGTTATTGCGCCCAACGTGTGCGCCCACGCAGCCGGGGCATTCTTCATAGAACCCAACCA
>CAZKPE010000721.1:0-1150 GCA_964554545.1 uncultured Lewinella sp.
GGCTCCGCCGCTCGGCGACGAGGTAGGGCTGCACGAGCAGGCCGCCGTTCGCGAGCGCGGCGTATGCGGTGAGGACCTGCAGCGGCGTCACATCGACGCCGTACCCGATCGCGAGCGAGGTCTGCGTCGTCCCGCTCCACGCGTCCGGCCGCCGCAACGTCCCGCCGACCTCGCCCGGCAGGTCGACGAGCGTGGGCTGGCCGAAGCCGAGGTTGCGAGCGACCTGATAAAAGACGCCGGGGTCGAGCCGTTGCGCGGTCCTGGCGAGGGCGACGTTGCTCGACTTCGCAATCGCCTCGGCGAACGTGATCGTGCCGTAGGCGTGGGAGTCGCGCATCGTCCGGCCGCCGAAGACGGCCCACCCGTCGCCCGTCTCGACCGAATCCTCCGGCGCGATGACCCCGCTCTCGAGCGCGGCGACGGCGGTGACGAGCTTGAACGTCGAGCCCGGCTCGATCTGGTCGGTGATGGCGTGGTTGCGACGCGCGGCCTCGGAGAACGCGCTGGGGCGGTTGGGGTCGTAGTCCGGCGCGTTCGCGAGGGCGAGGATCGCGCCCGTCTTCGGGTCCATCGCGATCGCCGTACCCCACCCTGCATCGGCCTCTTCGACGCCACGCGAGAGCTCTTCCTGCAGGATCGACTGCAGCACGAGGTCGAGCGTGAGGACGAGCTGCTGCCCGTGCTCCGGCTCGACGACGGCGCCGCCGACGAGCGTTTTGATGAAGCCGCGCCGGTCGCGCTGCACGGCCTGCCTGCCGGGGTGCCCGCGTAGGACCTCGTCGTACTGAAGCTCCAGCCCGGCCGTCCCGCGCAGGTCCGTGTCGACGTGCCCGAGCACGTGCGAGCCGATGCGGTCATACGTGTAGCGGCGGGCGAAGCGGGGCGTGAGGATGAGCCCCGGCAGGTCCATCTCCTCCAGCCGCTCTTTCTCCGCTTCGCCGAGACTCCGGTGCAGGAGGACGTACTGCCGGCTCGCGCGGTTCTTCACCTTCCGCTGCACGCTCGACGCGCCCACTCCCGTCATCTGGCCGAAGGCAGCATAGAACTCCCCGGCGCGGTCGGCGAAGCCGGGCGCAGTCGGGTCGAGCGCGACTTCGTAGCGCGCGGTGTTGACGGCGAGCGTCCGGCCCGCCCGGTCGAGGGTCGCCCC
>CAZKPE010000722.1:0-1147 GCA_964554545.1 uncultured Lewinella sp.
TTTGCGGATCGCATTTTGTCTCTATATTTGCAACCCGTTACGATGGTAGCGGGCACAATTACATCGCGGGGTGGAGCAGTTGGTAGCTCGTCGGGCTCAAGATTGTAATTCAGAATGGTCGCTTCGGCGATTCCGTCGTTTCGATACGCGAAGCACGGCTTTCATTAGCATTCCGTCTTGCTTGGGCTGCCTTACCGGAAACGGTAGGGTGAATATTCATCAAATTCGGGGAAGCCTTTAGTATGGTAATCCCGAGCCAAGCCGTATTTTCCTTAGGAATGCGGAAGGTGTAGAGACTTAATGGTGAACACCGCAGTACGGATCTTATCCGCAACCGGTGAAGAGAAAGTCCAGACCATCAAATCCGTCTCCGGACGGGCGTAGCGAAAGCTATAGTGGTACGCATAACCCGAAGGTCGCAAGTTCGAGTCTTGCCCCCGCTACAAAGTAAAGTCGTCGTTGACTTGGTCAGCGACGGCTTTTCCTTTTTTAGGAATTAGCATACAATTTGTATAATTGTATGTGTTTACTAAACAAAAGGGGGCCATCGGTGAGGCGGCTGTCGTATTATACGCCTTGCGAAAGGGCTGGGGCGTCAGCCGACCCGTTGGCGACTGCCTGCCCTACGATCTAATCTTGGATGTGCAGGGTCGACTACTGCGCATCCAAGTCAAAACGGCGTGGTTCGACATTCGAAAACGGAATCACGTAGTTGACAACCGGCGTACGAAGACAAACCGAAAGCGTATGGTCCGCTCCAGTTACACGGAGGAGGACTTCGATTTTGCCGTCTTGTACATTGACGAGCATTCGGTTTTCTACATCATCCCAGCCTGTCAATTTATCGCGTACGGTAGTGAGATCCATTTAGTAGAAGACGAAAAGCGGCAACGCAAACCAAAGTCGGCACGGTACCGTGAAGCGTGGAATTTGCTTACCGCCCCCCCTTCTTCCGCTTAAACGGATTAAACTTTTCCAACTCCTTCTTCACGTCCTCTACCGCATCACGGGCGGCCGGGGGCAGGGCGAGCGAGTCGACCCCCTTACCGGCCTGAATGCTGTCCCGCGGAACGCCCAGGGCATCCCGTACCTGATTGCGGGCCTCGTTCTGTAGGGCGGTAGCCGCCTGGTCGGCCGCCGTTTGTAG
>CAZKPE010000723.1:0-1143 GCA_964554545.1 uncultured Lewinella sp.
AGCGGGAACGCATCCGCATCTTCGAGTTTGCCAAACCGGCGCTGATTCGTAAGTATGGGGAGGAGTGGTACGCCGAACTGGAAGCGGCTGTGGCGCGGTAGCCATCGTCAGCCGAATCCTTCATCGTCCGAACAGACGATGAAGTTCGTCTGCCGACTATTCCCTCACCACACCTCGCCCCACCAAGAATTTCTCCTCATCCACCCGCACATCTTCCACCGCAATCCCCCGCCCCAGCGGCTGCCACTCCGGCGTAGTCAGCAACCGTAGCGGTTCGTCATTCACGTATACACCGACCGGCATATTCAGTTCCGGCACGTCGGCCGCCAGCCGGTATTCCACCTGCCCGTTGGCTTCCCGTAGTTGTAGCACGGGTATATCTGGATGCTTGAGGTACTGATCGAAGAAGGGCTGCAGATCGCGCTCGGCGTAGCGGCTGAAGTAGTCGATCACCTCCTGAGTGGAAACGATGGATAGTTTATGGTCCTGGTAAAAGCTGCGCAACATCCCGAAAAAAAGCGGGTCGTCATCCAACACGTGGCGCAGCGTATGCAGCATCCAGGCTCCCTTGTAGTAGTGGTCGGAACTGGCGAAGTCGGTGAAGTTCACGTCCAACGGCCCGAGGATCGGCTCCTCATTGGAGACAAAGCGGCGCTGCGTCATCAGGTAACGGCGGGCGTCCGCCTCCGCCATGTGGTACTCGACGTAGAGGGCCTCCAGGTAGGTCGTGAACGACTCGTGGATCCACATCTCGGCGTGGTCCGCTACGCTAATGGCGTTACCGAAATATTCATGGCCGGCTTCGTGGACGATGATGTAGTCCCACTCCATATCGTCTGGGATCAGCCCCCCCAGGTAGCCCCGCATGTAGCGGTTGCCGTAGGCGATGCCACTCTGGTGCTCCATGCCGAGGTAGGGGGTCTCGATTAAGGCGAAGCCGTCCTCCCAGAAAGGATACTTGCCCAGGTAATGCTCGTAGGCGGCCAGCATCGGGTGTACCTCCCGGAACTGTTTGCGGGCCTTATCCTTGTTGTAGTCGATCACGTAGTAGTCCAGTGCCAGTTCCTCCCCGTCGAAGCTGCGGTAGGTGTCGTCGAAGTGGACGTAGTGCCCCACGTTCACCGAGATATTGTAGTTGTTGAT
>CAZKPE010000724.1:0-1142 GCA_964554545.1 uncultured Lewinella sp.
CGGGAACTCCGCCGCTGGGAACTACTTCCAAACGCAAACCGGCTGACGGTCGATCTGAGCCAACTGGCGAGCGGCACCTATATCGTGCGTACGGTCGGAAATGGGTCGAGTTTGGTAGCCCGTCTGATTAAGCAGTAGGCGGCGGCTAACTGCCGATAACTCCGCGATAAGTCGGGACGGTGTGCAGCTCGTCGCCCTCCAGGAGGTGGACCGCACCGAAGCGATCGAGCAGTTCACCGGCCTTCGCGTAGCGGAGATATACCGGATCGCCAAGCGATAAGTTAGGATCGGGGGAGAAGCGGACGGGCGTCTGCACCTCCCCCGCCCCCTCGTTGGGGTCCAGCCGCCCGCCGACGGGCAGGTAGACCTCGGGTCCCTTCGTCGCCTCCACTGTCCCGCTGGCCGTATAGCCGCCACCGTGACAGGTGTACACATCCGGGGCAGGGTGCCGCACGACCGGAATGCCGTAAAAGAGGGCCGGCTCCACCGCGAATTGCCGGTAGCCATCGAACAGCGTTCCCCCGAGGAAGCCCGACCCCGCCGTCAGTTCGGTGACGGCGGAATCCCGGCGTGTCGATTCCAGGCTGCCCGTCCCCCCACCGTTGACCAATACATCGTCAAAACCCAGTTGCTGAAGTTTTCGGACCGCCTCCCACCTGCGCGCCGCCGCCCGCCGGATTGCCCGTTGCTGTAGCCAGTGGACCGCCCGATTCTGTAACCACTTACCCGGCATGGCATCACCCACCCCCGCCACCTGGGCTTCATATCCCATCAACCCCGCTATGCGTATATACCGCAGTTGACGTGTATGCCCCACCATCTGCTCGAATTGCGCAACACTACGAATGGGGGAGCGGTGGACGCCGAAGTGGAGACCGGGGTAGCGGTCGCTTAGGTCGATCTCGATGCAAACGGAGAGGGTGGTATCATATTTTTGGGCTATATCGTTCAACAGGTCTACATGGGCGGGACTATCCACCATAAATAGGATGTCGCGGCCTTTTCTACTCCATTCGGCTAGCTTACCGATGACTTCCGGTTCAACGAGCGGGTAGCCCATCAGCATATCGTCCATTCCAATACCCAGTAAATAATCGGCTTCCCGGCCGTCGTAGCACATCAGGCCCCGGAAGGTGGAATGG
>CAZKPE010000725.1:0-1135 GCA_964554545.1 uncultured Lewinella sp.
CGCCATTGATGGGGTGGATGGCTCCCGCTCCCGACATCGCGATGTGCCACGGTGGGTGTTGTCAGAACATCCACCGAAGGGAGCCATCCATGGAACAATCTACTGCCATCGGCATCGATCTGGCCAAGTCCGTGTTCCAGGTGCACGGCGTCGGGGCGGAGGGGTCCGTTGTGCTGCGCCGGCAGCTGCGCCGCAGCCAGGTATCGACCTTCTTCTCCCGTCTCGAGCCGTGCGTGATCGGGATGGAAGCCTGCTCCGGCGCACATCACTGGGCACGAGAGCTTTCGGCGCTCGGCCACGAGGTGCGGCTCATGCCGGCGGCCTACGTGAAGCCCTACGTGAAGCGGGGCAAGACCGACCGGGCGGACGCGGAGGCGATCTGCGAAGCGGTGACGCGGCCGAGCATGCGGTTCGTGCCTGTGAAGTCGGCGAACGGCCAGGCGGCTCTGCTCGACCACAAGAGCGGGACTTCCTCATCCGCCAGCAGACCCAGACCGTGAACGCGATCCGCGCGCATCTCGCCGAGTTCGGGATCGTGGTGGCGAAGGGCATCCACAATTCCGACCAGCTCCTCGCAGCCACAGATCAGGCGCCCGAAGCGGCGCGGCCGGCGCTCGATCTACTGTCCGGACAGCTTCGCGACCTGCGCGCGAGGATCGAGACGGTGACGCAGCGCATCGCGGCGGCGCAGAAGGACGACCCGCTCGCCCGGCGCCTGGCCACGATCCCCGGCCTCGGTCCGATCAGCTCCAGCACCTTCGCCGTGACGACGCCGGACGTAACGGCGTTCCGGTCGGCACGGGACTACGCGGCTTGGCTGGGGCTCACGCCAAAACCCCATTCGAGCGGAGGCAAGGAGCGGCTGGGGAGGATCTCGAAGGCTGGAAACAGGTATCTGCGGCGCCTGCTCTACCTCGGTGCGATGGCGCAGATCGCAGCGCGCCGTCGCGGCCGGCCTGGGACCGACTGGCTGTGGAAGATGCTCGAACGAAAGCCTGTGAAGGTCGTCGCCATTGCCCTGGCCAACCGCATGTCGCGGATCGTCTGGGCACTGATAAGGAGCGGCGAGAGCTATCGGGGCGTTCCCGCCTGACAAGAAACGCCGGCCCAGACCGGCTCCGAGACGGTGAGGCGC
>CAZKPE010000726.1:0-1128 GCA_964554545.1 uncultured Lewinella sp.
GGATAGCTCGGGGGCGGTCGACTTGGGAGACTTTTCGCTAGAGAAGGTAGCCAAAAATAATACCAAGAGTTTGGCGACTACCTTACTGGGAAATTTAGAGATACCGGATAAGAAACTACCGCCGAACTCTTACAATTATACAAGCATTGAACCATGTAAAGCCCTAGACAGGGGTGGGATGTATAAAGAGGGTGGTCGGTCATGTTCAAAAGCAGTTTACGGGGCCACGGATGCACCCGTAACTTTTTTCCTGAAGACTAAGGTTAAGTCACCAGTAGGTCCGGGTACTTCCCTACCTAAATGGCCTGTAACTAACCCTGATGGAATTATACAAATCAAGCATTTCTTAATTCCTACGATCATGAAGGGAAGCACAGTTGTTTGGGTCGCAGTTCCAGAAGGTCAGTCTCAGGACGATACTAGGGAAAAATTATCTAAGTGGCAACGATCAGTATTCCGAGTAGCAGGCTTTAGTGGATTGTTATTTACGTCTGACGATTTAGAGGGTATATCAATAACGTTCGATGCTGAACCAATTGGTTAAGGATTTTACCCCTTCACCATCCCCCCCCAGTACCCCGGATACGCATACTTCCCCTCCCGCCGCAGCACCCGCTGCGCCCGTGTCAGCGCCTCGGCCGGGCTGGCCCCCGCGAACAGCGCCTCGTAAAAGTGCTGCTGCAGCTCAGCGGAGGCCGCCGCCGGTACCCGCCAGAGAGAGTACACCACGTCCGGCACCCCGAGCTGTTGAAAGCCCCGGGCGATGCTGAAGGTGCCCTCGGCGATGGTCGTCCGCCCGCGGCCCGTTTCGCAGCCGGCCAGCATGACCAGGTCCGCCCGGCAGTCGAGCCTCGAAAGGGTGACGGCGTTGAGGCTATCCCCGGGGGCGAAGAAGAGGTAGTTGGCGTAGCGGCTCTGGGGGTTACCACGAGCGTGGACCGACAGGTTGATGATGTCGAACTTCCCCACCTCTTTCATGAAACTGCTGGAGTTACAGCCTGTCCCCGTATGTAAATTACTGCCCACCCCGGCCCGTTCGCTTAGCCATTGGACCGGTCCCTTAAAGTAGGCGACCAGTTCCGGGTGGGTCCAGTTGCCCACCGTTAGGTTGTCGTAGCGTGGGGGGCG
>CAZKPE010000727.1:0-1127 GCA_964554545.1 uncultured Lewinella sp.
CCTGACCTGCAAGGCCAACGAGCGGCTGGTGCTGGCCCGGGGCGAGGTCGCCGCGGCGCTCGCCTCGGACGGCGTGCGGCCCATGCGCGCCGACTGGACCCGCCCGGACGAGACCATTCGGCGCTACCTCGAGGAGAACGGGCGCTTCGGCATCCCCTACTACGCCGCCTACGGCCCCGGCGCGCCGGACGGCCTGTCCCTGCCCGAGGTGCTGACGCCGGGGCTGGTGCTCGACGCCCTCGCCGAGGCCGCGGGCGAGACCGTCGCCACGGCCGACTGAGGGCGGCCCCCGGAGGCGACGTTGCCGGCTCGGCGGGCAGAGCGCCTGCGGAATGGAGGCGGCCGACCGCTGGAATGGCGGGCCGAGCGAGCCCCGGGCGGGATCTATCAAGGAAGGTCGGCGCGAGCCGCCTCGACGGCCTCCCGGCGGGGATCGTCCGGCGGCAGGACCTCCAGCGCGCGGTCGTAGGCCTCCCGGGCGGCGCCCGGCTCGCCCAGGACGGCGCGGGCCTGGGCGAGGCGCAGCCAGCCCTCGGGATCGTCGGGCTCGGCCTCGAGGCGGGCGGCGAGGCCCTCCACCATGGAGCGGATCGCGGCCTGGCGGTCCTCCTCGGTCATGTCCTCGATCTCGGCGAGACCCGGCACGACGTCGCGGGCCGACACCGGCGCGAGCCCGGCCTGCGCGCCCATCCGATTGGCCTCGGCCACGAACACGTCCGCCCAGGGCTCGGGCCCCCTGGCCTCGGCGAGCCGGGCGAGCAGGATCTCCCGGCCCCCCGCCGGGTCGCCCGACTGCGCCGCCGCCTGCGCGCGGTAGTAGTGCGCGGCCGGGATCGCGGGATCCCGCTCCAGCGCGCGGTCGATCAGCGCGAGGACGGGCGGCGTGACGACGCCGTCCTCCATCCCCACGATGGCCTCGGCGTGCTGGGTCAGCGCGCCGGGCGGCGCGTCGGGGCGGGCCGTGGCCACCGCGAAGGCGTCCGCAGCGGCGGCGTAGTCCCCCCGGCCGAGATGGGTGCGCGCCAGGAGGAGCCAGCCCTCCGTCGGGCCGCCCTCGGGATCCTCCTCGAGCCGGCGGCGCAGCTCCGCGGTCAGGCCCGCGACCTCCGCCTCGCGGCCGCGCTCCT
>CAZKPE010000728.1:0-1122 GCA_964554545.1 uncultured Lewinella sp.
GTGGTTTCACCCACACCCGTCAACGCTTCGTGTTTTCACCCACGATCCTTCGTGTCTTTACACACGATCTTTCGTGTTTTCACCCACACCCACGGCGTCCAACTGGCTGGAAAGAAAGGAGGAACTACAGTAATTACATGGCGTAACACAAGTTTAACCCTTAAATAACACAACAGATGCGGGCCGAGTGATGACCATCATGACCGGGCGGGCTCATGTCCGAACACAGCAGCTCGAGTCCAGCGGATTGCCGCGGCAGCGTACAAGCAGACGTCAACGGCCTTCGAAAGGCGATCTATAACGCGCCAATATACCGCGGATCCTGCCCCAGCGAGTGGCAAACCGTTTCCTTGAAAAAGCAAGCGCGGGGTACCCGGGTTGGATTGAGGGTCGACTATCCAAGCGCCAATGACGATTATTGCCGGCGGGGGAGCGAGTTCCGCGGTACCGTCGATGCCGCAGGATCCGCGCGAACTGATGGAGAGGGGCGACGGCCTCCTGCTCGACCGGATGAAAAATCGCCTCGAAGTCCTCCAGGAGCTGGCAGCGGACGGGCGGACTGGAAAAATGTCTCCTCGGCCTTGCCGAGTGCATCGAGCTTGCGCTTCTCGAAAGGTCGTCTGGGCACCGCGGCCGGCGCTTCGGGGTCGTAGTAGAAGAACTCCAGATCAGGTTGCTGGCCACGACGCGACGAGCGCCCGAACCGTACACTGCGACGAATCCGTCCAGCTAAATCAACTGCCACGACCTCGAGGGCGCAAACAAACGCCAATCGGCAGGCCCGCGCGAGTTCCGCCAGCCCCCTGAAGACCATTTTCCTGCGAAACGCTTCAGCTGCAATTACCGCCCGGAGCCGACCTCTGGCCAAGGAAAGAACCGCCGCGGGCGTCTCCGGGAAGCGCCTGGACACGTAGCACAGCACGGCGAGGCGGCGGCGGGCCATGCGACTGAAATCGGAAGAGAGCGAGTTTGCGGTTTTGCGGTAGCCCGTCAAGTATAGTGGTACGACACCCGTACGCCAGGTCCGGTTCATCATGATCTGGACGAGATTGTCCTCGGCACCCTGCACTTCGGGGTCTATTTCGTATCCGCCTATCCCTTCGATCGCGCTTCGCCGCGCCA
>CAZKPE010000729.1:0-1120 GCA_964554545.1 uncultured Lewinella sp.
CCCGCGGTTCGAGCTCGAGGCCGATGAGGAACAGCATCAGCACGACGCCGAACTCCGCGAAGTGCTGAAGATCCTCGGTCTCCGACCCGACCAGGCCGAGGATGGGGCCGATCACGATGCCGGCGAGGAGGTAGCCCAGCACCGAACCGAGACCCGCACGCGTCGCAAGAGGCACCGCGAGAACCGCGGCGGCAAGATAGATCGTTGCCTGGAACAGAAAGTTTTCCATTCCATCCCCTCAGGTCGGGAGGGGCGCGTCCTCCTTGAGCCGGTCCATGACGATCTGGCTCTGCACCCGTGCCACGGCCGGATCGGGTAGCAGTATCTGGTGGATCAGCCGGTTGAGCGCCCCGAGATCTTCGCAATAGACGCGAAGAAGGTAGTCCGCCTCGCCGGTCAAAGTCCATGCGGCGATGATCTCGGGGCGCAACTCGATCAGCCGTGCGAAGGCGCGCGCCGCCTCGGGGGTATGCGCCCCCATCTGCACCTGAACGAAGGCCTGGACGGCAAGGCCGATGGCGCCCGGATCGAGCCGGGCGACATAGCCGCGGATGACGCCGGCCGCCTCGAGCCTCTGCCGACGCCGTCCGGCCTGGCTTGGCGACAGGTTCAGCGCAGCGCCCAGCGCCTCGGATGTGATCTGCGCGTCTTTCTGGAGGAGGGCGAGGAGCCTCGCGTCGATCGCGTCGATCATGCGGCCATTCCGCATCAGTATCGCCAGGGATGCAAGAACCTTGCGGCCAACGTCGAAACTCGCCCGGGATTCGCGCGAAACGCTCCTCCCCGAACGTCTATGCTCGCGCAAACGCATGATGGAGGGAGACCATGGGTCCGTTTCCGCACGACGCGCCACGATCGGAGATCACGTCCGAGAACCCTGCCGGCACGGATGGCTTCGAGTTCGTCGAGTTCGCGCATCCCGAGCCCGAGAAGCTGCGCGAGCTCTTCGCTCGCATGGGCTACGAGCACGTCGCCACGCACAGGACGAAGGCCATCGAGGTCTGGCAGCAGGGCGACATCACCTACATCCTCAATGACGAGCCGGAAAGCCACGCCCGTCGTTTCGTCGAGGAGCACGGGCCCTGCGCCCCGTCGATGGCATGGCGGGTCGTCGACGCCC
>CAZKPE010000730.1:0-1119 GCA_964554545.1 uncultured Lewinella sp.
TGTTGGGGTAGTCCAGGCTATCGCCATAGACCGAGCGGGCGATGTCGATCTCGTCTTGCGTCATGGGGCGGTAGGTATTCAGGGTTTCCAGTAGGAGGGTGACGACCACGGCCACGAAGCCCCCACCGATCTCAAGGGCCGCGGAAACGACCTCCTTCAGGTCATCGGCCACCCGGGCAAGGGAAGCGATCAGGCGGTCCCGGGCCTGGGCGGCGCGGCGGCGTGCGATGTCGAGCAGGTTGCGGAAGCTTTCTCCGGTAGCCAGCAGCGCCTCCTGCAGCTTATCGAGGAAGCGGTCGGGGTGGCGTAGCCCCTCGGTGATCAGGCTGCCGACGGTGTGGGCCAGATCGAGCAGTTCCCGGACGACCTCGGTGACGGTGCCGGCGGCCACATCCACCAGTTCGCCCATCAGCCGCCCGACCGACATGCCCGCGGCCAGTAGTCCGCCCACGAATTTACGGATGCCGGGGATGAAGTCGCGCTGCAGGTAGATCAGGGTGTAGCGGACCGAGTTTTTGATCAGGTGGGTGGCCCGGCCAAGCCAGTCCCAGACCAGATCGTTACCGGCGGTGGCGACATCCTTTAGGTAGCTATACAAATCGACCAGCCGCTCCTCCGCCGCCTCCCAGGCGTAGACGATGGCGGTGAAGGCCTGCCGGCCCCGGGCGATGGCCCAGTCGACAGCCTCCGTCACCTTGCGCCCGGCGTAGCGGATGGCCTGCAGGGTCTGCTCGTACACCCGGGAGGTGAAGCTGCTGGCCTGCTCGTCGGCCCACTCCAGGATGTCGGACAGCGGCCCCGCGTTTTCGATGATGCCGTTCACGATGCGACGGTACATCAGGTAGGTGCCCTGAGCGGTGGTTTTGAGTACCTCGGCTACCGTGGCCCCGGCGGCCATCAGTTTGTCGACCAGTCGGCCCGCCTGCCGGTAGGTCATGGCGACTACCTCGCGGGCATACTGAATGGCCAGGTCGACGGCCCGTCCGAGTTCTTCCACCAGGCGGCGGAGCAACTGTCCCCCCGCGGCGGCCAGGTCCTCGATCAGGCTGACGAAGCTGTGTCCAATCTCGATGAGCTTGCGGGTCAGGCGGCGGAAAGCGGTGGCCGTAGCCGCGGCAA
>CAZKPE010000731.1:0-1113 GCA_964554545.1 uncultured Lewinella sp.
GCCCGCCGCCGAAGAGTAGCAGGATGCCCCACGGCAGTTGCACCGCCTCCTCCCAGTTCACGATGGCCCGCCCGCTGCCCCGCCGCGCGGGAAGCAGGAAGAGTATCAGACCGGCGGCTATCGCGATGATGGTGTCGTCCAGGCCCGGAACGAAGCGCGTGAGGAAAAAAGAGCGGGTGATCCAGGCGAAGGCCGTGAGCCCGAATACGATCAACACGGTCTTTTCCTCGTAGCCGATCCGGCCTAGCTTATCCAGCTGCCGCCTGATCTCGGCCTGCCCGCCAGGAAAGGACGTTTGCTCAAAGTGCCGCATGAAGGTGGTCAGGTAAGCCCAGCAGATTGCAAGGGTAAGCACCGATACCGGTAGCCCGAAGACCATCCACTGCTGAAACGTAATCTCCACATCGTACAACTCCTGCACGATGCCCGCCAGCACCAGATTGGGGGGCGTTCCGATCAGCGTAGCCATGCCCCCGATGGAGGCACTATAGGCGATCCCCAGCATGAGCACCTTACCGAAGGTCCGGTTCTCGTCCTCCAGGGTCGCCGGATTGTCCTTCAGTTGCTTGATGATCGCTACCCCGATCGGCAACATCATCACGGAAGAGGCCGTGTTGGAGATCCACATCGACAGAAAGGCCGTCGCGGCCATGAAGCCAAGTAGCAATCGATTCACGTTCGACCCTATCAGGCGAATGATGTTGAGCGCCAACCGCTTATGCAGGCTCCAACGCTCGATGGCGATCGCCAGGATGAAACCGCCCAGGTAAAGGAAGACGAATTTGTGACCGAAACTCGCCGTGGTCTCCTCCAAACTCAGCGCGCCGCTCAGTGGGAACAGGACGACGGGCAGCAGGGAAGTGGCGGCGATCGGAATGGCCTCCGTGATCCACCAGGTCGCAATCCAGAGGGTGGCGGCCAGGGTGGCGTTCGCCCCCTCACTCAGCCCCTGCGGTCGGAATAGGGTCAACGTCAGCAGGAAGAGCAGCGGCCCGAGGAAGAGTCCAATACGTTTGGGCGAGAGCGAACGGGCCATCATTCGCCAAGATACATACCCACCCCTCAATTCCTCACCCCCTCAAACCGCCACTCCAAAATCCGCCGATCATCCCC
>CAZKPE010000732.1:0-1112 GCA_964554545.1 uncultured Lewinella sp.
CATAGATTTTGCACAGCCTCACGTTGGGCGACAGATCGCCATTAAAGGCGATCCGAGATATAAAAATATCAATTTGGCTGACTTATTTATAGCTATTCAGAAGTGATTAGGAACATTTCTAAAGTGATCGTTACAAGTGTTCGCAATGATTAGGAACTGTAAGCTATATTTCAATACTTTAAAAGGATTATGATGGAGACATTTGTATTAGCAAATTCTAATACCTCAACGACCTACTTTGTAGTTAATAAAAGTACTATAGGTGAGATTATAATAGATAGGCGCACCGAAGTTGTCGAAGGCAAAATCAAAAATTTAAAGAAAAGCACTCCGATAAGTTATATTCGGTACGTCGAGCTAGATCAAAGTAATTCAGATTTGCTGGTAGTGTACGGCAAAGATTCGTCGATGATTTATAAATTTAAAGATAAGGATAGTAGAAAAAAGGCTTCAGAAGTAATAGCGACAAATGGTTCTGTAAAAGATATAACAGTGGGTAAAGACTCAGTTTATCAAGTTATTAAACGACCTGTAATTGCATTCCTAGTGGTGCTAGCTATATCGATTTGGAGTTATGCAACTGCTTTGGAATTAGAGAGCGGACACGGGGGAGGCGATCACCTAGTTATTATTTTATTAGTAGCCGGAATAGGAAGTGTATATATTCCGTATATAGCTGGGATATTAATCTGTATAGTAGTATATAGGATTTACTATCTCATAAGTAAAAGAGATTCCATCACAAGAATTTACTTCAGGTAGTCCCGAAACTGGTGAAATGACAAATGGATTTTGAAATGGTGATAGCGCATCGAAGTTTCAAACTTTCAAATGGATGGCTGATAGCATTTTTGGAAAGTGGAAATTACATATTAAAAAATGGAACTATAATTAGGTGTAGGAAGAGTAATCAAAGATGGATGATTATTTCTATGATTAGAACTACGGGTTCAGCGAAAACATATGAACAAAGGAATGAAGAGGCTAGACTTGGAATCTATCAGTATAGACTGACAGGTATTGATCATCTTAACAAACCTGAGGATTATTCAATTTTAGAAATAGAGAAGTGAGAGCGCCCAACGCCGCGCCCAGCGTCAACCGGGGCTGGT
>CAZKPE010000733.1:0-1110 GCA_964554545.1 uncultured Lewinella sp.
CCTACGCGGGCATGGTCTGCCACCGCTCGTCGACGAACGTCTACAGCCAGACCCTGCTCGCCGCGATCATCGAGAACCACGGCGAGGAGGCGGCGCGCGAGTGGGCGCAGGGCGTCGTCGACAACTTCGCCCGTCCGCCGCAGGGCGGCGACACCGATCAGCTGACCGCGCTGGTCTCGGGCGAGTGCGACATCTCGGTGTCGAACACGTACTACTTCGCGCGGGCCCTGCGCACCGACGTCGACGGGCTGCCCGACGAGGCGCTCGACCAGATCGGCTGGGTGTTCCCGTCGCAGGACGGCGAGGGCGCGCACATCAATCTCTCGGGCGGTGGCGTCGCGGCGAACGCGCCCAACCGCGAGAACGCGGTGGCGTTCCTCGAATACCTCGCCTCCGACCAGGCGCAGGAGTACTTCTCGGCCGGCAACGACGAGTATCCGGCGGTCGACGGTGTCCCGCTCGCCCCCTCGGTGCAGGAGCTCGGCGACTTCGAGGAGGACGACGTCGACCTCTCGGCGGTCGCCGAGAACGTCCCGGCGGCGCAACGCATCTTCAACGAGGTGGGTTGGGAATAACGCCCGTCGCAGCCGACCAGGGGGCGGGCGCTCAGCCGGGCGCCCCCCCGATCCCCGTCCCCCGCGCCAGACGACGGCAGAGCAGGATGACGGGCCCGAGGCCGATCGCGGCGATGACGAGGCTCGGGACCGCGGCGCCGGCGAGCCGTTCGTCCGCGGCAAGCCGATAGGCCTGCACGGCCAGCGTGTCGAAGTTGAAGGGGCGCATGATCAGCGTCGCGGGCAGTTCCTTCATCACGTCGACGAAGACGATGAGGGCGGCGGTGAGGAGGCTCGGCGTGAGGATCGGCGCGTGGACCCGGCGCACGGTTCCCCAGACCCCAAACCCCAGCACCCGCGAGCTGGCGTCCATGTTCGGGCTGATCGCGGCGATCCCGCCCTCGTAGGCGCCGATGGCCGCGGCGAGGAAGCGGATCATGTAGGCCATCAGCAGCGCCGCGATCGAGCCGGTGACGAGGAGGCCCGTCGAAACGCCGAGGTTCGCGCGCATCCAGGCGTCGAGCGCGTTGTCGAAGGCGGCGAACGGCACGAGGAT
>CAZKPE010000734.1:0-1107 GCA_964554545.1 uncultured Lewinella sp.
TTCTCGACGGCACCGAGCGGCGGCTCGAGCGGGTGGAGCGGGGCGGCCGCACCTTCTGGCGCCTGCGCGCCGGCGGGTTCGCCGACCTCGCGGACGCCCGCCGTGTCTGCGCCGCGCTGGCCGCCGGCGCGGCTGAATGCGTGCCCGTGGTCCGCCGGTGACCGTCTCCCTCGCGCCGGGCGCAAGCAGGGTCACGCGGCGTCGCGCCCCTCGGCCGGCGGCGGTCGACGGGTCGGGGTCGGCGGGACCTCCTCCCGCTCATGTCGGGCGGCAACGGGTCGACACGTCGGATACCCTCGAGCGCCCGCGCCGACGTTCCCGTCGCGCGGCGGCATCGCGTCTGGGCGCGGCGCGGAAAGCCACCGTGGCGCAGCCGTGCCCGGAGGACGTCGGGCGCGGCATCTTCCTTACGGCCGCCTCTCCGGTGGCCGGCGGGACCCGCGCGGAACCGCAACAGGTTCAAACGCTGGCCGAAGCCGGCGGGATATCACCTCCGTCCTGCGCAGCGGGCGGGGCTTGGTGCTGGCAGGCGGTCGTCTGTGCCGGGGCATCCTTCGCAGAGCGCACGTCCGACGTCGGGAATGTGGCCCGTCACCAGTCGTGCCGCCTGCGGCACGGCCTTCTGCCCCGGGCATTCGGCATCGCGATCCCCGGCACCGAAGCCACGATCGCCCGTCGGGGCGTCGAGACGCGGTCCAGCGACGGATCGATGACCGTCTTCGGTTCCGGCGCCCGGACCCGGTCACGGGCGGCCGACGTCGCATTCGCGGCGCGATGCCTTGGCGAGCCCGGCCGCAAAGGCGGGTCGCCGGCGCACCCTCGACGCCACAAGGGCATCATCGGGCAGGCCGTGGCCCGTCGCGTCCCCGCCGGCAGGGGCAAGCCCTCCGCGAGGCCGCGCCGATGACCGCCGCGATCTTCGGCTGCGCGAGAGTCGAGCTCGCGGCCGACGAGCGCGAGTTCTTCTCCGCGGTGCGGCCCTGGGGCTTCATCCTCTTCGACCGCAACCTCCGCGACCCCGCGCAGATCCGCGACCTGACGCGCGCGCTGCGCGCCGCCGCCGGCCACGATGCACCGATCCTGATCGACCAGGAGGGCGGGCGCGTC
>CAZKPE010000735.1:0-1102 GCA_964554545.1 uncultured Lewinella sp.
GTAGTCGATGGGATAGAGACGGATGGCTACTTCCACGATCACCCCGAGTGGGCGGCTGTGTACGGTTTTGCGGAGAAAGCGCAACAGCGTACCCTGCGCCGTATCCTACGGCAGACGGAGGGTAAAGAGCTGGAGGAAATGGGCGGCGTCATGCTCCCCTATCTGATCGACTGGCTGCCCCTGGCTCCCCACCGGACGGCAGACTTGATCTACGGAGCCATCGGTCACTTCGGGCTGACGGCCGGTCGCGATTACCTGCTGGGGCAGTTGACGGCGGCGGGGCGGCATCCCTTCACCTCTGCTATCCTGCGAGGGCTGCGCCCGTATACGGATACCGCAACGCTGACGGAACTCCGGCGCGCCTACGCGGGCGACCGCATCGGCCCTGAGCAGATTGCCGACTACCTGCGCTACCTCGGCCGATTTGCCGATGCGGGAATTCCCGACCACGTGGCCGAGGTGCTCGAGCGCCACCCCTACGAACCGGAGGCGGCTTCCGAAGCCTGGCTGGACTATGGACTGGACGCGGCGGAAACGGCCCGACGACTCCGTACCCGATTTGAGCAAACCGAAAACTACGCCGCCCTCAACGACCTCGTGGTGGCGGTCAATCGCTTCGATAGTCCCCACCGAATCGACCTGGCAGCTATGAACCACCGGCAGGAGACCGCCGAATGGCTCGACCTGCCCCCCGTCAATTGGCCACAGCAACTGGAGCCGGCCTGGAAGCAACTGGTCCTCGACGCGCCCGCCGAAGAAGTTCTGGCCCTCATTACCGACTACCTCGGCCGACCGGAGCCCCGGCTGCAACGCAATGCCTTGCTCCAGCTTCGCACCTTTCTGGAACGGGAGGACGCCCCGATCCACTTCTCCCCTGCCCTCGAGGACCGGCTACGGAAGGCGATCGGGGCGCGTTACGATAAAATCTACGTGGAGGCCCTTAACGTGCTGGCTACCAAACCGAAGCGGGAACTGAACGAACGCGTCGCCATGCTGGATGCGGTACTGGAACGTAGTCTGAACAGCCGCTACCGCATCGTCATCCTCACCGCGCTACGCCGAACCGGGGAGGGGGAAGAATTCAAACGGCACGCCCACGACT
>CAZKPE010000736.1:0-1100 GCA_964554545.1 uncultured Lewinella sp.
CCGACTTCCGACTTCCGACTTCCGACTTCCGACTTCCGACTTCCGACTTCCGACTAAACTACCAATCCACCGTATCTTCCCCAACCCTCCACACCCCCCCTCCCCATGATCAACGCCATCATCGTAGACGACGAGCCCCTGGCTCAGGACATCCTCGAGACCTACCTCGAAAAAATTAACGAGATCGAGCTCGTAGCCAAGTGCGACAATGCCTTCGAAGCCAATGAAGTGCTCAAAAAGGAAGACGTCGACCTGATGTTCCTCGACATCAATATGCCGCAGCTGACCGGTACCGACTTCCTGCGCGGCCTCAGCGATCCGCCCGTGACCATCTTCACCACCGCCTACCCGAACTACGCCCTCGACGGCTTTGAACTCAACGCCCTCGACTACCTCGTCAAGCCCATCAGCATGGACCGCTTCCTCCAGGCCTGCAACCGCGCCGTGGAGCAAGCCGAACTCAAGCAAAAAGCGAAAGCCGGCCCCGTAGAGGATGGCGGTCCCGGCTACTTCTTCGTGAAGGCAGACAAGAAACTGGTCCGCGTCAATCTCGACGAGATCGTCTACATCGAAGGGCTGAAGGACTACGTCATTATCCGCCAGCCTAACGACCGCGTCATCACCCTGCAGACCATGAAATCGCTGGACGAAAAGCTCCCCTCCGCCGATTTCCAGCGCATCCACCGCAGCTACATCGTCAACCTCAGGCGGATCGAAGCCCTGCAGGGCAATATGGTGGAGGTGAAGGAAAAGGGCAAGACGACCAGTCTCCCCGTAGGCAAGAGCTACCGGGATATCCTGGCGGAGCGGATCGAGAAGCTGAAACTGTGAAAGAATGGCCCGTAGAGTTCAGCGAAGTTCGCGCAGAGTTCCGCGGAGCCGTCGCCAACCTTGGGTTCGTTAAACTGTTTTCCCTGGATTATTCTCCGCTAGACTCTGCGCCCCCTCTGCGCAACTCTGCGGGCTAAACCTACTTCATGTACCGACTAGTCTTCACCCTAGCCTTCCTACTTTCTTTCCTCGCTTGCGAACGCCAGGAGACCAGTGACACCATCGTCTCTACCACCGAAGACACGGCCGACGTAGCCACCGAACCCAAC
>CAZKPE010000737.1:0-1099 GCA_964554545.1 uncultured Lewinella sp.
ACACCCGCTGTCCCGGGCGGTAGAGGTTGCGGTCCAGCAGGAGGGTGGTGTACTGCTGCTTGCGGCGGTCTTCGGCGTAACGGCGGTTCGTGTAGGCGTCCGTGATCATCCGGTCGTCGGTGCGCGGGTCCCGTAGTTCCAGTTGCAGGCCGTAGTAGCGCTCGCCCTGCGGCAGGGTGAAGGTTCCCTCGCGATCACTGCGACGGGTGGCAAGCTGGCGGTAGCCATCATTGCGGGTACGCTGGCGTACGGTCACGTCTACGTTGGCGACGGGAGCGCCAGTACTGCGGTTGGCTACTTGCACGTAGTCTTCCGCTCCCCCCTCGACGATCAGTATCGACAGATCAGTGACCTGGAAAAAAACGTAGCTGGCCGTCATGTCTCCCTCCCGGAAGCGGGCGTTATCGGAAACTACCAGAGCGTAGCTGCCCGCCGGCAGGGGATCGAGGTCGAGTTCGCTGCGGTGGGGGGCATAGTCGTCGTTTGCCGCTAGCCGCTGATTACCGCTGGCTACGGGGCGGGGGCGCATGATGTCGGCGAGTTCGGTGCGGCCGCGACGCGGCGCTTTCGTGGCGTCGTAGGGGTAGACCCGGTAGTACACCCGCTCCACGTTGCGGTAGCTTAGGCTGACCAGGTGGTGCTGCCGCAGGGGGTAAAATTCCTGGGTGGTTACCTGTAGGCTGGTCGCCGTGATACCCATACGCAACTGCTCCGCCCGGATGCGGGCTACTTCATCCTCCTCCCCTACCCGATCGAGTAGCGCCAGCGCCCGGACGCGGGGCCATACGCCGAAGGTGTTGTCGTCCCGGTCCAGCAGCTCGGCCATATCCACCAGGAAGCGGTCGCTGGCCGGCAGGTGCCGGTAGCGCTGACGGGCAGCCTCCAGGGCGGTGTAGTAGGCCGTGTCGGCGGCACCTAACTGGTGTACATAGCGCAGTCGTTCCAGGTCGGCAACCAGCAGGGGCAGCCCCCCCTCCCCGGCCCCGAGGCGGTGGCAGATCCAGTCCTGGTACAGCACTAGTTTACGTGGCGTGCCCCGGGTGGTGTCGTAGCGTTCGGCCAGGTCGATCTCACAGAAGGCGGCGGCGTCGACGAGCAG
>CAZKPE010000738.1:0-1095 GCA_964554545.1 uncultured Lewinella sp.
CAGGGCGGGGGCCAGCTTCCAGGCGGCCATCAGGATGGGGAAGTTCCAGGGGATGATCTGTCCGACCACGCCCAGCGGCTCCCAGATGTTCATGCTCACCGTGTCGCTGTTCAGCTCGGCCACGCCTCCTTCTTCGGCGCGGATCACCCCGGCGAAGTAGCGGAAGTGGTCGATGGCCAGCGGCATATCGGCGGCGCGGGTTTCGCGGAGGGCCTTGCCGTTGTCCCAGGTCTCGGCGCGGGCCAGGGCCTCCAGGTTATCTTCCATGACCTGGGCGATTTTCAGCAGCAGGTTACTGCGCTCGGTGGCCGAGGTGTTGTTCCAGTGGGGGGCGGCTTCGTGAGCGGCGGCGACGGCCTTATCGATGTCCTCCTTCGTCGAGCGGGGAATGCGGGTGAAGCTCTGCCCGTCGACCGGGGAGATGTTGTCGAAGTAATTGCCCTGGGCGGGGGCCGTCCATTCGCCGCCGATGTAGTTCTCGTACTGGTCTTTGAATTTGGGTTTGGCGAGGGTGTCGGCGGTGTGGGTGGCGGTGGTACTCATGATCGATGGTTGGTTAAATGAAGGTTCGGGCGGGGACGCAGGTGCAATCCTTTCCGCAAAGCAATATACAATAATGATCGGTAATGAAGCTAGCCTTCCAAATTTTAATAAGCTAACAGGTTTTGGACCTATTATCGCTCCTGATCGGCGATTGATGATTGGCGATTGGCGAGGACTGATTTGGCTGCCGCACCAAACGAGCGTAGCGAGCATATAACAGCGGCAGCAAATCGCCAATCAAGAATCGCCAATCGAGAATCGCCAATCCAAATCGCCAATCCCATCAATCCGAATCCCCCCAATACGTACGGTATGTAGGCCAAAAACTATGGTGATGACTTCTCCGCTTCCCTTCGAAGTACTCCGCCAGCACCCGCGCCCCGCCGCCAAAATACTCCAACAGTACCTCCCGTTCGGCCAGGGCACAGGCATCGGCGTAGGCCTTGACGGTACTGGCGTGGAAGGAATCGCTATCGAGCCGGTGCGCATCGATGTATTCGGCCATCAGCTCGGCCCGGTAGAAGTGCATCTCCACCACGTCCTTGGGGTGTA
>CAZKPE010000739.1:0-1092 GCA_964554545.1 uncultured Lewinella sp.
AGTGGGCCTACCCCGAATCCAAGGCGCGCACCGAGGCGATCATCCGCGCGGAGGCGGGGGACATTCCCTACGTCCTCTTGCACCTGGCCGGGCTCTACGACGACGAGACGGCGGTGCCGACGCTCAGCCACCAGATCGCCCGCATCTGGCAGCAATCGCTGAAGAGCCACGTCTATGCCGGCGACCCGGCCGCCGGGCAGGCGTTCGTGCATCTCGACGACATGCTCGCGGCGTTCGAGGCCGCCATCGATCGCCGCCAAGGCATCGAGGGCGGCACCGTCATCCTCGTCGGCGAGCCCGACGCCGTCAGCTACGACGAACTGCAGCATCGCATCGGCGCGCTCGTCCACGGCGAGGAGACCTGGCAGACGATCGTCGCGCCGAAGCCGCTGGCCCGGGCCGCCGCCGCGGCCGAGGTCGCCGCCGAGCCGGTGGTTCCCGACGCCTACGATCGCGGGCAGAAACCCTTCATCCGGCCGTTCATGATCGACATGGCGTCCGACGACTACACGCTCGACATCGACCGCGCGCGCAAGCTGCTGGGGTGGGAGCCGCGGCACGCGATCCGCGAGACCCTGCCCAAGCTCGTGGCGGCGCTGAAGCGCGACCCCCCCGCATGGTTCGCCGCGAACGGCATCACGCCGCCCGTCTGGATGGAGTCGGCCGCGGAGCGGGTCGACGACGTCGAGGCGATGCGCGCCCATGCCGAGGCGCACTATCGCTCCGAGCTCCGGCAGTTCCTCTGGGCGCACTACGCCGTCGCCGGGATCGGCACGTGGCTCGTCATCTCGCCGCCCATGATCGGGATCGTCAGCCCGGCGCTCGCCTGGACGAACGTGGTGCTGGGCCTCGGCCTCGTGGCGCTCGGGTTCGCGTCGTGTTCCTGGCGCCTGCCGTGGGCGCGATGGGGCGCGGCGCTCCTCGGCGTCCTCGTGATGCTGGCGCCGCTCGTGTTCCACCCGTCCGCGGGCACGGCGTGGCTGCAGGCGACGCTCTTCGGCGTGGCGGTCCCGGCGCTCGCCATCGCGACCCCGCCGTCGGTCGGGGTCTCGCCGGTGGCGCGGACGACGGGGCCGACGATCCCCAAGGGCT
>CAZKPE010000740.1:0-1078 GCA_964554545.1 uncultured Lewinella sp.
AGTGAAGGCCCGCACCCGCTGCTCCGACGTACCGTGGGTGAAGGTTTCCGGCTGTACGCGCCCCTGACTCTCCCGCTGCAACCGATCGTCGCCGATGGCGGAGGCGGCGCCGATAGCCTCGCTGATGTCGCCCCGCTCGAGGAGGTCCCCCTGCCGGTCGGCGTAGTGGGCCCAGACGCCGGCGAGGTAGTCGGCCTGTAGTTCCAGGCGGACGGACATCGCGTTCGCGTCCGTCTCGCTCATGCGGCGGCGGGCCTGACTGACCTGCTGACTGTAGCCCAGCTGGTTCTGAATGTGGTGACCGACCTCGTGGGCCACGACGTAGGCCAGGGCAAAATCGCCCGGTGCCCCGAAGCGCTGCCGCAGCTGATCGGCGAAGGAGAGGTCGATGTAAACCTTATTGTCGGCCGGACAGTAGAAGGGGCCGGTCGCCGCGCTGGCGAAGCCGCAGCCCGACTGGGTCTGACCGCTGAAGAGCACCAGTACGGGCTCGGCGTAGCGGCGGTTATAGAGTTCGGGGAAGAGGCGGTTCCAGGTATTCTCGGTCTCCTGAAGGGTGACGCTGACGATGCGAGCATTCGTATCATCGGCCTCGATCTCCGCTCCGGGCTGGGTGGTGGTGGTCGGGGCCGGGCTGCCACCGCCGCCTACGCCGAGGTAGTCCAGTGGGTTGCCGCCGAGGAAAAAGACGATGAGCATGATGACGATGGTACCAATACCGAGGCTACCGGCACGGCCACCCCCGAATCCGCCAAAGCTACCTCCCCCGCTTCCGCGGCGATCTTCGATATTACTGCTTCCTTTTCTTCCTCGAATTTTCATGCTATCAATGGTCTGAGTTCAATCAATTTACGGCATCCTGCTGGGCGAAGACCCGCTGGAGCAGCTCGGTCGTCCGGGCCGCTACGTTCTGGCGGATGTCGAGCTCCTTCAGCGCGACCTTCCGAAATAGCCCGTTCAGCGCCTGCTCGGTGACGTAGGCTCCCAGATCGGTGTTGACCGGGGTACGGGTCAAGGGAAAGTTGTTGTAGGCCTGGGCCGCATCCTGCCAGATCTTGTTGGCGTCGAATTTGTCCAG
>CAZKPE010000741.1:0-1074 GCA_964554545.1 uncultured Lewinella sp.
GGCTTCATCTACGCCCACTGGGACGGCACTTCCGAAACCGAGCTCAAGATCAAGGAGATGACCAAGGCCACCATCCGCTGCATCCCCCACGACCGGCCGGAGGAGGCGGGCCACTGTGTCCTGACCGGCAAGCCCAGCGTCGGCCGCGTCGTCTTCGCCAAGGCCTACTAGCTCCGTCCGCCGGGCGAAGGGCTCCCGCCCAACGCCCGTCGGCCGGAGCGGGTAAAAAAACAGCCCACTATGTTAATCCAGATCGTTCCAATTGGCGATGGCCGCGGTATCCAAATTCCTGAGTCGTTACTGCGGAAGTACGCCATATCCGATACCGTCGAACTACAGCTTACCCCCGATGGCATTCTCCTACGTCCCCTAGCGGAACCCCGCCAGGGCTGGGATCAGGCCTTCGCGCGTATGGCCGAAGCCGGCGACGACATCTTGTTAATCGACGATGTATTCCAAGACGAAGAATGCTGGACGTAATCCGCCACGATAAGGGGCACAACCCCAGGCCTTCGTAGTTTACCCCCATGCCCACCCCCAACCCCACCCTCCTCATCACCGGTGCCGCCGGCGGCTTCGGCCGCGCTACCGCCCGCCGCTTCGTGCGCGAGGGTTGGTTCGTCGGCCTCTACGATCTCCACGAAGCGCCCCTGGCCGCACTGGCGGCCGAGCTCGGCGGCCCCGACCATGCGACCTACGGCGTACTGGACGTGACCGACCCCGAAAGTGCCCGCCGCGCCGTCACCCACTTCGGCGAGGCCACGGGAGGAAAAATGAAGGTACTCCTCAATAACGCTGGTATCATCGAGGTAGGCCCCTTCGAGCAGGTTAGCATGGAGGCCCACCGCCGCGTCATCGACGTTAATTTCTACGGCGTGCTAAACGTCGCCCACGCCGCCTTTCCCCTCCTGCGCGATACCCCCGGCAGCCACCTGATCAATATCTCGTCGGCCTCGGCGATACACGGCAACCCGGAGCTGGTCAGCTATTCGGCCACCAAGCGGGCGGTGCTCAGCTTTACCGAGAGCCTGGACATCGGCTGGGAGGAATACGGCATCCGGGTCAGCGACATCC
>CAZKPE010000742.1:0-1072 GCA_964554545.1 uncultured Lewinella sp.
AGTAGTTCGTGGCCCCGTCGAAGTAGCCCGACTGGATGAGCACATTCAGATAGGGGTTCTGGGCCATGGCCTGCCGCAGGTTGGGGCCGGTCTGGTCGTTGGAGCGGTCCCAGGGGTAGACGGGGCCGAACATATTGTACTGCAGATCGGTGCGGAAACCCAGTTCTTCCCGTAGGTAGTAGTTAATCGCCGGGGTGAAGGAATGGAGCCAGCTGGTGAGTTCGCTATTGTAGTCCGGCCGGTCGCCGGCGGCCCGCTCGTCCAGGCCCCGGTAGCGGCTATCGAGGCGGCCGACGGTGTAGTTGCCGGCTTCTTCGCCCCGCAACAGGTTCTTCCAGAAGTAGCTCGTCGTAGGCTGCAGATTGTTATCGAGCCATTCCCGGGTATCCAGGCCGGAATAGCGGGCGGCGGTGCGGGCTACCTCTTGTTTGCGGTCTTCGGGCAGGCTGGCACCGGCGGCCAGGGCGGGCAATAATTCCTCGCGGGTGTACTCCTCGACTTCGTCCAGCAAGTCGGTCAATTTTTGCTGCTGTAGTTCCTCGGGAAGTTGCTCGTGGTACCAGGCCGCGGCGGCGAAGTAGGGCAGGCGGTTGGCGGATTCGACGATGCCCTCGCGGGGGATACCGATCTCGGTGGGCGACACGAGCACGACCCCGTTGAGGTACATCCAGCGGGCATTCTGCAGTTCCAGGGCCAGTCCGCTGACGCGGGTCGTGCCGTAGCTCTCCCCGATCAGGAATTTGGGGGAGCGCCAGCGGTCGTGGCGGCTGACCCAGTTGCTCAGCCAGTCGGCCAGGTAGGTGATGTCCTGATTGACGCCGAAGAACTGCTCGCGGTCGGCCCCTTCCACCATGCGGCTGAAACCGGTATTGACGGGGTTGACGAAGACGATGTCCGTCACGTCCAGCACCGAAAAGGGGTTATCGCTCACGCCGTAGGGTTGAACGGGGTAGCCCTCCTCGTCGATGTTGAGCACCTTCGGGCCGGTGTAGGCCAGGTGCATCCAGACCGAGGCCGAGCCGGGGCCGCCGTTGAAGCTGATGAGCAGGGGGCGGTTGGGGTCGTCGACGTC
>CAZKPE010000743.1:0-1067 GCA_964554545.1 uncultured Lewinella sp.
GCTGTGCTCTCCGTGTCCCGGACGGGAAAAGGTAAGGTCGTAGGCTGGGGCAAGCGACCACTCTCCCTGTCGATCCATCAAGAAGGAGATATTATTGCTGTGATCGTCGCGGTTGTGCGCAAACACATTGAAGGCAGCCAGGCGCAAGACCTTCCGGTAAGCTTCCGTCGACTGCTCAAGTCGGAAAGCGGCATCCATCACGTGTCCGTAATCGAGGGCCGGTAGGCGGAAGTTGTCATGGAGCAAGCCGGCCAGGGAGTGTAGATGTAAGCGCCGATCTTCCGATGGCCGGTCGAAGCGGCGGGTGCCAAAGTAGGTACGGCCCGATCGCCCCCGGAACAGCCTGCTTTCGGCCATGGAAATGCCTGCCTCCCGGGCAGCTAGGTAGTAGGCGTACTCGGCAGCGGCGGCGTCCGTTGGGTCATTGGCTGCGTTAAATTTGATGATCCAGGCGCTGTAACCAGGCGGAGCGGGGAAGGTGTCGGGAAGGAAGTCGTTGGTATCCGCGTTGTATAAGACCTGAATTTTCGGCCGTGCTCCCCCGGAAGAGCCTCCTAACCGAAGTAGTTCGGGTACGGCATCAAGGTCGCGGTCCTGTAGTACATCAGCGGCGCGCCGGGCGAGTTCATCCAGGAGGAGATTAGGCATCTTTTCCTCCTGGACTGGTAAGGCCGGCCGGTAGGCGAGTGCACCGCGACCGTTGGTTCCTACATAGGCCAGCCGGCGTAGCGGTCCGATCGTATCGAGGTCGACGCCCCTTCGTTGTAGTTCCCGGTCGAGTAGTAGCCGTCCCCAACCGTCAGGTAGCGAGTCGGCAAACACCCCGAAGAGACCGTCAAAAATGCTGGTCTCCGCTTGCTGTACCGAGGCATCGAACCGCAGTTTGAGGGGCGATAGGTTGTGACCGGTACGGAGGTAGGTGTCGGCGTATTGGAAGAAGAATTTGTTACCCTGCCGCAGCAGATTTCCGACCGGTTGCGCGCCGGCGCCGAAATCGATAGCTACCGTCAGCTCATCCATCATTGGTTCAGTTCGGCAAAGCGGCGCTCCGCCGCCGCCCGGTCGGC
>CAZKPE010000744.1:0-1063 GCA_964554545.1 uncultured Lewinella sp.
CCGGAACTTATCAGGCGACCGTCACGGCAACCGCCCCGGATTTCGCACCGGCAACACTGAACATTACCGCTACGGTAGCGGAACCGGCCGCCTATAGCATTCGGATTAACTTCCAGGATAACACCTTCACCCCACCGTCGGGATACGTGGCCGACATCGGCGAAGCGTACGGAAGCCGGGGGAACGGGGAAACCTTTGGGTGGGTGAGTGCCAATACCGGCCAGCCACTGGACAACACCGATCAGGCACGGGGATCAGCCCGCGGAGTGGACAACGCTAGTTCGGACTCCGACAAGCTGCTGCGCTCCCATAATATGATGGACAAGACCTCGCTATCGCCCCGCCAGCCCGCCGACTGGGCCATCGCCGTGCCGAACGGCCGGTACCGGGTAGAGGTGGCGGCTGGTGACCCTAGCTACTTTAACAGCCAACATACCCTGCGGGCCGAAGGAGTCGTGCTCATTGATGACTTCGTGCCGACAGCCTCGAATTTCTACCAGATCGGATTCGATACGGTAGACGTATTCGACGGCATGTTGAATATCGATGATGTCGGCGCGCCCACGGACGGGAACGTGAAGATCATATACGCGGATATCACGTCAGTAGAAACCGGGCCGGAGAAGCCGATCATCGTAGCCAGCTACGACGGTCTGCAAAACCAGGATGGGGACTTCCGGGATTCCGTGCAGGTAACGCTGTCGGTAACCGACCGGTCCGGTACGGGCATTCAATCGGTTCTTTACGCCGTCGACGGCGGTGCATTCCAGTCTTATGCCACTCCGTTCTGGCTCTACCTACCCAGCGGCCAGCAGAGCTACACCTTCGATCTGGATTTCGAAGCAACCGACAATAGCAACCTGACGGGAACGACGCAAGAACAGGTCACTGTAGCTCGATCAAGCAACGCTATCCTGCGGGTGGAGAACATGACGAAGCTGCCGGGAAGCGACCGCAGCTTCCCCGCCGCCGACTACTTCACCTTCCACCGGGTGGGCTCGGTCGTGAATCGCCAGGGGCAGGTCCTGCTGGTGAAGGATACGAACATCGTCCGCCTGCACAA
>CAZKPE010000745.1:0-1063 GCA_964554545.1 uncultured Lewinella sp.
AGCCTCGCGATCTGCTCGCCGCGGGTCTCGGCCTCGTTGCGAGCCTCCGACAGCGCCCGTTCGAGGCCGGCGTTGGTCTCCTCGAGCCGGGCCACGGATTGCTGTTCGAGACCGAGGGCGCGGCTCACCTCGTCGAGTTCGCGGGCCAGTTCGCTCAGGGCGCTCTCCTGTCCGGTGATCGTTTCGCGCAGGACGAACTGGACGACCATGAAGATCGTCAGCACGAACATCAGCACGAGGAGGAGGGCGGTCATCGCGTCGACAAAGCCGGGCCATGTCGACCCGGCCATGCGATTGACGGAGCGGCGCGACAGCGGCACGCGACTCAGACCCTGCGCCCGACGATCGGCGTCGGCGGCTCGTGCCGGCGCCCTGCCGAGAGCTGCCGGATGACGCGGGAGAGTTGCGCGAGTTCGCCCCGTAGGTCGTCGACGGCCTCCTGCCGGCCGGCCGCCATCTCCTCGAGGATGCGCAGGAGATGGGCGTCGATCGAACGAAGGTGCAGCCGGCTCTCGGCATCGAGCGTCCCTGCCCCCGCCTCCTCCATGAGCCTGACCATGCGCGCCTGCCCCTCGATCAGAGGTGCCAGATCCGCAGGCGGCGATTGCTGCTCGAGAAGCGCCGCCACCCGCTCCTGTCCCTCGGCAATGCGCGAGAGCGACGGATCGGCGCCCTGCGAGATGTCCATGCGCAGGGCCAGCGCCTCGAGCGCATCGGTCAGCCGCTCCAGCCGCGTGTCCGTGGCCGCGCGCTCGCCCACCAAGGCGCCGTAGCGGGATTGCAATTCGTCGAGCTGCCCGAAAAGGCCGTCGAGGGCCGGGGACGCGCTCGCCCCCTCCCCCTCGGCCGACGAGAAGCCGACGCGGGTGATCGACGACAGCCACTCCTCGAGCTCGCGGTAGAAGCGGTTCTGCCCGTGCCCGGCGAAGAGCTCGAGGAGCCCCACGACCAGCGATCCGGCAAGGCCGATCAGCGACGAGGCGAACGCGATCCCCATGCCGTCGAGCTGCCCCTCGAGCCCGCTCATCAGGCGGTTGAAGACGTCGATCCCGGTCTCGCTGCC
>CAZKPE010000746.1:0-1062 GCA_964554545.1 uncultured Lewinella sp.
ATGGCGGCGGCGTAGAAGAGCAGGAAGGCCAACTTGCCGTAGGTCGGACCGAAGATGTCTTGTTCAAATATGGCCTCCGCCTCCCGCCCAAAGATGTAGAAGGCCCACATATTGAACAGCAGGTGGCGGAAGTCGCTGTGGATGAAGCCGTGGGTGAGGAAGCGGTAATATTCCCCCCGCTCGCTGACCGCCGTGGGCAGGAACATCAGTTGGCCGCGCAGTTGCTGGTCGGAGAAGGCGCGGTAAGAGATCAGGACCGTAATGATGATGATAATCAGCGTCATGGGCAGAGGTTGGGCGGCGTAGTCTATCTTGGCCGCACACTAACCACTAGCAATGCGCCACCCCCTCCGAAAGTTGGCTTTCTTTTTCCTGATCGCAGTGGGCACGACCGCTTGCGATCCCTCCAATCCTCAACCCCCCGCCATGGCAGCACCCGATACCCCCGGAATGGTCCACACCGTTTACTTCTGGCTCAACGAGGGCCTCTCTGACGATGAACTGCGCTCCTTCGAGGCAGGGGTCAGCAGTTTAAAGAATGCCCCGACCGTCCGCAATATCTTCGTCGGCACCCCCGCCGCTACTCCCTCCCGCGGGGTGGTGGATAATAGCTTCGACTACTCGCTGGTCCTCTGGTTCGACGACGTGGCCGGCCACGATGCCTACCAGGTTTCGCCGACCCACCTCAAATTCGTGGAGGAGCAGGAGGCCAAGTTTTCCATCGTGAAAGTGTTTGATAACGTGCTGCTGAAGCGGTAAAGACTGCTATACCCGCTGCCGTAGTTCCCGCAACCGCCTCTGCTTATCCGGACCCAGTTGACTAAAACGGCGATCTTCCCGCCAGCGCCGCAGGCGATCGACCTGACGCAGACTCCAACGTACCGATAGCACAGAGAGGAGCAGGTAGATGCGTAGCGGCCACCCCAGCAGAAAGAAGACCGGCAGGTACAAAATCGTCCCCACGGCGATCGCTGCAAAGCGCACCGGACTGTAAAATTCAATCGTCCGGGGATTCCGCTTGGCGAGGTGCTCGGCCAGCAGCCAGAGGGGAAGGTGGGGCAG
>CAZKPE010000747.1:0-1061 GCA_964554545.1 uncultured Lewinella sp.
CAGTACGTCCATTCGTTCATGAACAGCCGCAGGTCGATGTCTTCGTTGACCGCCACGCCCATACCGTGTCCGCCCTCGTAAAAGGTCAGGTTATCGTAGACCCCCTTACGCTCGTGGACGACGTGGTCGTTGCGGGTCAGGGCCATGACGTGACCCATCCGGTGTACGTCGCCCAGGATTTTGCGCATATCCGGGCCGAGGCGGATGACGTCCTTGCCCAGGTCGAGCGAGAGCAGTTCGGCCTCGCTGATGCCGAGCCGTTCCGCCTGCTGACGGGCGCGTAGTTTGGGTTCACGTTCGCGTAGGGACGCAAGTTGTTCTTTGAGTTGGGATACGTGGAGCGTGGTCGCCATAGGGAAGAGGAGTGATGAGCGGCCGGTCGAGGGTGGGATGGTCCTGAATGAGACAGTCCACGTCGAAGGTCGCCCGGATGAGGGAAGGAGTGAAAACCCGGTGTACACCGCCACTTGCTACCAATCGCCCGCCGCGTAACAGCAGCAGGTGATCGGCAAAGCGGGCGGCCAGATTGAGGTCGTGGAGGACGGCAACGATGCCCACCCCCCGGTCGCGGGCCAGGCGGGTGGCCAGGTCCACGAAGCGGTATTGTTGTTCGATGTCCAGGGCGGCGGTGGGCTCGTCCAGGAGTAGGTAGCGGTTGCCCGGGTGGCGGCCGGCGGCGAGTTGCAGCAGGCACTTTGCCAGCAGGACGCGCTTTTGCTCACCCCCCGACAGGGTCGGGAAGGAGCGGTCGGCAAAGTCGGTCAGTTCGAGCAGGTCGAGGTGTTCGTCCACGAGCCGGTTGCGCTGTCGGCGCGTCCAGTCGTGGTAGCAGCCGTAGCAGCCGATCTCGACCACCTCCCGGACGCTGAGGGCGAACCCCAGTGGGGCGTGCTGGGCCAGTACGGCACGGCGGCGGGCCAGTTCGCGGGCGGGCATTGCGTAGACCGGGCGGTCGTCGAGTTGCACCACACCCGTTACGGGACGGGGCTCGCTGCCCGCCAGTACGTTGAGCAGGCTACTCTTGCCCGCCCCGTTCTTGCCCATGATGACGCTGACCCGCC
>CAZKPE010000748.1:0-1061 GCA_964554545.1 uncultured Lewinella sp.
CGGGGATGGGGAAGACGGTGTAGTAGATGTTGCCGTAGTTGAGGTCTTCGTCGGCGCGGTTGAGGGTGGTGCGGAGGGGGGAGGACATGGTGAAAGGTAAAAACTACATACCTGCTACCCACCCGGCGGACGGGCCAAGGGCGCTACGCTTCCAAGGCCCGGCCGACGGGTTAATGGGTATACGATTGAAAATCGTTCCAACAGCGATGATCGGGTAGATCGGCCGACAGGGTATGCACGGCCTGTTTGAGAGTCGGGATGGGAATGCGCTTTGGCGTGGCGATCACCTGAGTTACCCATCCCCTTTGCACCAGCGTCCGCGCCCAATCGCCCTCGCAGGTGAGGTTGATGAGTAATTGGATCGGCTGTTTCCATCGGAGGGCAGCGAGGTAGCCCGCCCCCGTACACCCCCAGGCCGACCAGCCCGCCGCCGAGCCGTGGCCAAGGTAGATACAGGTGTGGCAGCCCGTAGCGAGTAGGTCCGACAGCAGGGTGTAGCGACCGCCGCGACCTACCTGCCGTAGTGTGACCCGCCGGCCCCGGTCGCGCAGTCCGCGTACCAACTGCCGGGCCGGACCGAGAAAGTCCGGGTCGGGGGAGGAGAGGATGACGACGTCCCTCACGCGGCGGTAGCGACGAAGTCGGCGTAGGTCTGCCAGGGTTGCAGATCCGGAGGAGTAGCGTTGCCCTGGGCGGAAAGCCGCGTGTAGAAGTGCTCCAGAATGCGGCCCTGTTCCTCCTTGCCGAAGGTGTCGAAGGCCTCGGCGACCGTCCGGTTCTGGAGGGCCTGTTTAAGCTCGGTTTCGCCGCCGACACCGAAGGAGCGGCCCTCCGCCGAATCATCGTAGCCGTAGTCGTAGGGATCGTCGTTCACGATGCCCTCGTGAATGGCCTCGGCCATGTAGAAGGGTCCGGTATGCCGCGCCTGCCAGACATGGCAGAGTTCGTGGATCATGACCACGTCGTCGATTGGCTCCGCGGGGTTAAAATTGACCAGGTACATGGTCACGAAGGCCGCCACGTCACCCTTCTTTTCGGAAAGCGCGAAGAGGACCTCGTTG
>CAZKPE010000749.1:0-1061 GCA_964554545.1 uncultured Lewinella sp.
TGGCGAAGTTCTGGGGTTCGAGGGCATCCAGCACCTGATTGGCGATGGGATAGGTAACCAGCGGCGGCTCGTTCACCGTCAGGAAGAGGGGCACGCAGTTTTCGTCACTCACTCCCGCCTGACCGGCCCGGGCGGGTAGAAATGCCTCGATGCAGATGGTATAAAAACCTTCGGATAGCAGTCCCCCACCCTGCCAGAATTCCTCAGCCCCGATACCGGCGACCTCCAGATTAGCCGGGGCGAAGAGGTAGGTCAAATCACTGCCCGTCAGCGTGAGGGGGGCACCGAAATCAACGCTATGGAGTACCGGGGCCATGCCCGCCCTACTCACGATGCGGAGATTATTCCCCTCGATGCGTAGCCGCAGAACGACCTGGACGGAGGACTCCCGCGGGTCCATCAACTGCAGCGACAATCGGTAGCGATCCAGGGCCGGGGAGCTGAAGTCCGACAGCCGGCCCCCGGTAGCATCCACTTGCTGGGTGAGCTGCAGCGGGAAAACCTGGGCACCTGCGTCCGCGCCCAAAACCAAAAGCAGGAGGAGGAAGAAGTAGCGTTGCATCATTGGAAGGTCCAGGCGTAATTGAGGGCAAGGAGGGATTCGGCCAGCGTCGGTGCCTCCCCGAGTCGGCGGCGGGTGTACTGAAAGCGACCCCGCAGGGTGCCACTCTCGCTAAGTTGGTAGGTGGCCGTGAGCCGGCTGAGGAGTACGCTGCCCGCCCCCCGGTCCTCGTAGTCGACGAAGCTGTAGCTGCTGGTGAGCCCGAGGACGAACTTCTCGCTACCGAAGGGTCGACTGAGCGAGAGGCTCGGCGAGAGGAGGGTGTTGTCGGCGATGTCGGCCACCGTGACCCCGTAGAGCAGCTGTAACTGGTAGGTGAGCTTCCAGTCGCGCTGCTGCCCCCCGTAGCCGAGGTAGGTATTATATATCGTATTGCGGAAGGTGGTCAGTTCCTCATCCTGTATCGACTGGGCGTCCTGCACGCTGAAGTTAAGGGTAGCGACGCCGGGGGCGCGGTTCTCGGGGCGGGTCAGACTCAGTCCGACGCGGCCGCTGCGGT
>CAZKPE010000750.1:0-1059 GCA_964554545.1 uncultured Lewinella sp.
CGTACCCCGCTCGGCGACGTGGTTGAGAGGCAGAAAGGAGAAGTAACGGTTGTTGCCACTGTAGTCGTTCTTCAGGGGGTTCTCGTCGTAAAGCTCCCGCATGAGCGCGATCTGGTTCTGGATGCTAAGCATGACGCCCTTTGGGGTGCCCGTGGTGCCGGAGGTGAAAATGATGGTCCACAATCCGTCGGGGTCGGGGAGGGGCTGTCCCTTCATGGGCTCGCACTCCCGCATGATCTCGTTCCAGTCCTTGCCCCGTTCCACCTTGCTGTTGCCTGCATAGTGAGGGAAACGCACCACAGGCAGTTCGTCGGGGACGCCGCTGCGCATATTCTCCCACACTTCCGTCTTCCCCACCAAAAGCAGGTCGACATCCCCCAACTTCAGCACCTCGGCGATTTGCTCCCCGGTCAGGGTCGCGAAAAACGGGACGCTCACGTGGCCGGCCATCATGATCGCCAGGTCGGCGATGATCCACTCCCGGCAGTTCTTGCTGACCAGTCCGACGTGGCTCCCGGGCTTCAATCCCTGCTGGTTGAGGTAGGTGGCCAGGCGGCGGGCCATCCTGCCGGCTTCCCCCCAGGTGTAGGTTTCCCAGCGTTCGCCGAAGGGCTGGTGGAGGAAGGGCTTGTCGGGGTGGGCGGCTTCCTTCTGGTAGAAAGCCTCGAGGGTGGTCAAGGAGTACATGGCGGGCAAGATAGGCGATTGGGGCGGGGACGCAGGTGCGGGCAATTTCCGCTAATTGAGGAGCACACACCAACTCAAAACTCAATAACCTTGACTCGGCGCGTAACTCCCCCGACCGGAATCCGTGGAAATCCGTGCCCCAATCCGCGCTTAATCCGTGGTGAAAAAATACCGAACGCAGCGAGCGAAGCCGCCGGACAATCCGCGTTCAATCCGTGAAACCAATCCGCGAAAATCTGCGGTGCACCCCTTCTCGAACCGGAGGTTCCCGACCAGCTCGGGCCGGAGGCCCTCGACCTATATTCCCCTCGGCGTACAACGCCTCGACCGCAATCCGTGCAAATCCGTGCCCTAATCCGTGACCAATCCGTG
>CAZKPE010000751.1:0-1056 GCA_964554545.1 uncultured Lewinella sp.
TTCCATAGTTTACTTTATCTCGACCACCTCCAACTCCAGCCCACTTTGGCGGATGAAGGCGCGGGCCGCGAAGTTAGCCGCCCCCTCGTCGGTAGCCGGAGCGTCGACGTAGAGCACGTAATCGGTAACGGTGGAAAAGACACACTCCCCCGCCGCCACCGTAACCGCCGAACCGTAGAGGCGGTTGAGCTCCTGCGCCCATTCCCGCGCCCGCACGAAGGAATCGTAGCGACCGAACAGCAGGACGTACACCGGACCGGATAGCGCATACAGGGGCGCACACTCATAATCGAGCGTCACCCGGCCGGCGGTGTCGATGCGGTAGCGGCGCAGCAGGTCGAGATCTTCCACTACCCCCTCGGTGACCAACCCATCCCCGGGGATGTTCGTGGCTGGCGTTTCCTCCACTACGGTATCGATGGTGCGGCGGTACTCCCCCGCCTCGATGTCCAGGGGCGGTACGCTATCCCCCCGGGGCTCGAGGATGCTCAGATCCGGGCTCGCCCCCCGCTGCCCCTCCTTCACTACGCGGCGGTAGTCCGACTGCCGGTACAGCCCCCAGCCCAGCAGTCCCGCCGCCGTCAGACTGACTACGAAGACCCAGCCCCCCAGGGCGTAGTAGCCCGGTCGCCGCCGTAGTCCGCCCGGGAACAGGCCCCGGTACCACCGCCGCAGCCGCGCCCGCAGCAAAATGCCCCTACGCCACCGCTTCTTCGGTTTCGGCAGGGCGGGCAGTTTGATCTCCTCGGCGCGGGCCAGCCAGCCGGGGAGCTTCCAGCGGCGCCCCCCGAACTGGTCAATCTGGCTGGGGCTCATCACGTTGCGCACCACCTTCTGGTCGTCGACCTCCAGCAACCCGAAGCCGTACTGTACGCACTGTTGCTGCAGCTCCCGGTAGCGCCGCCGTTTGCGCCAGCCGGCATCCAGGAAGATCGCCTCGTCGTAAGCCACCCACTGAGCGTCGGCGTAGAAGTGCTTGAATTGGTCAACGGCGTAGATGTAGCGGTAGCGTCTCAGGCGGCTCATCAATAGGTAGAGCAGACCGTAAATTCCCAG
>CAZKPE010000752.1:0-1056 GCA_964554545.1 uncultured Lewinella sp.
TGAGGTGGGTGAGAGGCTCCTTCAGGTGCTCCCATTCGAGCCAGGCACCGAGGGGAACTTCCACGTAGAGTTTACCCGTGTCACCCAGCAGTTGCCCGAGTTCGGAAAGCATGCCGACCGGGTCAGTCACGTGTTCCAGGGTATGCAATAGCAGGACCAGGTCGTAGGGGGCCTCGGAACTGACCTGCTCGCCGAGTCCCTGTCCGAGATAGCGAATACGATCGTCTTCCCGCTCGTAGTCGATGTAGTCAGCGACGTAGCCCCGGTGACCGGCATCGATGAGGGGGGAGAGGAGGAAGCCTTCCGCTCCGCCGTAGTCCAGGATGCGGGCGGACTCCCGGTCGAGTAGATCAAGGAGAAAGGGGGTAGTACGGCGGCGGCGTTCGGCAAGCCCGGGAGGTAGGCCGTGGCGACTACGGTGGGCCAGGTCGAAGGGAGTAACCTCGGCGTACTTCAGGTCGAGATCGGCCTTGCTCAGGCGGGGGTTGGTGAACAGCAAGCTGCAGCGAGGGCAGTAGCTGACGGTCACCTGGCTGCGGCCGGTAGGGGAGCGAGCGATGCGGTCTACGTAGATGCGGGTCAATTCTTCGGTACGGGAGGCGGGGGTACCGATTGGCCTTGAGAAAGTGTATTGTTTGCGGGCCTGCAAATGAGCATCTTTGCACAGCGGGCAGTACGTCAGTTGCTCCAAAACGCCAAATTTACCGCCAAAGGTATGACTTCCCCCCCAGCTACCCAACGTATCCTTTTGGTCAGCTTCCGCTGGTGCCCACAGGGTGGGGTGGGTACACGACGGTGGAGTAAGTTTGCTAAGTACCTGAGCCGGCGGGGGGTGGCGACTGATATTGTATGCGCCGACTACCCCTATCGGGATCGGGTGAACTGGTGCAAGGATGTGGAAGGCAATCCATTAATTCAGTCCTACCCTACCCCATCCGGCTATCCGGCGTGGTTGCGGCGGCCACGGCGCGATATGGCGATGAAGTTAGCGTCCCGCCTACTGAGTCGTACTACTCACCGGATCGATATTGCTCAAGGCTGGGGGAAACACATGCA
>CAZKPE010000753.1:0-1055 GCA_964554545.1 uncultured Lewinella sp.
ATATTCCCATGACAACTTTTGCATCTTTCGAAGAACTCGCCAACGCACGCATTGCACAAGCCGATGAACGTTCCAGCACAACCCAAAGCTATGACGGAGCCTTTGTCGAACCATCAGACATGGCCAAGCTTTCGGTCATCGACGAACCGACGGCGACCGAGATGCCCGATCCCGACATGGCGCGGCGCGCGGTCGAGATGGCGATCGGCACGGTCTTCGATGTCCTTAAGGAAACGCGTATGGAGGAATTCGCGCGGCAACTGGCCTGGGGCATGGTCAATTCGTTTCATATGACCGCCCGGATTGCCGAGGGGCGCGAAGACGAAGCGGCCAAGGAACTGGGCGAGCTGGCGCGCAATTACGATCCATCGGAGATCTACGCGCACGAGCTCGAAGAAACCCAGACGCTATGCCAGACGCTGC
Organism: uncultured Lewinella sp.; assembly: GCA_964554545.1. Taxonomy (GTDB): domain Bacteria; phylum Bacteroidota; class Bacteroidia; order Chitinophagales; family Saprospiraceae; genus Neolewinella. Next base: position 424 of record CAZKPE010000753.1, read on the forward strand.
AGGGGTGCCGCGAGGCTTTGGAAGCGATGCGCGACCACGCGGCGGACGTTTACCGCGTCGAAACCGGCAAGCCCTTCACTGCCACGCGCGGGAGCCAGGTCAGCAAGAACGGGGTCACCGCAAGTCAGGTGCAGGCGCGCGACTTTCTGGCCTCACGTGCCAAGGAACGCAGGGCGCAATTCCAACCCGAAGGCCCGATGGTAGTGGTTTCGGGCGGGCAGGAGGGCTGGCACGATCACACCATGGTCTGGGCCATGCTTGACGAAATGAAGGCGCGCATTCCGAACATGGTTCTGGCCACAACGGGCATGCGCAAAGGCGTAGATGCGATGGCGTGTGCCTGGGCCCAAGCGAACGCTGTCAACGCGGTGCTGTTTGTGCCGGATCGCAAGCTGGGCAAGCGCGCGGCCTTTGTGCGCAACGAGAAGCTGGTGAACATGCGTCCGGTCGAAGCGATCGTGTGCGAAGGGTCGGGCGTCCAGGCCAATCTCGCGCAGCGGCTCCGGGCTGCGGGTGTGCCGCTGCATATCCGCCGGATCGCCGACCAGCGAAGCGCGCGGGCTGCCGCCTGAGCGCGTCTTTCGGGAGGCCTTGGCTCATCGCTGAGGTCTCCCATTTCTGTGCTGCAAGGG
>CAZKPE010000754.1:0-1055 GCA_964554545.1 uncultured Lewinella sp.
ATCTTGAAGAGCTCGGCCATGAACTCGGGCGCCGTCCGGCTGAGGAAGATCTGAGGGCCCCGCTGCTCGCGGCGGACGTCGCGGACATAGCAGCGGATGCGGTCGCCCGGGCGGTAGCTCTCGCGGCCGATCTTGTCGTTGCGCCGCAGCACCGCCTCGCCGGCGCCCACGTCGACCACGATGTTGCCGTACTCCTCGCGCTTGACGAGCCCGTTGATGATCGTGCCGGCGCGGTCCTTGAACTCCTCGAACTGACGTTCGCGCTCGGCCTCGCGCACCCGCTGGAGGATGACCTGCTTGGCCGACTGCGCGGCGATACGGCCCATCTCCACGGGCGGCACCTCGTCGCGGACCTCGTCGCCGGGCTTGGGGTCGTCGAGGTATTGCCTGGCCTGCTCCGGCGTCAGCTGCGCCTGGTAGTTCTCGAGTTCCTCGGTCTCGGGGTCGATGACGGTGCGCACGCGGGTGAACGTCGCCTTGCCGGTCTTCCGGTCGATCTTGACCCGGATGTCCATCTCGGCGCCGTAACGGGACTTGGCGGCCCGCGCGAGGCTCTCCTCCATCGCCTCGACGACGAGGGCGGGGTCGATCATCTTCTCGCGCGCCACCGCCTCCGCGGTCTGCAGAAGCTCGAGCTGGTTGGCCGAGGTGATTGCCATTCGTCAGTGCTCCTTCACTTCGCCGGCGGATGCGGCGTCGCTGCTGTCGCCCTCGTCGGGCAGTTCGGTGATGACTTCGTCGTACTGGGCCTCGTCGATCTGGCCCTTGTCCTTGCGTGCCCTGAGAACATCGCGGATGAGCTCGTCGGTCAGAACGAGCTTGGCATCCGACAGCCACTCGAAGCGGAGGCCGATCGTGCCCTCGGCCACCTCGAGCAGCACCTCGTCGTCCTCGAAGCCCGCGAGGACGCCCTTGAAGCGGCGGCGGCCGTCGATCATCTCGGTCGTCTCGATCTTTGCCTCGTACCCCTCCCACGTGGCGAAATCCTTGGGGCGGGTCAGCGGCCGGTCGATCCCGGGCGAGGAGACCTCGAGCGTGTAGCCCTCGGCGATCGG
>CAZKPE010000755.1:0-1048 GCA_964554545.1 uncultured Lewinella sp.
GAGATCCGGGAGTTCATGACCTACCGGCCGCAGACGGCGGGCTACCTGATGGATACCTCCATCGTGTCTTTCCATCTGGAAAATACGGTACAGGACGTGCTCGATGGCATCCGTAAATTAGCCGACCGGCGCATCAACGCGGTGTTTCTGACGGACGGGGAGGGGAGGCTGGCGGGCAAAGCATCCTTACAGGCTATCGCTACCTCCGACCCAGCGTTGAGGATGAAGTCGGTCAGCCAGCCCGCACCCGCGGTCAACGCCCTGGCTTCCCGAGAGGATGCCCTGGCTATCGTCACGCAGGAAGACCTGCTGCAACTGCCCGTGACGGACATCAACGGCAAGCTACTCGGCGTCATCCGCAACGACGCACTGATCGAAGCCACGAAGCGGGAGGTCGCCGAGGATTTGCAGCTCATGTTCGGAGCCAGCCGGGAGGAACAGGCGCTATCGAGCGTGGGCACGGCGGTGAAGAGTCGGCTGCCCTGGCTGCAAATTAACCTGGCGACGGCCTTTCTGGCTTCCTTCATCGTCGGGCTGTTCGAGGACACCATTGCCCAGATCACCATCTTGGCCGTCTTCCTGCCGGTGGTGGCCGGCCAATCCGGCAATACGGGCAGCCAGGCGCTGGCGGTGACCATGCGGGGACTCGCCCTGCGGGAAGTACGCATCTCCCAGTGGCTGGTCGTAGCCCGCAAGGAGATCTTCGTCGGACTGATCAACGGGGTGGCGGTGGCCCTCACGACGGGCCTCATCGTTTTCTTCTGGTCTTCCTCCGCCGGTATCGCCCTGGTCATCGGCATCTCAATGGTCTTTTCAATGATGGTGGCCGGGTTTGCGGGGGCGGTGATTCCCATTGCGCTCAAGGCAATCGGGCAGGATCCGGCGACTTCCTCGTCCATCATCCTGACAACGGTCACGGATATAACGGGCTTCCTAAGCTTCCTGGGGCTGGCTACGGCGCTGGCTGCCGCCCTGGGCATCGTCTAGCAGCTCCCCCAGTCGATGGCACTTTACCCCAAAACTATCCATCAGTATTTCCCTTTGCACC
>CAZKPE010000756.1:0-1048 GCA_964554545.1 uncultured Lewinella sp.
TCTACTGCGAGAAGGACCAGCTCGGGAATTTTCACGTCTGGGCCGCCTACGCACCTGATCTGGAACAGCCCTTACGCAGGGTGCAACTGAGCCAATCCACCCGCGCCGGGCTGCCCGAGGCCGTGGTCGAGCGCCTGCTCAACGACTGAGCTCCCGCAGCCGCGCTTCTTCCCGCTTCCGTTGGCGGCCGCTGCCGAGGGGGACGGTCAACCCACCACCCGCCAGTCCGGGCTGGGCGATCGGCGTGAGGCGAATGCTCAGGTCATCGTCGATGTCGAACTCCTTCAAATGTGCATCGGTAAAGGCCTCAACTGCCTGTAGAATATAGGCGGCGATGATGCCGAAATAGGCGGTCTGTCGCTGACGATTCGCATTATTCCTGTTGCGTACGAGGGCCTCGGTCGACACCCTGCCCACGGGAAATTCGCTTTCCTTTGGCAGACACTCCTGGTTTGGAATCACGACCACTAATCCGTCGCCTAGACAGCGAGCCTCCAGTGCCCGTACGTACCGACTGTATTGCGTCTGATTGAAGTCCGCCACCGCCACCACCCCCAGTAACCCGCCGTACACCAGGGGTACCTTCCACCACGCCCGGTTATAGACCTGTCCGCCACCGGGGATAATGGACCAGAGCAGCGCTTTCCGCGGCCCCCGGTTGATCTCGGCCAGCGTAGTTAATTCCGTCGCCTCCAGCACCGTATCTCGCAGCAATTCTTCTTGCGCGGACGCAGGTGCGAGCACAATCAGGAACACAAAGAGCACGAAACAGCGGGATAAAAAGGCCATGCAATCAGATTCAAGAAGAGGGGGTCAATTATCCAACGCCAGACGAGCGAAGCGAGCTGCCCCCTGCGGCAGCAAAATTCTCAACTGCAAATTTTCAATCCTGAATTTTCAATTCTCAATGCTCACTCCACCGCCTTAAAAAACTGATCCAACTGTTCCTTGCTCTCGAACCGCAGCGTGATGGAGCCCGACCGCCCCTCCTCATCGTCCATTTTCACCTTCACCTTATTGGTGCCGAAGAACTCGGCGAAGGCGCGCT
>CAZKPE010000757.1:0-1039 GCA_964554545.1 uncultured Lewinella sp.
CGCGCAGCCCAGGAACTTGGGGTGCCGCTCGTCGATCACGCCCTTGCCCATCTGTGTGGTGAGGAAGGGAATGCCGGTCTTTTCGACGAATTGTTCGAGCATCCGGCCGCACATCTTGCGGTTGGCTCCCGCGCCGATGACGATGACAGGATTATTAGCCTGTTCGATCGCTTCCACTGCCTTGCGCACCGCCTTGGGCTCGGCGCTCGGGCGCCGCGCGACGCTTTTGGGCAGCGGCGTGAAGTCGGTGGTCGGCTCTTCGGCGATGTCCTCGGGGAGCTCGATCAGCGTTGCCCCGGGCTTTTCCTCTTCGGCGAGGCGATAGGCCTCGCGCACGCGGCTGGGAAGATTGTCGCCGGCGGAGATGCGCACGGCGTATTTCGTGATCGGCTCGAACATCGAGACGACGTCGAGAATCTGGAAGCGGCCCTGCTTCGACTTCTTGATCGGCTTTTGCCCGGTAATCATCAGCACCGGCATTCCGCCCAATTGCGCATAGGCGCCCGAGGTCACGAAGTTGGTCGCGCCCGGGCCGAGCGTCGCGACGCACACCCCGGTCTTGCCGGTGTGCCGCCCATAGGTTGCGGCCATGAAGCCTGCGCCCTGTTCGTGGCGGGTAAGGATCAGCTTGATCTTGTCCGACTTGCCCAGCGAATCGAGGAAATCGAGGTTCTCCTCGCCCGGTACGCCGAAGATGTACTCGCAGCCTTCGGCCTCGAGACAGTCGATGAAGACGTCCGAGGCTTTCTTGGATTCGGTCATTCGCTATTTCCCCCCATGTTTCGCGCAGGCCGCCCCCGGGGGCAACGCCGCGCATTCAACCTGTCGGCGAAGGCCCTTCCTCGAATGGGAAGGCGCACCCCGTTGCTTTCGCCGCATGGTCTCGATCGCCCGGCCGCACATGGCCGAGCGCCTGATGCATGTATTGCACGATTCCGCCAGAATCCAAGGGCCAAGCGCCAAAGCGCCCTTCTAGTATCCCAGCTTGGGATCGAAGATCGGCGCGACGGGTTTTCCGGCGAGGTAATTTTCGAGGTTT
>CAZKPE010000758.1:0-1038 GCA_964554545.1 uncultured Lewinella sp.
GCGTCTTGTTGGGCGCCAGGATCACCGCAGGGCGCTGCGTCTCCTCGATGATCTTAGCCATGGTAAAGGTCTTGCCCGTGCCGGTGGCGCCCAGCAGCACCTGGTCGCGCTCGCCCGACGCGATCCCCTGGGCCAGCTCGGCGATGGCGCCGGGCTGGTCGCCCGCGGGCTGGAACTCGGTCTGCATCCGCAGGCGGCGCCCGCCCTCGAGCTTCTCGCGCCGGGCGGGGGCCACGAGGCCGTGCAGATGGGGCATCTGATCGGGGGCGTTGTTGTGCACGAGGGCGCTCCGCGCGGGCGACCCGGCGGGCGCGCCGGGCCGCCTCAGCAGTTGCGCGTCCGTCCGCCCGGTTCAAGGGGCCCCGCGGCGCCGCGCCCGCTGGACAACGACGCCGCCGCCGGCCGATACCCGACCCGACACCGGAGGACCCCATGCGCGCCCGCATCTACAAGCCCGCCCGCAGCACCACCCAGTCAGGCACCGCCAACTCCAAGGAGTGGGTGCTGGAATTCGTGGCCGAGACCTCGCGCGAGATCGACCCGCTGACCGGCTGGACGTCGTCGGCGGACACGCAGGCGCAGGTCAAGCTCCACTTCCCCGACCGCGAGGCGGCCGAGGACTACGCCCGGGCGCACGGCATCGACGCCGTCGTCCTGCGCCCCCAGGGCCGCAAGGCCAACATCCGCGCGGGCGGCTACGGCGAGAACTTCGCCACCAACCGGCGCGGGTCCTGGACGCATTGAGCGCGCCGGGCCGGGTCTCGTGCCGGCGGACGGGGGGCCGCCGGCCGGTACGCCGCGTGCCCGCCCTCGCCGGGGGGTGGCTGAGCCCCCTGTCCCGACGGTCGTGCGCTCAGCTGGATCGCCCCGGACGGGTCCGGCCCAGGGGCGCACGGTACGGACGGCCGAGGCGGGCCGACTGATGCGAACCAGGACGGTCGGGGCCGGCGCCCGACCCCGGAATGCCTCATCGCGGGGACGAGGGGCTGCCGGGCGCGCGGGGCACAGCCCGTTGGGCGCCGGTCGGCGGGCGCCCGG
>CAZKPE010000759.1:0-1037 GCA_964554545.1 uncultured Lewinella sp.
CAGCCCGACCGCTGGCAGCAACGCGCGACTTACACCATGGACATTGACATGAACGTGGAGACTAATCAGTACGCCGGCACCCAGGAACTGAACTACGTGAATAATTCCCCCGATACCCTCGAGCGGGTGTTTTACCACCTCTACTTCAATGCCTTCCGGCCCGGCAGCCAGATGGACTGGCGCAACCTCACCCTGGCGGACGCCGACGAGCGGGTAGGGCAACGTATCCACAACCTGAGCGAAGAGGAGATCGGCTACATCAAAGTGCGCGAGCTGCAACAAGACGGACGGCCCGTACGCTACGTAGAGGAAGGTACCATCCTGGAAGTCGATCTGGCCGAGCCCCTGCTCCCCGGCGACAGCACCCTGCTGCGCATGGAATGGGACGCGCAGGTACCGGTGCAGATTCGCCGCAGTGGACGCGACAACGCCGAGGGCATCGAATACAGCATGGCCCAGTGGTACCCCAAACTGGCCGAGTACGATTACCAGGGCTGGCACGCCAACCCCTACATCGGGCGGGAATTTTACGGGGTGTGGGCCGACTTCAACGTGAACATCACCATCGATGCGGAATACATGATCGCCGGTACGGGCTACCTGCAGGGGGAACCCGTTGTAGCGAGCGGAGGTAAGGAGACGCACCGCTACTACGCGCCCAAGGTTCACGACTTCGTCTGGGCCGCCGACCCCGACTACACGAGAACGAGCCTAACGCGCGCGGACGGTACCGAGCTCAACTTCGTCTACCAGCCCGGTGAGAAAACCACCGAGAACTGGGAGGCACTGCCCCCGATCATGGACGCGGCCTTCGACTACATCGAGGCTCATTACGGTGGCTACCCCTACGAGCAGTACAGCTTCATCCAGGGCGGCGACGGCGGGATGGAATATCCCATGGCCACCCTGATCACCGGCGAGCGCAACATGAATAGCCTGGTGGGCGTGAGCGTCCACGAACTGATGCACACCTGGTACCAGATGCTGATGGGCACCAACGAGGCGCTCTATGCCTGGATGGACGAGGGCTTCACCAG
>CAZKPE010000760.1:0-1032 GCA_964554545.1 uncultured Lewinella sp.
TCGACCTGCCATTCCTGGCGAACGATGGTGCGGGCGAAGGTCTCCTCTTCCAATTCGATCTCGGCCTCCCGTAGCTGACCGAGTAGGTCCGCGAGGCGGCGCAGGCTTTCCTCATCAGCCAGTAGTTCATCGTATTCTTTCAGGATATCGAAGCTGGTCGACTGCCAGAGGTCGCGACTCATGTCCCAACCCAGGTACTCGGAAAAGGGATTGAGGATGGAGCGGAGGCGGCGGTACTCCTCTACCTTCTGCCCCAGCAGTTCCAGGTAGTATTCCTTCGCTTCCTCCAGTTTTTTCAACTGGTAGGCCAGGATCTTGGCCTGCAGCAAAGCATCCCACTGACTGAGCAGGTCGGTCAGGATGCGCTCAAAGGCGCGGTGGTCTTCGGTCGTCCAGTTTTCCACCTCCTTAGCGAAGAAGGTCGCCAGGCGATCCTGGTAGAAGGCCGTGTCCAATTCCTCGCGGGTGTACTCGGTGGTCAGGAACTGGATGAGGTGCGGATAGCGGCTACGGAACGCACGGGCGGGGGTGACGCTCCAGCCCTTTAGCAGATCGACCTCCTTGGCATAGGGGTGCTTGGTGGCGTGCTTACTGAAGGTCTTTTTGATCCAGTAGAGGGTGTCGAGCACGATTTGCCGGCTGATGCTGTCGTTACCGCGGCAGACGAAGAGGAGCTGGTCGATACCGAAGATGTCGTCCAGTGCCCGGCGCAAGTAGTCGGCGTAGCGGTCATTGAGTGATTCCCCCGCGTAGGGTTCGCCACTCAGCTTCGACCGCATATACTCCACCAGGTAGCGGCGCGTACGGCGGTCGGTCAGCTGGCCGAACTCGATGAAGCGTTCATATTCCTGTTCCAGTAGGTCATCGGGTGGGGTCATTGGAATTGGAACGGGTTGTCGGGTTGTCGGGTTGTCGGGTGTAGGGTGTCGGGTACGAGATGTCAGGGTGTGGGTCGGCTCCGAAGGAGACGTATCATTGCGGAGAGTGAAGCAAGGGCGGAAGCCCGGCGAAGCTCTCCGAAGACAATAGTCA
>CAZKPE010000761.1:0-1032 GCA_964554545.1 uncultured Lewinella sp.
GTTGCTCATTCCGGAAGCGGGCGATCTTACTGCCATTGTAGTCCGTCACCGGCTTACCGGCCAGTACCACCTGCCCTTCGCTCGGCTCGTCGATCAGCCCCATGATATTTAGGAGGGTCGATTTCCCGCAGCCCGACGGCCCCATGATGCTCAGGAACTCCCCGGCGGGTACGCTCAGGTTCATTCGCTGTAGGGCGAGGGTTTCGATGGTGTCGGTGCGGTAGGATTTGGAGATGTTGGTCAGTTCTATCATGGTGATTGTTGAATTATTGAATAAATGAATTATTGAATAGCTGCCGCGTGTTTCAGTCCCGCCCGCATTCAATTATTCTCCCCTTCTCCCACTCAATCATTGTACAGTGGTTCATCGTTAATAAAATCCCACAGCGTAAGCCGCTCCAGATTAGCATAGGTCAGCCAGTAGGCGCGAAGGGTGGCGGCGTAGGCCCTGGTGTTCTGGTCGCGTATCTGCTGGGCGAAGGTGAGGTCGGTCAGGGGGATGGCACCCAGAGTGTAGCTTTCCTGACTGATGCGGAAGCGTTCCTCGGCCAGGTCGCGGATGCGGGTGGCCAGGACGAGTTCTTCGCGGACGGTACGCCACTGGTCGAGGAGCTGGGTCAGTTGGCCGTTGAGCTGGTTCTCGGAACGGCGACCGAGCTGTTCGGCCAGGGCAATTTCGGTCTGGGCCCGCTTGTTCAGGGCACGGCGTTCGCCCCAGTCCAGTAAGGGGACGGAGAAGGTCAGGCTAACGATGGCCTCGTTCTGGGGGTCGGTATAGATGGGGTCGATCTCGTCGGCGTTGCGGATCAGGCCGATGCTGGCGTTCAGGTCCAGGCGGGGGCCGAGGTCGCGCTGTATCCGGTCGGCTTCCCGCTCGGCTTCCAGGATGCGGCGGCGGATGTCGAGCAGTTCGGGGCGGTCGGCCAGGAGGGTGATAGCACGGGCGGCGGTGATTTCCAGGTCGGTCAGTTCAGCGGTTGCTTCCGGGGTGGCGGGTTCGAGGGATTGCCCGTCGTAGTCGCGGCCCAGGTA
>CAZKPE010000762.1:0-1031 GCA_964554545.1 uncultured Lewinella sp.
GTTTCGTGCGGCCCTGTAGGATGTCCAGGCTCAGTTGCAGCAGGTCGATGCAGAGCGTTTTCACCCCGTTTTCGTTGAGCTGACGGTCCAGGGAGGTGATCAGGCGGCAGGCGTCGGTTTCCTGCTCGGGTGGGTAGCCGAGGATGTAGAAGGGCACTTCCCCCCCGATGGCCTCCTTGTTCAGAAAGCGGGGGTTCGCGATCTGGGCGTAGGCGTGGTCGAAGCGGTCCGTAAGCTCTTTACGCACAGGGGGCCGTTTCGGTCAGCAACCAGTACCGCAGCGTGTCTCTCTGTTGGGCGGGGACGCAGGTGCAAAGTTCACGGGGAACGACGGGCAACTGCAGATTCCGATCGGTGGTATTATCCAGCAACCCGGCTTCCACCATGAGTCGGAACAGGCGACTGCGCAATTTTTCCAGGGTCGAGTCGGTCAGTTCCAGCAGGCGGGGATGGCGGTCGCTCTCCTCCCGCAGATAGCCGCGGTAGTCCGATTCCAGCAGGTGGTAGTCCAGCCGTTGCACCTTGGGGCAGATTACCTCCGCGACGAAGCGGCCGATGAAGGGGTACGCCCGGCAGACGCCCTGCCAGCAGAGTAGTCGCTGGGTAGCTACCTCCCCTTCGGCCAGTAGGGCGAGCTCATGATCGGTCAGGGTATCCAGCCGGAGCGCTAATTCCTTCAGCGTACGCCGGATGCTGGCTTCCTTCCGCGATCCGAACAGCGGGTCTTTGCTCACCGCCCGGTATACGGCGTCCCAGTCGCCAAGCTCCCGGTAGCGGGCGGCCAGAAGTTGGCTTTCGCGGGGCCGCAGGCTGGCGGCGGTGAAGGAGAGGGGGTAAACTTGCACGGGGGGCAAGGTAAGTCGTGTGGCTATTTCTCCCGACGAAGTCAGCTTGACCGTTTCGTTTATTTCGTTTATCTTTGTGGTCTGTCACCAATCACCATGTCAACTACTAACCCTACCTCAACCACACCCCGTTCATTCACCAAACCAACCAAACAAGACCAGGAAGTTGCTATACATGCATACGAT
>CAZKPE010000763.1:0-1029 GCA_964554545.1 uncultured Lewinella sp.
CGAATGGCACGCAGGTCGAACATCGTGCCATCCACCCAGTGGAGCTGGGCGATGGCCACGGCGGCGGTGCGCTCATCGATGGCTTCCAGGACGCGGTCGGACCAATTGCCCTTCACCGGCCGTTTGACGAGGCGCAGTTCGGCCCCCCGTTCCTTGCAGAGGACGTCCCAGCTGTAGTAGTTGCTCGGAAACTGGTCCTCCGCCACGATGATGTTCTGGTGGTCCGCCAGCGGTAGATTTTTCGCTACCGTTGCTATACCATAGCTTGCCGCCGGAGTCAGGGCGATGCGCTGCGGGTCGGGGCAGTTGATCAGCTTAGCGAAGAGTGATTTGATCGTTACCACGTCCCCGAAAAAGTTGGCGATCGGCATTCCGGGGTGTTCCTCCCGCCACTTCAATGCGTTGCGGGCGGCGGCGGCCACACTTCGGAGTTGGGGGGAGCGGCTGGCACCGTTGAGGTAGCCGGTAACGGCCGGCGCGGGGAAGAGGTGGCGGTGGGCGGTCATAGGAGTATAAGGCGCTACCGCTAAGATAGGTAGCGCGAGGTGCGAGGCCGCGGAAGGTTACCATTTACACCGAACGGGTAGAGAGGCGGCACATGGTGCGGACTTCGGCTTCGGAGAGGGGGTGGGGGTGCACTGGGGGTAGAGGTTTCGCATGGGTAAGGTAAGCAGCGTCGGCCGGTGTAGTTGCTTGAAGTATCTTACTTTAAACAGAAGAACGAGGGGGAGCAGGGTTACCTATTCCCGACCCGCACATTAACCAGCGAATGCAGCACTCACTATGACACAAGATCAATCCCCTATTGAGGGAGGGTGGCTGAACAATCCGGCGGCCGTCGCCCGGGCGAAGGCGAATATGTCTTTCGCTTCGCTGGAGATGAAAGAGGCTGGGTTCTGCGAAGGCATTGGATTCTTCCGACTTTTGCACCAAGAGTTCGAAGAGCGGACGGGGCATCCCCTTCCGGTTTGGAAGCAGGAAGCGCCGGATTGTGTGGGTCAGGCTTTTGCACTGGCGGTGACGATTCGT
>CAZKPE010000764.1:0-1025 GCA_964554545.1 uncultured Lewinella sp.
TCAGCGTATTGTCCTTCAGGTCGGTGGTGTGCTCGACGTCGACGTAGAAGAAGGTTTTGTCCTTCAGGATCGGTCCGCCCAGGGCGAATCCCCCCTGCAGGCGTTGGAAGCCGTCCCGCACGGGATTGCCGCTGAGGTCGCGGAGGGTGAAATCGTCTTCGCCGAGATTGCCGCTACTGGGCCGGTAGAGCGTGAAGACCTCCCCAGATAGCTCGTTCGTACCCGAGCGGGTGGTGACGTTGACGACGCCGTTGTTGGTCAGTCCGTACTCGGCCGAGTAGTTATTGGTCAGTACCGTCAGATTGCGGGCGAAGCCGCTGGGGATGGCGAATTTTTGTCCGCCCAGGAAGCGCTCGTTGTTATCCAGCCCGTCGATCAGGTAGCTGGTGAACAGGGGGTTGGCCCCGTTGATGGCCACGTTCGGCGCCTCGGGGTAGAAGCCGGTAGCCTGACTCACGTTCGGCAGACGGTAGAGCGCGCGGGTGATATCGCGGCCCTCCACGGGCAGGGCGTCGAGTTCTTCCTGGCTCAGCTCGAAGGCCACCTCGGCATCCTGGCGGTTGATGCGGGTGGAGCTGGTGGCGGCAACGCTGATAACGTCCAGGTCCACGGTCTGGCGGGGGAAGACGATGAGCTGAACGGTCCGGCTCTGGTTGGCGCGTAGGTCGATGGGCTCACTCTCGCCATCTAGGTAGCCCTCGCTTTCCGGCACGATGATACGGTAACCGGGCAGAGCGGGCAGGGCGCGGAAGCTTAGGCCCCGATAGCTATCGGGGCGGGTGCCGAGTTGTTGGGAACGTTCGATGCCCTGGTTATCGTTGCGCAGGATAACGGTGAGGGAATCGGTAACGGGTTGGTTGGTCTGGTAGTCGATCAGCTCGACGGTGATATCCTGTTGGGCGAACAGGGGGAGGGAGATGGTAAGGAGGAAGAGGTAGGGGAGCTGTTTTATCATCGCTGGGGGTAGGTTGAAGTAGGAAGTAGGAAGTAGGAAGTAGGAAGTAGGAAGTAGGAAGTAGGAAGTA
>CAZKPE010000765.1:0-1024 GCA_964554545.1 uncultured Lewinella sp.
GCCGACACCATCGGAAAAAGCGAAGCCGGCGTGATGATGCACGGCCCCACCTTCATGGGCAATCCCCTGGCCTGCGCCGTGGCCTGTGCCAGCATCGATCTGCTGCTTTCGCGGGGCTGGTTATCCGATGTCGACCGCATCGCTTCCGGATTTCGCTTGCACCTGCGCGCCGCCGCCCAATCGTCCTGCGTGGAAGAAGTGCGGGTACACGGGGCCATCGGGGTGGTTGAATTAAACCAAGCGGTGGATGTCGGTCACTTCCAACGCTACTGCGTGGAGCGGGGGGTGTGGATCCGTCCCTTCGGCCGTCTGATCTACCTGATGCCGCCCTACATCATAACGGAGGAGGAGGTGCAACTGCTCTGCCGCACGGTGGTTAATTATGTTCTAGCTTTGCCCACCGAAAATTCCTAGCCCCATGGCCACCGTCAAATTTACCTTCGAGGACAAAAAGATCCCCCCCAAGACGGTCGAGAACGTCGACACCGACATGAGCATCCTGGAGGTCACCGAGGAGAACGACATCCACCTCAACCACAACTGCGGGGAGGTTTGCGCCTGCTCCACCTGCCACGTCTACGTACTGAGCGGCGAGGATGCCCTGGAAGAGATCAGCGACAAAGAGGAAGACTTCATCGACCGGGCCATCAATCCCCGCATCGAAAGCCGACTGGGTTGCCAGGCCGTCATTCTGGACGAGGATGCCGTGATCGAGGTCGAGATACCGGACCAGTCGCGGATCATCGGGCACGAACATTAGAATGGAGAATTGAAGATTTAGAATTTAAAATTTTCAATCCTCCATTTTCAATTCTCAATTTTCAATTCAAATGAGCTTTAAGGATTTCGACGACTTCCCCTTCGGCTGGGCCGACCACGAGGATATTGCCATTGCACTGTACGACCGCTTCGGCGACGACTTCGGGCAGGATAAGATTTACCGCATCCGCTTCACCGACCTGCTGGACTGGATCCTCGAAATCCCGCAGTTCACCGGTACCCGGGAGGGCAGTACGGAGGAGCA
>CAZKPE010000766.1:0-1022 GCA_964554545.1 uncultured Lewinella sp.
TATATTTGTTGTCTGACTAGACAACTCCAATGCCAACCTACTTTACGTTTCATGGGATCAAAATTCAACTTTTCCACAACGATCACGCCCCCCCACATTTTCACGCCGTAGCGGCTGAGTACGAGATCATCGTGTCGATCAAGTCCATGGAAATCATGCGGGGGAACATGCCAAATAAGAAACGTAAGCAGGTGTTGCCTGGGCACGGAGAAATCAGGATATTCTCCTGGAACTTTGGGATGCCCTACAATCCGACAAATAAAATTTAGCCATGATGAAATCTCTTCCCCGCATCCTAAAAATTAACGAAGTCTCGGAAAACGGCCTCATCGCCTGCGTTTTCAACACCGGGGAGTACCGCACCATCAGTCTGGCTAAATTTGCCGATGATCATCAGCTGGAGGATAGTATTCCTTTAAATGAATTGATCGAGGATCCTACGGCGATACGGCAGGTACAGTTGGTTGAAGGCACGCTGTCCTTTCCAAGCATTCAGCGATCCATCACCCTATCGAACGGCTCTTCCTTTTCGGTTGCCTACGACCTTGACCCGGGTATGCTGTATGCGTCGAGTATTCCCGACCTCAAGCGGGAACAGGCCAACCGTATCGGCGGACAGTTGCGCGCGGCCCGCAAACAAGCCGGTATCACCCAGGAAGAGCTTGCCCATCGCGTCGGTACGTCCAAGGGGTACATTAGCCGAATTGAAAATGATCGTTCGGACATCGAGCTGTCCACCCTACGCCGCATCGTCGAGGTAGGCCTCAATAAACGCCTCGCCATAACTGACCGGTAGCCCATTCCTCCCTACCTTCCCCCCCATGCCCACCCCCCCCGAGTTCGTAAATAAGTGGTCCACCAGCGGGGCCGCCGAATCCAGCAATGCCCAACACTTTACCAACGACCTCTGTGAGTTGATCGGCGTACCGAAACCGGACCCCAGCGTCCCGGATGAAAGTCAGAACAGCTACGTCTTCGAAAAGCGCGTCACCGGCCGCAACGGCCACACCAAGTTCATCGAC
>CAZKPE010000767.1:0-1022 GCA_964554545.1 uncultured Lewinella sp.
CTTCGCGATCCGGTCGACATAGGCGCGCAGGACCCGCGCGGCGTCGGGGTCGTCCTTCAGGACGCAGCCGGGGATCTGGCGGGCGACATGCGCCCCCGTCAGCGGCCCGCCGTCGAGATAGGCCGCCTCGAGCGCGGCGGCGTGGGTCACGTTCACCGCCTCGGCGGTCGACATGACCGCGTCGGGCCGCGCCACGGTCGCGCCGTCCTCGGTCGCCCCCGTGCGCAGGTCGCGGAACACCTCGACCACCAGCGCCACGACGTCCGGCGGCAGCGCGGGCGCGACCGGCCCCCCCTCCAGCCGCTGCGCGACCTGGCGGGCGACCAGCGCGCGCTCGAAGGCGGGGTCGGCGATGGGGCGGACGGTCTCGAAGTTGAAGCGGCGGCGCAGCGCGGACGACATCTCGTGCACGCCCCGGTCGCGCAGGTTGGCGGTGCCGATCAGGTTGAAGCCCGGCGCGGCGCGGACCTCGGCCTCCGGCCCCAGCTCGGGGATGGCGACGGTCTTCTCGCTCATCAGCGAGATCACGGCGTCCTGCACCTCGGGGGCGAGGCGGGTCAGCTCCTCGATGCGGGCGATCGCGCCCAGGCGCATCGCGGTCAGGACCGGCGAGGGGATCAGGGCGCGCGCGCTCGGCCCCTCGGCCAGCAGCAGCGCGTAGTTCCAGCCGTAGCGCAGGTGGTCCTCGACCACCCCGGCCGAGCCCTGCACCACCAGCCGCGAGGTGCCGCCGATGGCCGCGGCCAGCAGCTCCGACAGGAGCGACTTGGCCGTGCCCGGCTCGCCCGCCAGCATCAGCCCCTGATGGCCCATCAGCGAGACGATGCAGCGGTCGACCAGCGGGTCGTCGCCCAGGAACTTCGGCTCGACGCCCAAGTCCGCACAGCCCAGCACGAAGCGCCGCACCGCGCGCGGGGTCAGCCGCCAGCCCTCGGGGCGGGGGCCGGTATCGGCCTCGGCCAGAAGCGCGAGCTCGGCCGCGTGGCGCGTCTCGGCGGGCTCGCGCAGCGCGCGGGGGGCGG
>CAZKPE010000768.1:0-1020 GCA_964554545.1 uncultured Lewinella sp.
ACCGCGAAAACGTAGTTTTTGCACAGTCTGACGATGGCGCCCACGCAGCCGGGGCTTCATTCGTAGAACCCAACCAACTTCAACTCACCCACAAGGGGGCGCAATTCAGATTGTCGCGTCGATTAGGCCGCTTTACCATATTCTTCCACTATAATTTTTTCCATTCGTTTACCTTTTCCGCTGCAATACAAGGCGCGAAGATTAAGCACGGGTTCGGCTCCTTTATTCCATCTCTGACCGCGTAGTTTGCAACGCTGCTGGACGATGGTCGATACGGCGGACTCAATGGCTCCACTACCGATTAGATAGCCTTTGTCCCGATAGGTTTTGTAATCCATTCGGCTACGATTATTAGTCAGGTAGGTAAGCAACTTGCCGGCTTCCTCCCGCACATCCTGCCGAGGGTTGACCAGGTACATTTTCACCTCCCGGACGATGTGGTCAACCTCTCCCTGGCGGAGCATTTCTTTCCAACTCTCCCGCTTTTCTTGGCGTTGGTTTTCGTCTTTAATCACTAGCAGGGCAAACTCACAGAGATGTTCAAAAGCGTGATAGAAGTCAAGAATGTGAATCGCGTCCGGGAAGCTCGTTGCTATCCACTGACGCATCCAGGTAGCCCCTTCGGTAATGACGACCAAGTCCGCTTTTGGCCGCAGCTTTTGGTGCTCGGCAATCAGTTTGCCGAAGGGGACGATGAACTTATCGTAGTGCCCTTCGCTAACCACGTACTCAGAGTTCATGATTTGATTTCTTCTCCTGTCTTCTTCGGCTTGCGTACCATTTGGGACGATTTGCGACTGTTGAAAGACACGCCCCACCTTCACCTCGTGGTAACCGTCATCGTAGGGAAGCATCCCTCCGTCAAACATGGCGTAGTTTATCTCATCTTGCGGGGCGGTGCAGTTCGCCGATGTGGGTTCAGTCGCAGGTAACTGCTGCTGCTCTGGTGTCGTGAGGGGTTTGCCCTGTAGCCTTCCCAATTAGCGTTCCCACGGTTTAGTAGAAACGTCACCGGTTTTT
>CAZKPE010000769.1:0-163 GCA_964554545.1 uncultured Lewinella sp.
AATTTCAAGTAATTTTTATATTCGATTCTGAATATCAAGGATACGTTGCTGAAGTACCCAAGCTTCCCGGTTGCGTGAGTCAAGGTAAGACTTTAGATGCAGCGGTAGAAAATATCAAAGATGCGATTAAAGGTTATTTATACGTACAAGAAAAGCATAGTAA
>CAZKPE010000769.1:204-1017 GCA_964554545.1 uncultured Lewinella sp.
GGGTTAAGCGACAGCGCAACCCAACACGCTACCATCTCTCCTCTTACCTCTTCCCTCCGCGTACTCCGCGTCTCTGCGGTTTTTATCAACCTACATTACCGCACTAAATAAATACCTTTTCTCCATCATCCGTTGCCCAATTCATTCATCAATTCCCGCAACCGAGAAAAGATTTGATTCCTTGTATCCTCATTTGCTGATTCAAGCTGTTGATATAACTCTTGTGCTTCTGGAGAATGGTGTAGAAGTTGATTAAGTCGAACTTCAAAAATCAATACTCCCGCTTTTTCCGCATCCGGTGACTTGATTCGCCGTAATATCTCGAAAGATTCCTGTAAACATTCGAGTGCTGTGGTGTTATCTCCTTGCTCCTGTGCAATATGCCCCAACCACAACAAAGTATTAGCTTTATTATGAACCTCACCAATTTTTTCATTTATTTGCAAAGCTTCTTGAAAAAGCGCGATCGCTTCATCGACATCACCACGGCTCGCGTAAATTACTGCAAGTTGGTGTAGAGAAGCAGCTTTTCCTTGTACGTTACCAATTCTTTCATTTAATTCCAAAGATTGTTGGTAAAGGTTGATTGCTTCATCAACATCACCACGTTTAGCATAAATCATTCCAATACAGTGTAAAGAAGCTGCCTTCCCCTGTAGGTCACCAATATGGTCATATAATCCCAAAGATTGTTGGTAAAGTTCGATAGCTTTATCCACGTCTCCTTGTTGAGCATAAATCATTCCAAGACAGTGTAAAGAAGCAGCTTTTCCTTGTACGTTACCAATTCTTTCATTTAATTCCAAAGATTGT
>CAZKPE010000770.1:0-1015 GCA_964554545.1 uncultured Lewinella sp.
AGGCTACCCATGTCGGCTACCTGCTTGCCCATGTTCTTCTCCGTGATCTCGAAGATGTTGCTACCGGCCTTATCCAGCAGATCGAGCACGTCGGTACTCTCCTCGTAGGCCTCGCGGATCACCTCCGTACTCGTCCGGATCAGCTCCCGCTGGATGAACTTCTCCGTCACGATCCGGGCGTGGTACTCGATATTCGCCGAACTGGTCACCTTGCCGGTCAACTGCGCTAGGTAGGCCGCCCCGCCCACGACCTCCAGGGCCTCGTGCTTACGCAGGTCCTCCATCACCATCAGCAGATCGATGGGTTGGCTCTTTTCGAACAGCCGCCGCATACTGCGGTATATCTCCTGGTGGGCGGGCTTGTAGAAGGTTTCGGCGGAAAGAATGTCCAGCACCTTGGTCATCGCCTCCTTCTCGATCAGGATAGCTGATAGAATCGCCTCCTCCAGATCGGGGGCCTGGGGCGGCAGCTTACTGTAGGCCGGCAGGTTCGCCTCCTCCAACCGGCTGCGGTTGCTGTAGGCTGCTACGGTCCCGCCGTTTCCGTTGTAGCTCCGCCGATCCTGTTTTTTGTCTCTCGCCATTACTAACAAAGATACTGCTTTTCTAACAATTTGTTGTGGAAAAGTCAGTGGAGAAGTTGGGAGCTCTGTGGAAAAGAGGGGGAGTTGTTGACATAATTAGAGTTCGGTAGTCTGGTAGTTCGGTAGTCTGGTAGTACCATCGTCGGAGGCGTAGCACTACCGAACTACCGAACTACCGAACTAAAGACTCCCATACTTCCCCATCGCTACCCCCTCCACGTCCATCATCTCGAACGGCTCCCACTCCGCCCCCTCCACCAGCGCCTTGCGGTAGGCCAGGTGTACCCGGTGAATGTCCGTATTCATCTGCCGGCAGGTATCTACCATCAGTTTGTTGTGGCCGCGGATGGTCGCCATATCCACGTAGCGGTAGGTGCGGCTGGTGTGGCGATTGCCGCTCTGGAACATCGCGTCCACCATGAGGGGATACA
>CAZKPE010000771.1:0-1012 GCA_964554545.1 uncultured Lewinella sp.
GAGGCTGTGCAAAATCTATGGTAGCCGCCCGCCATCTTTCGCCGCCGACCGGCCCGAGACGATCGGCTCGCTAAAATGCGCTGATATAGCGCTGCTGGGACTTCTATAGCCCGATTCCGGTCGTTAAAACGGTCATTTTCGCCGTTCTTTCCTGCCCGCAACAGCTCCAGTAGCCGCTCCACGCCCAGTATGGACACACTGCGCCGCAAATTATAGCAGCACGCTAGTAGCGCATACTCTCCATCTACCTTCGCTAGCCCCCGGACCAGGGTGTAGTAACCGCCCCAACTTCGCTTGAGCGTCCCGAAGGGATGTTCAACCAGCGCCTGCCGTTGGGCGTACACCTCCGGGTGTTCCCGCAGACGCTCCCCGTTACGCTCCACCGCCTCGGCGTACTCAATGCGCTGCAACACCCGCCCCCTACCCCGCTGACGCACCTTCTCCCCCACGCACTCACCGTACAGGGGGCAGTTCTGACACTCCGCCTTCGGCAAACGGTAGTTCTTGAACCGCTTGTCCGAACCCGTGCGGCAGTGCCAGTTACCCGTCGTTTTGAGCTCCTTACCCGCCGGGCAGGTGTAGACATCCCGCTCGACGTTATAGCTGAACTCTTCGGGGGCGTACTGCTCCGTGGTCCGCTTTCCCTTACTGCGCGGACGGCGCTCGGCTACGTGAGGGACCAGACCCAACTGCTCCACCTCGTGCAGCCCCCGGGCATCGTGGTACCCCTTATCGGCCAGTACTTCCACGCTACCGTCGGTGCTTAACTCCAACTCTTCGGTCACCGTCTTGACCAGGGGGCTCAGCGCATTGATGTCACCCGTATTGGTCGCCTGGGCGTGCACGATGAGCTTATGTTCGTCATCCACCACTGATTGAATGTTGTAGCCCACTAAGGCCTGGCTGCCCTTCACGATGAGCGAACGGGCATCGGCGTCCGTCAGACTCAGCTGCCGCTGACCGCTGGCCTCCAGGTCCGCCAACTGCTGCTCACGCTCCGTCTTGCGCTGGC
>CAZKPE010000772.1:0-1007 GCA_964554545.1 uncultured Lewinella sp.
TCGGGCATCGGGCGCGAGCTTGCCCATCAACTCGCCCGCCGCGGTGCCATCCTCGCCTTGAACGACTGGAACGCCCAGACGCTGGAAGAAACATGGCGTGCATTACCCGAAAACGCGAAAGGCGTGCAGCAAGCCTTCGATGTGGGGGACCGGGAAGCGATGTACGCTTTCGCCCGTCAGGTCAAGGAACAACTGGGTCGGGTGGATATCGTCGTCAACAATGCGGGCATGAGCGTACGGCAGCAATCCGTGACGGCCCTGCCCCTGGAAGACTACGAGCGGACGCTGCGGGTGAACATGTGGGGGGTGATCTACGGCACCTACGCTTTCCTACCCTACCTGCGGGTACGGGGGCGGGAGGGCAGCCTGGTGAATATCAGTAGTGTATTCGGACTTTTCGCCTTCCCCGGTTCGGCCCCCTACAACGTGAGCAAATTCGCCGTGCGGGGCTTCACCGAGACGCTGCGGGTGGAGCTGGGCAAGCTGATGCACATCTGCTGCGTTCACCCCGGCGGGATCGCCACGAATATTCACCGCAACGTGGAGATCGAAGACGCGAAGGAGCGCGACCGCTTTATCCGCAACTTCGAAAAACAGGCCAAGACCACGGCGGCCCAGGCGGCGGCGAAGATCATCGAGGCCATCGAGAAACGCAAGCCACGCTTACTGATCGGCCGCGATGCCTACTGGATCGATAAGATTACGCGATTGTTGCCGGGGAGTTATGAGCGGGTGTTGGCGCGGTGGTTTAAGCCGGAGCGGTTTATGAGCAATAGTTGAGTTGTCGGATTGTTGGATTGGGTGGGGATGCTCGCTGCGCTCGTTTGGGGGGAACCACCGATTGGGCACGGATTTACCGGCTCTGCTCGCTACGCTCGTAGAGGAATTTTCGTAGGGTTATTACCCTCTGCTGTACAAAATCGGCGGGGAGTTTGTCGGGGAGGGGGCTATCGGCGGCGGCGCGGTCTAGGGTAGCCAGGCGGTCTTCGGCGATGTGGAGTACTTCA
>CAZKPE010000773.1:0-1006 GCA_964554545.1 uncultured Lewinella sp.
AGGGCGGTAAACACCAGCAGCATGGCCCCGACATTGACGGCGAGTTTCAGCCCGTCGGTCGTGCCCCGGCTGATGGCGTCGAGCAGGTTATTGCTGTCATCGGCGGCCATTTCGAGGCGTTCGTCGCGTTCGGGTGCCTTGGCGGCGTGGGGGTCGGTAGTAGCCGCACCCGTGACGGCGGCGAGTTCGGCCTTATCCTCCGGTAGCAGCATCTTGGCGCAGACGATGGCCGCCGGGGCCGAAATAATGCTGGCCGTCAGTAGGTGGCGGGCGAAGAATTGCTGGCTCTCCGGGTCGGTCCCCCCAAGAAAGCCGATGTAGCTGACGAAGACGCTGCCGGCGATGGTGGCCATGCCCCCGACCATAACGCAGAGTAATTCGGAGCGGGTCATGCGCTCCAGGTAAGGCTTGACGACAAGTGGGGCCTCGGTTTGCCCGATGAAGACGTTGGCGGCGGCGGCCAGACTCTCCGGGCCGCTGAGCCCCATGGCCTTACTGAGTAACCAGGCCAGACCGTAGACCACCTTCTGCAGGATGCCCAAGTAGTAGAGGATAGCCGACAGGGCGGAGAAAAACACGATGGTCGGCAGCACCTGGAAGGCGAAGATGTAGCCGAAGCTATCGAGGTCGGTCACGATGTTGCCGAACAGGAACTGTGCCCCGGCGGAGGTGAACTCCAGCGTTTTGCGGAAGCCGGCGGCCACGTAGTCGAAAAGCGTACTTACCCCATTGACCTTCAGGATCAGTACGGCCAGCACGAACTGCATGCTTACCCCGATGCCGACCAACTTCCAATCGATGGCCCGCCGGTTGGCGCTGAAGGCGTAACAGACGGCCAGCATGACGGACATCCCCAGCAGGGTACGGAAGAGGTCGTAGAGGAAGTCCATAGGCTGAGGGGGGGGTGGGGTGCAAGGTAAGGAGGAAGGGGGGGAGTAGGAAGTCTAGGAGTGGGGAGTAGGAAGTCTAGAAGTCTGAAGTAGGAAGTCTGCAAGTACCAACCCCC
>CAZKPE010000774.1:0-1003 GCA_964554545.1 uncultured Lewinella sp.
CGTTCTGCATCGGCTTGCCCGGCGCGATGAAATGCCAGGCGATGCCGGCGGCCTCGGTCCAGGCGAGCATGGCGTTCGAGGTGAACTCGGTGCCGTGGTCGCTGACGATCAGCTCGGGCTTGCCGCGCATCGCGACAAGTGCGCTCAGCTCGCGCGCAACCCGCTTGCCCGAGATCGAGGTGTCGACGATGGCGGCCAGGCATTCCTTGGTGACGATGAGCCATTGTGCGCCATTGGTTCAAGCACAATGGCGAATGACCACGTTGAGGATGCGTAGCCGCCGCCCGCTGACGAGCTGGTCGTGCACGAAGTCCACCGACCAACGCGCGTTCGGTGTCGCTGCCGTCAGGATCGGCGCTCGGGTCCCGGTCGCCCGCTTGCGCCCGCGTCGGCGGCGCACCGACAGGCCCTCCTCGCGGTAGAGCCGCTGGGTCTTCTTGCGGTTCACATTCCAGCTCTCCTGGCGCAGCAGCACATGCAGGCGCCGATAGCCGAAGCGTCGTCGCGCGCCTGCCAGGTCGCGCAGCCGCTCGCGGAGATTGGCATCGTCGGGGCGGCGGCTGCGGTAGCGGATCATCGTCCGGTCGGCGCCGACCAAGGAGCACGCCCGCCGCTCGCTCACCCCGTGCGCCTGCACCAGGTGAGCGACAGCTTTCCGCTTGGCGGCGGGCGCTACCACTTTCGCGCCAGGAGATCCTTCAGCGCGACGTTGTCGAGCATGGCATCCGCAAGCAGCCGCTTCAGCTTGGCGTTCTCTTCTTCCACGGTCTTCAGCCGCTTCGCGTCCGACACGTCCATGCCGCCATACGTTGACTTCCAGGCGTAGAAAGTCGCGCTGCTGATCCCGTGCCGCCGGCACACCTCCGCCGTCGCCGTGCCGGCCTCCTGCTCGCGCAGAACGCCGATGATCTGCTCCTCAGTGAACTTCGATCGCTTCATCGTCCGGTCCTCTCGTTCGGCCGGACTCTAACCTCAGATGGAGGAGAAAGCGGGGGTCACAGCA
>CAZKPE010000775.1:0-1003 GCA_964554545.1 uncultured Lewinella sp.
CGCCGTCGACGCTTCGGGCTCGGCCGCGGCGGCGCGGCTCGCCGAGGCCAAGGGCGCGGTGGAACTGATGCTGGCCGGCGCCTACGCAAAACGCGACCGCGTGGCGCTGATCGCCTTCCGCGGCACCGGGGCGGAAGTCGTGCTGCCGCCGACCCGGTCGCTCAGCCTCGCCAAGCGCAGTCTCGCCGGCCTGCCGGGCGGGGGCGGAACGCCGCTCGCCGCCGGGCTTGGCGGTGTCCTCGACCTGGCGCGGCAGACCGCCAAGCGCGGGCTCACCCCGGCGCTCGTGCTCCTGACCGACGGGCGCGCCAACGTCGCCCTCGACGGCACCGGAGGCCGGCCGCGGGCACAGGAGGAGGCGATGACGATGGCGCGGCGCCTCGGCGGCGAGGGCGTCCGCGGCGTCGTGCTCGACAGCGGCCGCCGCCCCGATCCGTGGCTTGCCGATCTCGCGACGGCGATGGGCGCGCGCTACGTGCCGCTTCCCCGCGCGGACGCTACGGCGGTCGCGGCGACGCTCGCCACGGCGCTGCCGCGCTGATGGACTGGACCCGCGACGGGGCCGACTGGCCGAACCGTGACCATTCGCGCTTCGTCGACGTGCGCCCGCACCGCTGGCACGCGCAGATCGCGGGCGACGGCCCGGACCTTCTGCTGCTGCACGGGTCAGGCGGAGCGACGCAGAGCCTGCGTGGCCTCTTTCCGGCGCTCGCGCGCGACTGGCGGGTCATCGCGCCCGACCTGCCGGGGCAGGGCTTCACCCGTCAGGGCGCGCGCCTGCGCCTCGGCCTCGACCCGACGGCCGAGGATCTCTGGACGCTCATGGATCACCTCGGCGCCGCGCCGACCGTCGCCGCCGGTCATTCGGCCGGCGCCGCCATCGCGCTCAGGATGGCGGAGATGCGGCCGCTCCGCGGCATCGTTGGCATCAACGCGGCGCTCGGCGCGTTCGAGGGGATCGCCGGCTGGCTGTTCCCGATCATGGCCAAGGTGCTGGCGCTGA
>CAZKPE010000776.1:0-1001 GCA_964554545.1 uncultured Lewinella sp.
CCAGCGCCGCCAGCGGCGAACCGTGGGGCAGGATGCCGATCTCGATCCGGTCGTCCAGTTCCCGCATTTTCCGCAGTTCGTCGTGGCGGAAACTGGAGATATGAAAATCTTCGAGCTTCCACCCCTCCTCTCGAATAAATTCTTGCAAGATGCGGTAGGTCGGCTCGGCCGTACCGGGTCCCTTCAGCTCCACGTTCACCCGCAGTTGCTTATCCATTACTCGGAGGGCGTCACGCAGCAGGGGGATACGCGATCCGTCCTTCAGGGTCAGTTGGTTGAGTTCGGGCAGGGTATAGTCCACGATCTTCCCGCCCACCCCCGTCAGCCGTTCTAGCTCCCCATCGTGGAAGCAGACCACCGCGCCGTCTTTCAGCGTGAAAACGTCCAGTTCCACCATATCGGCCTCCAGTTCCACCGCTTCCCGAAAGGCGTGCAGGGAGTTTTCCAGGGCATAGCCACTTGCTCCCCGGTGGGCAATCACAAGGGGGCGCAAACGCAGGTGCAGGGTGGACAGGACGGGAAAATGATCCGAGGGGTACCGCCCGTCGATGGCGTCGGTCAGGGTGGCGAAGTTGCGTACTTCCACCCCGGGTGAGACGAAGATGTAGTCGATGCGTCGGGTAGCCGGTTTTTCGTGGTTAAAGCCGGTGAAGGTGCCCGCCGGACCGAGCCGTACCGGGGCCGCCACGAAGGCATCGGTGAGGGTGTCGGAGATCAGTCGCAGGGGGGCACTTTCGGGGGCCAGGTTAAGATCGCCGGTGAGTACGAAGGGTAGCCCCTCCGGATTGAGGGAGTCGATCATGGTCAGGATCAGCTCCGCGCTCCGCAGCCGCGCCTCTTCCCCCCGGTGGTCGAAGTGGGTATTGAAGGCGTAGAAATCCCGCCCGGAATCCCGGTCCGTGAAGCGGCCCCAGGTCACGATACGCGGCAGGGCGGCGTCCCAGCCGACCGATACGGTATCCGGCGTCTTGGAGAGCCAGAAGGTGCCCGACCGGCTCACC